>NZ_DASVSO010000481.1:0-15115 GCF_036388035.1 Archangium sp.
TGGGCAACGCTGGCACTGGGTCCATGTTCCGAGCCAGCGCCCACCACGCCAGCTCAAGCACGAAACTCTTCCCCAGGCCGTTGTCACCGGTCAGCAGGTTGAGGCGCGGACCGAACGAGAACGAAAGCCGAGGGCTCGGCCCCACTTCCTCCAGCTTCAGCTCACCGAGCATCCGGGCTCCTCCTCGCGAGGCCAGCAAGCGACTCCTCTTATGTGAGTTCCCGCGCGCCCATCAAAAATAAAGCCGGCCTGGAGCCCCCGAGGAGTTCCAGGCCGGACGGAGTTGGTGCAACCGGAAGCCCGCGACTCAGGCCGCCGCGGGACGCGCGGCCACGGGGGCCTCGGCCGACTCGGTGGCGGCGGCGAGGGCCTCGGGCGAGCTGCCATCGGCGAACAGCGGGGCGCTCGGGCGGGACTTGGGCGGACGGCCCCGGCGCTTCGGCGCGGACTCGTCGTTCTGCGCGACGACCTCGGGGGCCACGCCGTCCGGACGCGCCAGCTTGCGCGCCGCGCGCGGCAGGCTGATGGCCTCCAGCTTCGTGCTCAGCGCCACGTCCTCCTCGGCGAACACGCGCGCGTACGCCAGCGCCCGCTGGCCCTTCTGCAGCAGCGCCTCCTGGCTCTCGCCCAGCGCCTGGCGCGCCGCCTCCAGCGCCGCCTGCGCCTGGGCCACCGCCTCGGCCTGCGCCTTCACCCGGGCCGCGGCCTCGTCCAACACCTCCGCGTCCACGTCCGGGAACTTCACCTCGGACAGGTCCGTGGAGAACACCTCGAGCAGTGCCCGCATCGCGGGCGAGATGGGATCGTTTTCGGTCGTGTCGAACATGGTCTGGGCTCCCCTCCAGCGAGCAGCGTGTCCCGCGTGGTGCCCACCATGTGCACAGATGTTCAGTGCCATTTCAAGGGGGTACGCCGCGGAGCCGATTTATCGGCCTCGCGCCGCGTTCACGTCCCGACGCCTCAGCGACGCCCGGCGGGGATGACTCCCCACATGGGGGTGGGGACCCCTACATCCGGAGTCCACCCGGGGACGGACCCCGAGGCTCAGTCCACGCGCACCAGCGACACGGTGCGCACGCCCTGGGCCGGGTCCACCTCCACGGCCAGGAAGTGCCGCCCCACGCCGTCGAACTGCTCGGGGATGGCGCCGCCGCCTCCCGAGATGAACGAGGGAATCCCCGCGTTGGAGAAGGAGTAGTACGAGTGCACGTGGCCGTAGAGCGTGAGGTCCATCCTCCCGCGCGCCAGCTTCGCCAGCAGGGCGGCCGCCTCGTTGCGGCTGGCGAAGGCCCCGTTGCGCACCCCGATGGGGTCCACGATGGGGATGTGCGTGCCCAGGATGTGCACCGCGTTCTGGCCCGCCTCCAGCCACCCGTCCAGCGCCTCCTCGGCCCTCGGGTCCAACGAGCCGTTGCCCGAGTCGATCATCGTGAAGTGCACGCCCTGGTAGGTGAAGTGCAGGTTGCCCCGGCCAAAGTACTCGAGGTAGCGCGGGTCGGGGTTGAGGAGCTCGTGGTTGCCCAGTGTGGCGAACAGGGGGATGCGCGACTCCTGCAGGCGCGACTGGAACTCCTCCAGCTGCTCCACGGTGCCCGTCTCCGTCAGGTCCCCCGAGAAGAAGATGAAGCGCAGCGTGGGGTCCGCGTTGATGCGCCGGTAGATGTCGCCCACGCGCGGCAGGGCCTCCTGCACGTCCGCGAGCGCGGCGAAGCGGAAGGGCGCCGACTGGTCCCACAGCGGAGGCGCCACCGTCAGCCGCGCCTCCGCGCCCGCCGGCAGCCGCACCTTCCACGTCTTCACCGTGGGCTGTAGCCCGGGCACTGCATCCACCACCTGCGGCTCATCGCCCACCATGGCGGTGAGCTCCGCGTCCGGCATGGCGTTGCGCACCACCACCGTCCAGGACTCGGTGGCCCCGGACGAGGCCAGCGCGCGCACATGAAACGCCGGCGCCGAGCCCCACAGCGTCAGCGTGCCCGGCTCCTGCTTGCGCACCGCCGCCAGCCCGTCCTCCACGGTGAAGGCCACCCCGCCCACCTCCGCCTGCCCCACCCGCAGTTCCTTCACCGCGCGCGTCTCCACCTGCTGCGCGCAGCCCCCGGCCAGCAGTGCGAGCACGACAACTCCCAGGCCCCTGTTCCTCACCGCACACCTCCCAGCGCGTAGACGAGCGACACCCGGCCCACCAGCGCCGAGCCCGCCTGCAGATCCGTGGACACGCCCCACCGCTCGGTGAGCAGGACGCGCCCGCGCAGCCCGAAGTACCCCAGCACGCCCCCGAACCGCCGGATGCCGCCCGGGAAGTCGTCCTTGCGGTGTTCGTAATAGAAGAGCGCCTCGCCCCGGAAGGGTCCGCCGCGCCCCAGGTACACGCCGTAGCCGAAGGTATAGAGGAGCGAGTCGAAGAGGCTGTCGTCCACCGGCCCCTCGTAGACGTAGCGCTGCATCGCCAGCCCCACGCCCAGCTCCGCGAAGGAGCCGGCCGTCCTCGGGCTGAAGCGCGCCATGTCGTAGCGGCCCCGGACGAAGAGCTCACCACCGGCCAGGGTGAAGCCCTCGGCGGGGTAGCGGTGCGCGAGCGCCGCTGCCTCCAGGTCCAGCGCCGAGCCATCCGCGCCCCCACGCGCCCCCTCGGGTGCACCCAGCAGCCGGTACGCCCCCCCCACGCGCACGCGCAGGTTGCCATCGTCCGGCGACAGCTTCGCCCCGGCCTCCAGACGCACACGCTCCAGCCGCGCCAGCGCGCCCAGGGACACGAAGTGCCGGTAGCTGAAGGTCCGGTCCGACACGTGCTGGTAGCCCAGCTCCAGCTCGAGCGGGGGCAGGCGCTGGGCCGCCACGCCCGGGGGGAACGCGGGCGCCACCGCGCCGTAGAGGTTGGACAGCGTGGAGATGGAGAAGAGGCCCACGCCCGTCATCGTCACCGCGTACAGCGGGCCGATGATGCGGCGCGAGGCCCCGGACAGGGCGATCGGCACCATGCCCGCCATCACCATCCCGAGGCCCGTGCCCTCCAGGAGGAACAGCCGCCCCGCCGTCCGGGTGTCCCCCGCCACGAGCGGCCCCAGTCCGTGCAGCAGCAGGCCGGGCCCCAGGGAGACGGCCGCGGGCAGCACGGTGAAGGCAGGCCGAGCCTCCAGCGTCCCAGCAGGCGGCGCGAGCCCCGCGCTCCCCTCCTGTCCGGGCGCCACCGGGGTGAGCCCGGCCGCGCTCGGCACGTCCGTGGGCCTGGCCTCCGTGACCGGCGGCGCCTCCGCCCGAGCCACCGCTCCGCCCGGCGACACCGCCAGGGCGAGCACCATCAGCCCCCAGGGGAGGCACCTGCGACTCCGCGCCATCATTGAAGCCCCTACCCTTCCAGGCGGTCCGGCCGTTCCACCCCCCGGGCTGCCCACCCGGCGCGTTTCAGGATAGAACGTTCCCTTCCAGATTCGCAGGCCACGCACCGTGTAGGTGCGTGGACCACCCCGGGAAAGACCCCCTCGGGACTTTTGACCGAAGCGGAGTATGCTCCGCTTCCCCCTTTCATCGCGACGCGCATCGTGGCCGCCAACGAAGCCCGGGAGTTTGGCAAGTACGAACTGGTCTCCAAGCTCGCCGCGGGCGGGATGGCGATCACCTTCCGTGCGCGCATGAAGGGCGCGGCGGGGGTGACCAAGCCGGTGGTCATCAAGCAGATCCTCCCCCACTTCGCCGACGACCCCGAGTTCGTGGAGATGTTCGTGAGCGAGGCGCGGGTAGCCGCGGGCCTCACGCACAGCAACATCGCCCAGGTCTTCGACTTCGGAGAGATCGACGGCCAGTTCTTCCTGGCCATGGAGTTCGTCCACGGCCAGCCGCTGTCCAAGCTGCTGCGCCGCGCGCAGAAGGCGGGGATGCCGGGGCTGCCGCTACCCCTGGCGCTGCACATCGCCAGCCAGATGTGCGACGGGCTGGACTACGCGCACCGGCACGTGGGCGAGGACGGCCAGCCCATGGGGCTCGTCCACCGGGACGTGTCGCCGGACAACGTGCTCATCTCCTACGAAGGCCAGGTCAAGGTCATCGACTTCGGCATCGCCAAGGCCACGAGCGTGGTGGAGGCGCGCACCTCGCCCGGCACCCTCAAGGGCAAGTACCCGTACTTCTCCACCGAGCAGGCCCGGGGCCAGCAGGACCTGGACGCGCGCTCGGACATCTTCGCCGTCGGCGTGGTGCTCTACGAGATGCTGTGCGGCCGGCGCCCCTACGAGGGCGAGCTCGCCGCCGTGCTGCCGCGCATCCTCGAGGGCGACTACGCGCGGCCCTCGGCTCTCAACCCCGCCATCTCCCCGGAGCTGGAGGCGGTGATGGGCAACGCGATGGCGTTGAATCGCGAGGCGCGCTACCCCACCGCCCAGGCCTTCTCCGAGGCGCTGCGCGAGCAGCTCTACTCGGCCAACCCGCGCTTCTCGCCCGTGCTGCTCGCGCAACTGCTGGGCCACCTCTTCGCCGAGGAGCTCACCGCCGAGGGGCGCCGGATTGAAGTGACGCCCGCCTTCATGGAGATGCTCGCCGCCTGGCAGGCGCAGCCCCTGGGCGAGCCCACCGGGGTGCGGGTGCGGCCCCCCACGGGCGGCAGTCGCCCCGGCCCCTCCACCAACTCCGGCCAGCGCTCCGTGTTGAGGACGCCGCCGGGCACGGGCGGCTCGAGCAGCCGCCCCGCCATCCCCCGTCCCGCCAGCCAGGGGAGTAGCGGGGGGGCGCGCTCGGCGAGCTCGGCCTCCGTGCGCCGGGTGACGTCGAACAACGGCATCCCGCGGGCCGTCGCCTCCGCCTCGCGCACCAGCGAGCGCGTCCCGGTGCCCGTCACCATGGTGGCCCCGCCGGATCCGACGGAGGAGCCCTCCACGACCGTGTCCAAGGCGGCGATCGCCGACGTGGAGCCCCCCCACGACACCCCCGTCGAGACGCCCGCCGTGCGCCCCTCGGGGATGTCCGAAGCCCTCCGTCCCCTGCGCGAGGCCCAGGCCCGCGAGGAGGCGGAGCGCGCCGAGCGGCGCCAGCGCCTGGTGATGCTCATCAGCGTGCCCCTCTTCGGCCTCGCGCTGCTGCTGGCGGGCCTCCACTTCCTCATGTCCGGCAGGAGCGAGGGGCCCCCCACGGGCTCGCTGTGGCTCACCTCCACGCCGCCCGGCGCCTCGGTGAAGATCAACGGCCGGGACGTGTCCGGCGTCACGCCGCTCGTCGTCCGGGGCGTCACCCTGGACGAGGCCAACACCCTCATCCTCACCCTGCCCGGCTACCGGCCGTGGACGAAGCGCTTCACGCCCACCAACGAGACCGAGCCGCCCATGCACGCGGAGCTCGAGCGGCTCGCGCCGGAGCCGCCGGCCACGCCACAGCCGGCCACGGCCACCGACACCCCCTCGGCCACGGCCGATGGGGGAACGCAGGCCGTGGCGGCCGCCCCCGAGTCGGGCCCCGCGGCGGTGGCCCCGGACCTCAAGTACAACGAGGTGACGTACCCGACGCGGCTCTTCGTCCTGCGTCCCAAGCACAACGCCGTCCCGCTGGAGAAGTACGGCACCGCCTCCATCGAGCTCAACCCCGGGGCGAGCTATTCCGTGAGCACCAGCGGCGGCGTCTCGCTCCAGGCGGGACGCGGCGGCTCCATGGGCACGGTCGCCTACTACGTCGAGGGTGACAACGTGCCCGCGGATGACTCCTTCGGCCTGCTCGGCGCGGGGGCTCGCACCATCAAGGGCGCGCGCCGGCTGCACGTCTTCCTGCTAGACGATGATCGCGAGGACAACAGCGGCACCCTGCGCGTCAACCTGCGCCAGTCCCAGTGGGTGCCCCCGCGCACGCTCGCCTTCGACGCCACCCAGGACGCACTGGTGCTCAAGCCCGAGCACCAGCACGTGCTGCGCGGGCTCAACCCGGACGCCATCTACCTGCTCACCGTGCGTGATGACTTCGCGGAGCTGCGCTCCGGGGCCCCGGGGCGTACACGTCGGGTGCTGTGCGCGGAGAGCAGCGAGAAGTCCGCCCGGCGCAACCACCGCCTGCTGGAGGCGGGCAAGCGCTACCAGCTCACCGGGGCGGACACCCTGCGCTGCACCTTCCCGGACAGCCGGGTGGAGGACAACGCCGGGGCGCTCGAGGTGGACATCGTCGACGTGACGGAGATGTCGCGCCGGGAGCGCGCGGCGGCCCTTCGCGGCGCCTCCCGTTGACCGGAGGACACTTCCCGGGATACGAAGGCATCCAGGCGGTCAGGCGTCAGGCGCCTCGACCGACCCACCCTTCAGTACTCTCCAGCCAGGCACCGGGCGCCTCCGGTTTCACGTCGGAGGCGATGCGTACCATGAGGGACGTAGGCCCACGCAGGTGGGTGGGGAATACAACAAGTTCCTTCCGTAAGGGTCACGGAGCGCCTCGCGCACTCCGGCTTAACAAGGACGGGAAAGGCACGTGGGCGCGGAGCCAATCTGGCACCGGGCCCACATGTCTTTTGCGGGTACGGGCCGAGCGGCCCGCGGCTCACATCTCCAGGACGGCCCGGTAGCGCAGGTCGCCGTGGTGCACGCGCTGGAGGGCGGTGTTGACGTCCGCCAGCTTGAAGAGCTCGGTGCGGGCGCGCACGCCGTGGCGGGCGGCCACCTGGAACATCTCGCGCAGCTGGTTGGGGCTGCCGGTGTTGCTGCCGCTCACCCGCTTGGAGCCCGAGATGAGGGAGAAGACGGGCAGTTGGATGGGCGAGGGCATGACACCCACGAAGCACAGGTGGCCGTGCGGGCGCAGGGCCGCCACGTAGTCCATCCACGGCAGATCCGCGGCCACGGTGGAGATGAGGAAGTCGAAGGAGCCCCGCAGCGCCTTGAGGGCGTCGGGATCGCGGGAGGCGACGAAGCGGTGGGCGCCCAGGGCGCGCGCATCGGCCTCCTTGTCGGGCGAGGTGGAGAAGGCCGTCACCTCGGCGCCCAGGGTACGGGCGAACTGGAGGGCGAGGTGGCCCAGCCCTCCCACGCCGATGACGCCCACGCGGGAGTGCGGGCCGATGCCCGCCTCCCTCAACGGACCGTAGACGGTGACGCCCCCACACAGGAGGGGCGCGGCGTCCCGCGAGGACAGGGCGTCGGGAATGGGGATGGCGAAACGAGCGCTCACGCGGATGCGATCCGCGAAGCCGCCGGGGCCCGCCAGGCAGGTGGGAAGGTAGCTGGCGCAGTGCTGCTCCTCGGCCTTGTCGCACCACTCGCAGGTGCCGCAGCACCCGGCCTGACACCCCACGCCCACGCGCTGGCCCGGCTTGAGGCCGCGCGCCGCGGGGCCCGCCTCCACCACGGTGCCGATGATCTCGTGTCCGGGCACCAGCGGGTAGCGGCTCATCCCCCAGTCGTTGTTCACCAGGTGCAGATCCGTGTGGCAGATGCCGCAGTGGGAGATGGCGATCTCCACATCACCGGGGCCGAGCGGCCTGGGCTCGTAGGAGTAGGGCACGAGCTTCTGGCCCACCTCGTGAGCGGCATAGCCATGGAACGTCGTCATGGTGGAAGTCCTCGCTGTCGGGCCTCCGGGAGGAGCGCTGCTCGGAGGCAGGGCGAGCATACGAGAGCGAGGCAGCTCAACCCAAACACGTCTCTTCAACTCCAAGAGAGCGAGAAAAATACAGAAGCCCCACCGACACACTGGTTGAAACCATACAAACTGCGTGTGTCCATGGGGCTCTGTGTAGGCCGGCGAGCCACTGCGCGTCACCGGCCCGGGCGTTTCCTAGGGAGCTGGGTCGCGGTCATAACGAGCGAGCAGCTCGTCGAGCGACCAGATGTAGACCCGGCGGAACGGGGTGAGCTCGCACTGTCGGTCGAAGGCTTTGACGATGGAGAGGTCGCCCAGACCACTCCCCTTCCCGCGAGAGTCGCTCCGCATCGCCCAGTCCGGAAACTCGCCCAGCCAACCAGCGAGCTCCTCGCGACTGAAGAGGGGCGTGGGAACGAAAGGAGACTGCCCCTGGAGCGCCATGCCGACCTGCGCCAGGAACCGCTCCGCGGTCTGCCGCCGCTGGCGCCCATCCCCGTTCTGCCCGATGTGATTCCCGGTCTCCAGGATGGTCGTCATGGGCAACAGCAGGGTCTCTTGCGCCTTCAGCTTGTCCGCGAGCTCGTCGACCATCTCCTTGTGGCGCCGGCTCATGTTCGGCACCGCAAGCAGCTCACAGAAGACGCTCGTGTCGATGAGGCAGACGCTCACGGCTCTCCCGCTGGGGACTGCAACATCTCCAGCACCTTCTGCGCCTGTGCGGCCTTCTCTTCGGGCCCCTTGGGAGACTTGAGGTAGCGCTCGAGAATGCCGCGCGTCACCAGCTGCCCCACCGGCCCCTGGGCCACCAGCTCCGGGTAGTCCTGGAGCTGGCTCAGGGGCATCAGCCGGCTATCCCCTTCCTTCGGGTCCCGGTAGCAAGCCACGACATCTGGAATGGCGTCGACGGGGATGGCATCGAGCAACGCGGGGTTGTGTGTGGTGAGCAGGACCCGAAGCTTCCGCTCCCGCGCCACGCGCTGGATGTTGTCGAGCAGCAACTTCGCCCGCGTCGGGTGGACGCCATTGTCGATCTCCTCGACGACGACCAGTGCCCCCTCGGGGACCGAGTGCAGGGCCGCGGCCACCGCGAGGACGCGCAGCGTGCCATCCGACAGGAGCGCGGCCTCGTACGTCTGCTCATTTCCACCAAAGCTCTCGGTGAGCTGGACCATGACCTCACCGCGAGGCCCCGAGAGGAAGGTCAGGTCGAGAATGTTCTGCTCGGGCAGGGAGCGAACGAACGCGAGCACCTCCGCCTTGCGCTGCTGCTTCTCACAAAGGTCGTAGAGCACCGCTGACAGATTCGAGCCATCACCCTGCAACGTGCGCTCCACGGTGAAACTGTAGTCGCGCATCCGGTGCGGCACGGGATCGAGAAAAAGAATGGACTCGAGCGCGGCTTGAATCTGTTTCGCCGCTCGAGGAATGAGTTCCTGCGCTTTCTTGTGCTCTTTCCCAAAGCGCGCGGGCGTCGTCAGCTGAGTGAAGAGCGCCTGCTGGCTGGTGCAGGTGATCACATTATCCAGCGCACCTTCACCAAAGGTGTTGTACGAGACGGAGAGAGTCCCACTGTAGGCGAAATCCTTTTCCGCCCATGACTCAGCATCCGATTCATACAAAAGGCCTTCAGGCCAATAGACCGAGGAGGTTGGGGGACCCTCCATGAGGCACGCCCACTCACCGAAGATTTGTAGGCCCTCTTCGGAAACACCGAAATGAACAAAGACACAGATATCGGGTCCCACATCGCTACCGATATAACCCGCGAGCGAGAAACCCGACTCACCGTCATGCGCCATCCGTGCAAATGGCCCACGCACGTCCAACTGCCGCTCTTTCAGAGCATAGACGATCTCCGAAAGCCGCCTCCCCCGAGCAAGCCATGAAAGCAACCGCAGTGCTTCCAACAGGTTGCTCTTTCCCGAAGCGTTGGAGCCAATCAGGACCGTCATCTCAGCAAGAGGAAGCGTCTCCTCGCCTCGATAGCTCTTGAAATTGTCCACCACCAAGGCGGTCAGCATCGAAGCCTCCCCATGACTCTCTCGAACCGCACGGCGTCTTCCGGGCCCCTCCCCCATAGGGAGAGGGGCTTCACAGGAAGAGTCGCCGGTCCGGGTACTGGCTCAGATGTCCAGGTTCTGCACGTCCAGCGCGTTGCGCTCGATGAACTCGCGCCGCGGCTCGACGGCCTCGCCCATGAGGAGCGAGAAGATGACGTTGCACTCCACCGCGTCCTCGATCTGCACCTGCAGGAGCGTGCGGGTGGCGGGGTTCATGGTGGTGTCCCAGAGCTGCTCCGGGTTCATCTCACCCAGCCCCTTGTAGCGCTGCAGGCCCAGCCCCTTCTGCGCGTCCTTGCGCACCACGGCCAGCACCTCCTGCACCGACAGCGCCATCACCTCGCCATCGCCCACCTTCACCCGGTAGGGCGCCTTGCCCAGGGCGGCGAACGCGTTGCGCAGCTCCAACAGCTCCACGTACTCGGGCGAGGAGAGGAAGCCGTGGTCGAACACCGACTGGCGCAGGCCACCGTTGATGTCTGTCTTCACCACCAGCTTGCGCGTGTGGTGCTCCGGATCCACCGGGTAGGCCACCTCGAAGCGGCCGAGCGTGTCCGGCATGCGGGCCTTGAGGTAGGCCACCATCTTCTCCACCTGCTCGCGCAGCGCGGCCTCGTCGGTCAGCGTGCCCTCGCGCACCTCGGCCGCCTGCACCAGCGCGTCGATCACCCGCGCGTCCCGCCGCGTCCCCAGCTTCTCCAGACGCTCCTCGTAGGCAATCACCTTCTCGAGCAGCCCGCGCAGCTCCGAGCCACCGATCTCCACGCCAGAGGCCACCACGCGCGAGTGCTCGGAGGCGGCCCGCAGCAGGTAGTCGTTCAGCGCCCGCTCGTCCTTCACGTACAGGTCCTTCTTGTTGCGCGTGACTTTGTAGAGCGGAGGCTGCGCGATGTAGAGGTAGCCGTTCTGGATGAGCTCCGGCATCTGCCGGTAGAAGAACGTGAGCAGCAGCGTGCGGATGTGGCTGCCGTCCACGTCGGCGTCCGTCATCAGGATGATGCGGTGGTAGCGCGCCTTCTCCGGGTTGTAGTCCTCGCGACCAATCCCCGTGCCCAGCGCGGTAATCAACGTCACGATCTCCGCGCTCGTGAGCATCTTCTCGAAGCGCGCCTTCTCGACGTTCAGAATCTTGCCGCGCAGCGGGAGGATGGCCTGGTTGCGCCGGTCCCGGCCCTGCTTGGCCGAGCCGCCTGCGGAGTCACCCTCGACGATGTACAGCTCGCTCTCGGCGGGGTCCCGGCTCTGGCAGTCGGCGAGCTTGCCCGGCAGCGAGCCGCCATCCAGCACGCCCTTGCGGCGCACCGTCTCACGCGCCTTGCGCGCGGCGATGCGGGCCCGCGTGGCATCGCCAATCTTGGCGACGATCTTCTTGCTGACGACCGGGTTCTCCTCGAGGAAGGTGCCGAGCTGGTCGTTCACCATCTGCTCGACGAGGCCCTTGATCTCGCTGTTGCCCAGCTTCGTCTTCGTCTGGCCCTCGAACTGGGGGTTGGACAGCTTGACGGAGATGACGGCGGAGAGCCCCTCGCGCGCGTCCTCGCCCGTGGGCGTCTCCTTCAAGTCCTTCCACTGTCCGCTCTTCTCGGCGTAGCTGTTGAGCGTGCGCGTGAGCGCCGCCTTGAAGCCAGACAGGTGGCTGCCACCCTCGTGCGTGTTGATGTTGTTGGCGAAGGTGTAGATGCTCTCGTCGTAGCCATCGTTCCACTGCATGGCGATCTCCAGCGACACGCCCTCCTTCTCCGTGCGGAAGTGGATGGGCTTGTCGTAGAGCGCCTGCTTGGCCTGGTTGATGTACTCGACGAAGGAGACGATGCCGCCGTCGAACTTGAAGTCGTGCTCCTTGCCGACGCGCATGTCGCGGATGACGATGCGCAGGCCGGCATTGAGGAACGCCAGCTCGCGCATGCGCTGGCTGAGCGTGTCGAAGTTGAAGTCCGCCGTCTCCATGACGGTGTTGTCGGGCTTGAACCAGATGAGCGTGCCGCGCTTGTCCGTCTCGCCCACGGCCACCGGCGGGCCGTCGGACACGCCGCGCGCGTACGACTGCTCGTACACCTTGCCGTTGCGCTGCACGCGCACCTTGAACCACTCGGAGAGGAAGTTCACGCAGGTGACGCCCACGCCGTGCAGGCCGCCGGACACCTTGTAGGCGCCGTTGCCGAACTTGCTGCCAGCGTGCAGCTCGGTGAGCACCACCTCGAGCGTGTCCTTGCCCTTGAACTTGGGATCCGGGTGCTGACCCACGGGGATGCCGCGGCCGTTGTCCTGCACGGACAGCGAGCCATCCACGTGGATGACCACCTCGATGTCGGTGCAGTAGCCGGCCAGGGCCTCATCCACCGAGTTGTCCACCACCTCGTAGACGAGCTTGTGCAGCCCGTACGTCATGGTGTCGCCGATGTACATACCCGGGCGCTTGCGGACGGCCTCACGGCCCTCCAGCTTGGTAATGGCCTCGGTCCCATACTCCACGGGCGTCGGCGCCAGGGCGGCACCGGTGGCGGGGGTGTTTTCCATTCGCGAAAAATCCTCGGAAGACGCTGGGGGAGGAACCCGGTGTGCCTATCACCTCGAGGCACCCCGGACAAGATAAGTGAGAACACGCAAGGCTGCGGAAAGATTCACGAAACGGCCCGCGTGACCCACCACGACGCTATGCGTCAAAACGCGGGGGAGGCTTCCTTTCTTCCAGGGCGCTCGCCAGCTCGCCAAAGGCCGTCTTCGAGGGGAAGAGATGCCGCGTCACCAGCACCCGGCCGCCCTCGTCCAGGAAGAGGCCGAGTACGTCTCCCCCGCGTCCGAAACGGCGCACGGAGTCGATCTGCCCCCAGGACAGCTGCAGGTGGCTGCCGGTGAAGGGCCGGGCCAGCTCGACGCCCCGTGGACTGAGTGTAACGCCCCAGCCGGGGCGCGGCCGCAGCCGATGCCAGGCATAGACGAACGCGAACATCAGCCCGCCGGTGAGGCCCGCCCGGGCCACCGCCAGGGGCGCGTTGTGCGTGGACCGGGCATCCGCCAGGGCCCAGGCGCTGAGGACGGCGAGCACGCACGCCCCCACGAAGAGGGCACGGCGCGTCGGACGGGGATCGAAGGCGTAGAAGCGAGGCTCCATACGAGCCCACCCACCCTAGCCTCCTGTCGACCCGACCGGGGATTTTCCGTGTATGGGCTGGCTCGTCATGACGGACGCTGAACTCAGCGCGCGCCTTCGCGCCAACATCCTCGACTTCAAGGCCCTCCAGGCCCGCACCAGCTCGCTGCGCATGCTGGATCTGCCCGGGGTGCGCGCCTTCGCCCTCCCTGGCTCCCACGACACCCTCTTCCAGCAGCAGGTGCTGTACGAGAACGCCCCCGCGCTCGCCGAGGCCCTCGCGCCGCTGGAGGCGTGGTACCGGGAGCATCAGGTCCCCGCCTGGCGCGTGCCCGTCCTTCCCGGGGACCTGGCCGCGGAGGCCGTGCTGGCCCGCTTTGGCCACCGCCCCGAGGACTTCATTCCCGCCATGGGCATCGCCCTGACGCACCCGCCGCCCCAGCTTCCCCCGGGCATCACCCTGGAGCACCCGGAGGATCTGGACGAGGTGTTGGCGCTCAACGGGCTCGCCTATGGCCCGCACCACGTCGGCTTCTTCCAGTCCTGGCGCACCCGGCCGCTGCCCTCCCCCCAGCTCCACGCCGTGCTGCTGCGCGAGGCGGGCCGCGCGCTCGCCGGGGGTGTCTCCTTCGAGCAGGAGGACCTCGCGGGCATCTACCTCGTGGCCACCCACCCCGACGCGCGCCGCCGGGGCCTGGGCGCGCTGGTGATGCACGCGCTGCACGCGGACGCGCGGGCCCGAGGCCGCGCCTTCGCCGTCCTCCAGGCCTCGGACATGGGCCACCCGCTGTACCTGCGGCTGGGCTACCGGGACGTGGCCTCGTGGCGCAACTGGGTGCGCCGCGCCGGCTGAGGACTCACTCGCGCAGCAGGTGCTGGCCCACCGTGTCCACCAGCACCTCCACGTCCACCGGCTTGCGCAGGTAGGCCCGCGCGCCCACCTCCTGGGCCACGTTCGCGGTGCCCGCCGAGGCGGAGAAGATGACCACGGGAATCCCCTTCCACTCGGGCACCGCGTGCATCTCCTGGGCGAAGCCCTGCCCGTCCAGCACCGGCATCATCATGTCCAGCAGCACCAGCCCGGGCAGCGGCCGGGTGCGCGCGAGCACCTCCAGCGCCTCGCGGCCATTGCAGGCCCCCACCACGCTGAAGCCCGCGTCGCGCAGCACCTCCTCGAGCGCCTCGCGCAGGTCCGTGTCGTCATCCACCACCAGCAGGGGGCGCGTCATGCACGATCCTCCGCCGCCCGCGCCGGCGCACCGAGGGGCAGCTCCAGGGTGAAGCGGGAGCCCCCGCCGGGACGCTGCTCGGCCCACACGCGGCCCCCATGTGCCTCGGCCGCCCGGCGCGCCAGGTACAGCCCCAGCCCCAGCCCGCCATAGGAGCGCGAGGACACCGCCCGCCCGAAGCGCTCGAAGATGCGCTCGAGCTGCTCCTTCGGGATGCCGATGCCCTGGTCCTCCACCACCAGCCGCGCCACCTTCCCGTCCGACGCCACCCGCACCTCCACCGGCTGGTGCGCGCCGAACTTCAGGGCGTTGGAGATGAGGCTGGCCACCGCCTGCTCCACCCGCATCCGGTCCCACTGGCTGACGATGCCCGAGCCCAGGTCCACCCGCAGCGGGCTGCCCACGGACTGGGCCTCCGCCTCGAAGCGCTCGAGCACCTCGCCCACCAGTGCCCCCAGGTCCACCTCCTCCGGGGAGAAGGGCAGCTCGCCGGTGGACAGGCGCGACACGTCCAGCAGCGTCTCCACCAGCGTCCCCAGGCGCCGCACCTGGCGCAGGCCCCGCTCCAGCCGCTCCACCAGGTCCGAGGACGTCTCGCGCCGCGCCCGCTGCACCAGGGTGCTGAGCTGCAGGCTCAGGGTGGTGAGCGGGGTGCGCAGCTCGTGGGCGGCCACGGCGAGGAACTCGTCGCGCAGGAGGATGGCCTGCTGGGACTCCTGGAAGAGGCGCGCGTTCTCCAGCGCGAGGGCGGCCCGGCGCGCCAGCTCCTGGGAGACGTCCAGGTCCCCGGAGGAAAAGCGCATGCGGCCCTGGGTGGTGCCGAGCGACATCACCCCGAGCCGCCCCGTGCGGCCCACCAGGGGCACGTGGATGACGGAGCGCAGCCCCAGGGCGAGCATCCGGCGCAGGTGCTCCGGAGAGCGCGCCAGCGCCGCCAGCCGGTTCTCCGTCACATCCGTCACGAGCTGCGTCTCGCAGTTGCGCCACGACCACGCCGGGCCCGAGGGGGCGCTCGGATCCAACGGGAAGAGCCGATCCGACTCGAAGCCCCACTCCACCAGCTCGGGGTCCTCGTGCGCCAGCGCCGCCACCCGCAGGCCCCTGCCATCATCCGAGTAGTAAATGGCGCTCCAGTCCGCCAGCTCCGGCACCGACAGGCGCGCCACCCGGTCCAGCAGCTCCTGCAGGTC
>NZ_DASVSO010000482.1:0-8326 GCF_036388035.1 Archangium sp.
CGGAGGCGCTCGGCGTGACGGGGGAGGCCGTGCAGGGCGCGAGGGACTTGGGAATGGAGTGGGTGCTGTGGGAGGGCATCGTTCCGGTGCTGGAGGCGCGGAAGCAGCGCGCGCAGGCACCGACGCTGGCGGCGACGAAGCAGGAGCCGGACGCCGCGTCCATCGAGTGCGGCATGCCCATCATCGGCCTCGCCGGGAAGAGCCAGCCGGGCACGGTGATGTTGCTGGGAGAGATGCACGGCACTCGGGAAGTGCCCCGCTTCGTGGCGCTGGGCGCCTGTCAGGTGGCCACCCGCGGCACCCCGGTGACGGTGGGGCTGGAGATGCCGGTGGAGAACCAGGAGCGGGTGCGGCGCTTCATCGCCAGCGCGGGCTCCGAGGATGACCATGCGCGGCTGATGGAGAGCCCCTTCTGGCGCAGCCCCTACCCGGACGGTCGCAGCAGCGAGGCGGTGGTCCAGCTGTTGGAGCAGCTCCGCTGGCTGCGGGCCCAGGGGCTGGACGTGAACGTCTTCGTCTTCGATCACCCGGAGTTGCAGGGCGAGAGCCGCGAGGGCGCCATGGCCGGGACGATCCTCTCCCAGGTGGAGCAGGGCCCGGGGCGCTTCTTCCTCATCGTCACCGGCAACATCCACCCGCGCACCCTGCCGGGCGTGCCGTGGGACCTGGGCTACCGCCCCATGGGCTACATGCTCGCCCGGAAGCTGCCCTCCCTGCTGTCGCTGGACGTGGCCTTCGACAGTGGCACGGCGTGGATCTGCTCGGTGGATCCGACGCTCGCGTGTGGCGAGCGGCCCGCCAGGGGCAAGGACAACGGGGACCGGTACTTCGTGTCCCTCTTCGAGCGGCCGACCGAGTCCGGCTACCACGGCGTCTTCTACGTAGGCCGGGTGTCGGCCTCCCCGCCCGCAGTACGTCTCGGCGGCTCGAAGTCCGACGCCGATGAGCAGCGCACCACCAGTCCCAACCCGATGTGAACCTGGCGGTCGCGGCTCGCTCCGCGGCCATCCCTAGAGAGAACCTGGAGGACGTTGAATGAGAAGGATGGCCTTCGTTTGCCTGTCGCTGCTGGCCGTGCTGTCGGGGTGCTCCTCGCGCTTCGTGGACTTCGCCCCGGATGAGGAGGCCATCTACGAGCAGCCCATCGACGAGGTCTGGCCGTTGGTGCGCACGTACTTCTCGTCGAGGGGCTTCGCCATGCGCGAGGCTCCCGGAGTGGCCTCGCTGGAGACCGAGTGGCGTGAGGAGTTCGCCGGCTCGCGGGTGGCGGGCTACTGGCACCGCTACCTGGTCACCGCCAGGCCCGAGGGGCCCCACCGCTGCAAGCTGGTCATCACCCGCGAGACCCGTAGCGCCAACAAGGCGCTGAGGGCGCCGGGCAGTGAGCTCGTCTGGGGCGTGGACGGGCGCACCGCCGAGAACCCCTCGGGCCTCGGCAGCCAGGTATCCCTCGAGACGTCGATGCAGGCGATGACGGGGGGCGACGCCACCGTCCAGGTCCAGTCCCAGCAGACCGCTCGGGATGGGGTGCTGGAGTGGAAGGTGTTCCGGGCGATCGCCCCGGAGCTCGCGAAGGACGCGAAGAAGTCCAGCGACACCCCCGAGGTGGTGGTGACGAGGAGCGACGACGTCGAATGCGGCGTGCCCATCCTGGGGCTGGGCAAGGTGGTGCGTCCCGGCAACGTGGTGCTGCTCGGGGAGCTGCATGGCACGCAGCAGGTGCCGCACTTCATCGCCCAGAGCGTGTGCCAGGCGGCCGTGCAGGGCGTCCCCGTGACGGTGGGCCTGGAGATTCCCGACATGAACCAGGAGCGGCTCCAGACCTTCGTGGCCAGCGAGGGCAAGGAGCAGGACTGGGCGAAGCTGATGGAGAGCCCCTTCTGGCGCAGCCCCTACCCGGATGGCCGCAACAGCGATGCCGTGGCCTATCTCATCGAGGCCCTGCGCAAGCTGCGCAGCCAGGGGCTGGACGTGGCCGTCTTCGCCTTCGATCGCCCGCCGCTCGAGGGGGACGCGCGCGAGGAGGCCATGGCCAACACGGTGATGGAGGTGGCTGGCAACTCCCAGGACCGGGCGGTGCTGGTGGTGAGTGGCAACCTCCACCCCCGGCAGGTGAAGGGGCTGCCCTGGAATCCCGACTACCGGCCCATGGGCCTGCGCGTGGCGGACAAGTTCTCGAACGTGTACTCGCTGGACATCGCCTACAAGAGCGGCACGGCGTGGATCTGCGCCGTGAGCGCGGAGCAGAAGCTGGACTGCGGCGTGAAGCCCGCCAAGGGCGAGGACAATGGGGAGCGCTACTTCGTCCACCTGTTCGGCGGCAAGAAGCAGGGCTACCACGGCATCTTCTACGTGGGCGCCGTGTCGGCCTCGCTGCCGGCGGTGTACCACGGGGCGGAGCCCGCGGGTGACGCCCAGTCCGCCGAGCCCTAGCGCTGATCGCTTCCTGGCAGAGTCGCCACGTTTCGCGTGGCATGGCCCGGCGGCGGCGCTAGCCTGGAGGGGATGACTCCCTCCGATACCGACGCCGCCGCCAACGACCTGCTGGCCTATATCGATGCCTCGCCTACCCCGTACCACGCGGTGCGCGAGACGATCCGCCGCCTGTCCGCCCAGGGCTATCGCGCCCTCGACGAGCGCGAGCCCTGGGACCTGAAGCCCGGGGACAAGGTGTACGTCACCCGCGGGGACACCAGCATCGCCGCCTTCCACCTCGGCTCCGCTCCGGTGGATCGCGCTGGCTTCAAGCTGGTGGGCGCCCACACGGACTCGCCCAACCTGCGCATCAAGCCCAACCCCCACGTGCTGCGCTCCAGCTACCACCAGCTCGGCGTGGAGGTGTATGGCGGCGTCCTCTTCAGCACCTGGTTGGATCGCGACCTGTCGCTCGCCGGCCGCGTGGTCGTCACGAAGGACGGCCGCCTGACGCACCACCTGGTGGACTTCCGCCGCCCGCTGCTGCGCATCCCCAACCTCGCCATCCACCTCAACCGCACCGTCAACTCCGAGGGCCTCAAGCTCAACGCCCAGGACCACCTGGTGCCGGTGCTCGCCCTGGAGCGCTCGGGCGCGGTGGACCTCAAGGCGATGCTCGTCGAGGAGCTGGCCCGGGGCGGTGCCCGCGTGGAGACGGGTGACATCCTCGGCTTCGACCTGTGCCTCTATGACACGCAGCCCTCCAGCCGCTCCGGCGCCTTTGGCGAGTTCCTCCACGCGGCCCGCCTGGACAACCTCGCCAGCAGCCACTCGGCCCTGTCCGCGCTGCTGGCCCTGAGCGGGCCCGGCGAGGCCACCCGCGGGGTCGTGCTGTACGACCATGAGGAGTGCGGCAGCCGCAGCGCCCAGGGCGCCGCGTCCCCCTTCCTGAAGGACTTGCTGGAGCGCATCACCCTGGCTCACTCGGACGGGCGGCGGGACTCCTTCCACCGGGCCATCCGCCACTCGTTCCTGGTGTCGGCGGACATGGCGCATGCGGTGCACCCCAACTACGCCTCCCTGCACGAGCCCAAGCACCAGCCGCTCATGGGCGCCGGCCCCGTCATCAAGTCCAACGTCAACCAGTCCTACGCCACCGACGGCGAGAGCTGGGCCTGGTTCGCGCTCCACTGCCGCGAGGCCGGCGTGACGCCGCAGGTCTTCGTCACCCGGACGGACCTGGGGTGTGGCAGCACCATCGGTCCCATCACCGCCGGGGAGCTGGGCATCCGCACCGTGGACGTGGGCAGCCCCATGCTGTCCATGCACTCCATCCGCGAGATGGCCGCCGCGGCGGACGTGGCGGCGATGATCTCCACGCTGCGCGCCTTCTTCCGCTGAGCCTCACCCTACCTTGGCGAGCACCTCGCGCGTCACCGCCAGCAGGGCCCGCGCGTTGAAAGGCTTGTCCACCCGGCGGTTGGGCACCCGATCCAGGAAGGACTTCGCCTGCGGCGTGAAGGCGCCGCCGGTGAGGAAGATGACGCGGCCGGTCAGCTCCGGGCGCAGCCGCTGCAGCGCCGCGTGGAAGTCCATGCCGTTCATCCTCGGCATCATGAGGTCACACAGGATGAGGTCGAAGCGCTCTCCCGCCTCCAGGCGCGGGAGGACCTCGGCCGCCAGCGTGGCGAGCACCACATCATGGTGGGGCCGGAGGATGCGCTCCACCGCCGAGCACAGCATGGGCTCGTCGTCGATGACCAGCACCCGGCCCCGGGCACTGGGAGGGGGTTCGGGCCGCGGCTCCTCCGGCGCGGGCTGCTCCAGCGGCGTGGTGGCCACCTGCAGCAGCACCTGGAAGGTGGTGCCCCGGCCCAGGTCGCTGTGGACGTGGATCTCCCCGCCCATCGCGGTGATGAGGTTGTGGCAGATGGACAGGCCCAGCCCCGTCCCCACTCCCGTCGGCTTGGTGGTGAAGAAGGGATCGAAGATGCGGCCCATCAGCTCGGGCGCGATGCCGGCCCCGGTGTCCGACACCTCCACCGCCACCTGTCCGGAGGGCAGTGTGCGCGTGGTGACGCGGATCTCATGCTGGTCCGCCTCACCGTCGGCGGGGATGGCCTGGGCGGCGTTGACGAGCAGGTTGAGGAAGACCTGCCCCAGGCGCGAGTCGTTGCCGTGGACCGGCGGCACCTCTCCATAATCCTTCACGAGCTGCGCGCGGTGGCGGATCTCCCCGGCCGCCAGGCTCAGGGTGGACTCCAGCACCTTCCTCACGTCCACCGCCCGGATGGGATCCTGCTGCGTCTCGCGCGTCTCCCGGGAGAACGTCTTGAGGTCTCCCACGATGGTCTGCACCCGGTCCGCGCCGTGCAGCGCCTCGCCGAGCGCGGCGCACACCGACTTCACCGTATGGGTCAGGGAGGGGCAGGGAGGCCCCTCCTTGGGCCAGCGCTCCATCAGGCGCCCCATCTCCTCATGCACGTAGCCGAGGTTGGCCGTGACGTAGGCCAGTGGGTTGTTGATTTCATGCGCCACGCCAGCGGCCAGCGTTCCCACCGAGGCCATCCGGTCCGACAGCAGCAGCCGCGACTGCAGCTGCTTGCGCTCGGTGATGTCCGGGAACATGGAGACGACGTGCGGCGTGCCCGCGTACTCGGCGATGCCCGCGAAGACGAGCACGTGGCGCAAGTCCCCGCCCTTGGTGCGCACGCGCGACTCCATCCCGCGCAGCGCTCCCTGCTCCCGGAAGAGCGCCGCCAGCCGATCACTCTCGAGGGGCGTCTCCCAGAGGTTCAGCTCCCTCGGGGTGCGCCAGAGCATCTCCTCGCGCGTGTAGCCGAACAGCCGCAGGCAGGCGTCGTTGAGGTCGACGAAGGCGTTCCCCTCGCGCGTGATGATGCAGGTGGGCACCGGGCTCTCCCGCAGCAGCACCGCGCACAGCCCGTCCAGCTTGAAGTCCTCGGGCAGCGCCTCCGGTCGCTCGGACGCTCGACGCAGGGCGAGCCGCAGCCGGAGCGCGACGGAGGCCTCGTCCAGCGGCAGCATCAGGAAGTCGTCCACTCCGGCATCCAGCAGCGGGGGAAGCTGCTCCTGCTGCTCGGGCCGCGCCACCAGCAGGATGGCGGTATGCGCCCCGCGCGGACAGCTCCGCAGCGCCCGTACGAGCACGATCCGGTCCCCCGCGTCGTCCATCCCCACCAGCACCAAGGGAAAGGGAGACTGGCGGAAGGCCGCGATGGCCGCCTCGTCGTCACCGGCGTGCGTCGGATTGACGCCGAGCTGCCGCAGCAGGGTCTCCACGGGCGAGAGATCGAAGGTCCCGGATGGAACGAGCAGTGCCCGCATGTCTTCCTCGTAGGGGGGTTGCCGTGTGTCGACCGGGGGGCCGGCCGCGCGCCTCGCGCAACTGACGTCTTACTACGGGCAGACGTCCCCTCCGACGGGGGGCGGGGTGGCCTCCCATGGATGACGCTTCCCTGGCTGCCCTGGACGTCGCGAAATGAACGAATTCCATGGAAACCGGGGTGATGAGAGGCCTGGGGCCCCGGAGGTTTCACTGCATGTATGACTTGGGGGCCGCCATGCGTGCGAAGGCCGCCTGGGCCTGTAGCCAGCGATCGATGACGTGGAGCAGGCCATCGAAGGTGTCGCGCAGGGCCCAGGCCCGCTCATCCGCGTCGGCGAGGGTCGTGCAGCGCTGGAGACCCTCGCGCAGGGCGGCCTGGGCACCGGGGCAGTCCGAGCGCTCCAGGATGAGGCGCTCGGCCGCGCGCGCGTAGAAGCGGTAGCAGCCCTCGGGGTCTCCCCGGTTGTAGGTGGGTGCCCCCAACTGGATGGCCTGCATGATGCCCAGGGCCACCTCCTCGACGGCGTCCGTGGCGCACCCCTCCAGCAGCGAGAGCGGATGGGTGGGGATGTGCCGCTGGCGGGAGGCCGAGGGCCGGGCCTGGGTGAGCGCGGAGATGGGCTGCGTCCCGGGCCGCTCGAGCAGCGGCAGCACGTAGCGCGAGGGGATGACGATGGTGACTGGCCGCCCGTCCGCGAAGGCGCAGGTGGCCACGCCCACCAGCGCGCCCGAGGCATCCAGCACCGGACCGCCCGAGGCGTCCTCGGGCAGCGCCGCCTCCAGCTCCAGGAAGGTGAGGGACTCGTCGAGCACCTGCACCGCCTGGACCCGGGTCTCCAGCAGCCCCATCATCCCCCCGCCGGCCGGCAGGAGGATGAAGAGCATGTCGCCCTCGCCGGGGTGGGCCTCGGGCGCGAGCTCCAGCGCCTGTACGTCGTACGTGGGCAGCCGCAGCACGGCCAGGTCCCGCTTCTCGTCCAGGGCGATGACCTCCTCCACCTGTAGGAACTGCTCATCGGCAAGCTGGACGTGGACCTCCTCGGCCCCGGCCACCACGTGCAGGTTGGTGACGAGGTAGCCCTGGGGTGAGACCACGAAGCCCACCCCCTGGCGGCCGGGCAACTCCAGGATGGCGAGAGAGGGAGCTGCTCGGGCGGCGACCGCTCGAGCGGTGGAGAGTTCGGTGTCGGCGGTCATCATGAGGGTCTCCTGCGGCTTCCCTAGAGCATGGACACGCCAAGAGGGCCGGGCAGGCGGCATCGCCAGAGCGGCCCGATGGAGGCAGGGCGACCGGCCAGTCTGGGAGGCCTCAGTCCTCGTGGGGCACGAGGGGCAGGGACAGGGCGCCTCGCATGATGACCGAGACATTGAAGCGCACCGGCCCATCACCGGGCGTCAGCCGGGAGAACCGGGCGAGCAGCGCTTCCAGGGCCAACCGAGCCTCCAACCGCGCGAGCTGCGCGCCCAGGCAGAAGTGGATGCCGTGGCCGAAGGGCAGGCTGTGCTGTCCCACGGGCCGGTCCATGTCGAAGCGATCGGGGTCGGGGAACAAGGCCTCGTCGCGGTTGGCCGAGGCCACCAGCAGCAGCACCCGTCCCCCCTTGGGAATGCGCACGCCGCCGAGCTCCACGTCCTCCATGGCCAGTCGCACCAGACCCTGGATGGGCGAGCCATGGCGCAGGGCCTCCTCGATGAACCGGGGAATGAGGGCGGGCTCCGCGCGCAGCCGGGTCATCAGCTCCGGCTGCTCCTGCAACCGCCTGGCGGAGTAGCTCAACAGGTGGACGGTCGTCTCCAGCCCTCCGAGCAGGAGCAGCATGAGGAAGCCCATCAGCTCCGTGTGCGTCAGCGCCTGACCGTCCAGGCGTGCGCGCATCAGGTCGCTCACGAGGTCCTCGCGGGGCTCGCGCCGACGCGCCTCCAGGACATCCTCGAAGTACTCCCGGATCTCATTCACCGTGGCGCGCATCTGCGCCTGCCGCTCCAGGTCCGAGCCGACGCTGGTGAACTGGGTGATGACCTCCATCCAGTCCTTGATCTTCGGATGGTTGGTGATGCCCACCAGCTCGCCGACGACGGCGATGGGAACGGGGAAGGCGAAGTGCTCGACGAAGTCCACCGAGCGGCCGGCCGGCAGCCCGGCGATGACCTGCTTCGCGTGCTCCCGGATGCGAGGCTCCAGCCGGGTCTGCACGCTGGGCCCGAAGGCGCGGGAGATGAGCGTGCGCAGCCGGGTGTGGTCCGGCGGGTCCATGACGAGCATCGAGTCCGCGATCGGGTAGTTGGGGATCCACTCCGGGCGATAGGTCTGTCGCAGGCCCTCGGACGAGAAGACCTTCGGGTTCTTGAAGGCCGCCACCACGTCCTCGGCACGCGCGACGGCCCACATCCCACCTGGGTCCACCTGACATACGGGGTTGTGACGGCGCAACTCGGCATAGAGGGCGTAGGGATTGGCCCGTACCTCGGGGGCGAACAGGTTCACACGACTGCTCATGTTGGGTGGCCTCGATGGGGAAAGAGCAACGGGAAGCATCGCATGGTAGCGCTGTCAGGTGCTGT
>NZ_DASVSO010000483.1:0-4161 GCF_036388035.1 Archangium sp.
CCAACAGCACCGCGGAGACGATCGAGAACGTGAAGCGCGCCCGCGAGGCCGGCGCGGACGGCACGCTCATCGTCACGCCCTACTACAACAAGCCCACGCAGGCGGGCCTGGTGGAGCACTACCGGGCGATCGCCAAGGCGCACCCGGGCTTCCCCATCATCGCCTACAACGTGCCGGGCCGCACCGGCGTGGACCTGCTGCCGGAGACGGCGCTGCGCCTGTGCGACCTCCCCGAGGTGGTGGCCCTCAAGGAGGCCACGGGCAACATGGCCCGCGCGGTGGACCTGGTGGAGAAGTGCGGCGAGCGGCTGACGCTGCTGTCCGGTGACGACTTCACCGTGCTGCCCTTCATCGCCTGCGGCGGCAAGGGCGTCATCTCGGTGTCCTCCAACGTGGCGCCGCGGATGATGGCGGACCTCGTGGCGGCCGCGCGCGCGGGGCGGATGGCGGAGGCGCGCGAGCTCCAGGTGCGGATGAACGAGCTGCACCGGCTGCTCTTCGTCGAGTCCAACCCCATCCCCGTGAAGTGGGCGCTGCACAAGCTGGGGCTCTTCGGTCCGGAGCTGCGCCTGCCGCTGGTGCCCATGTCCGAGCCCAACGCGAAGAAGCTGGAGGCCGAGCTGCGCAAGCTGGGCCTCCTCCCGGGCTGAACCCAGGCTCACGGGCCGAGGACACCATGATTCGTACCGTCATCACCGGCGCCACCGGCCGCATGGGCAGCACCCTGCTGCGCCTCGTCCGCGACGCCCAGGACCTGGAGCTGGCCGGCGCCACCGCGCGCACGGGCTCGACCGCCGTGGGACAGGATGCCGGGCAGGCCGCGCGCCTGGGCACCGCGCTCGGCCTCACCGTGGGCGATGACCTCGGCCGGGTGCTCGACATGGGCCGGGCGCGGGTGGTCATCGACTTCACCAGCGCGGAGGCCAGTGTGGCCCATGCGCGCCAGTGCGCCGAGCGCGGTGTGGCCATGGTCATCGGCTCCACGGGCTTCACCCCCGAGTCCCGCGCCGAGCTGGCCGCGAGCGCGAAGTCCATCCCCGTGGTGCTGGCCCCCAACACCTCCGTGGGCGTGAACGTGGTCATCCGCATGGCCGCCGAGCTGGCCCGGGTGCTGGGCGAGGGCTATGACGTGGAGGTGCTCGAGGCGCACCACCGGATGAAGAAGGACGCGCCCTCGGGCACGGCGCTGAAGCTGGCCGAAGTGCTCGCCTCGGCGCTGGGGCGCGGGCCGGAGGACCTGACGTTCGAGCGGAACGGGCAGATCGGCGCGCGCCCGAAGAAGGAGATTGGCGTGCAGACGCTGCGCGGCGGGGACGTCGTGGGCGAGCACACCGTGTACTTCCTCGGGGAGGGCGAGCGCATCGAGCTGACCCACCGGGCGACGAACCGGGATCAGTTCGGCCTCGGGGCGCTGCGGGCCGCGCGCTGGGTGACGGGCCGCGCACCGGGGCTCTACGACATGGCCGACGTGCTCGGCTTCCAGAGGACCGCATGACGACGCGTTATTGCCGTTTCCAGCACGAGGGCCGGGCGCACTTCGGCCGCATCGAGGGTGAAGAGGTGGTGGCGCTCTCCGGCGCGCCGTGGGCTGGCGGAGAGGACACGGGCCGGCGGGTGGCGCTGAGCGCGGTGACGCTGCTGGTGCCCTCCGAGGCCTCCAAGGTGGTGTGCATCGGTCAGAACTACCGCAAGCACGCCGAGGAGATGGGCAAGCCCGTCCCGCCCGAGCCCCTCATCTTCATGAAGCCCTCCACCGCGCTCAACGCGCACCGCTCGCCCATCCGCATCCCCCAGGCGAGCCAGGAGGTCCACTACGAGGCGGAGCTGGGCCTGCTCATCGGCGAGCGTCTGAAGAAGGTGGACGAGGCCACCGCCGCCCGCGCCATCTGGGGCCTCACCTGCATCAACGACGTGACGGCGCGCGACATCCAGCGCCGCGAGGTGCAGCACACCCGCGCCAAGAGCTACGACACCTTCGCCTGCACCGGGCCCTGGGTCGTCACCGGCCTGTCCCCGGCGGACCTGCGCATCCTCTGCCGGGTGAATGGGCAGGTGCGACAGGACAGCCGCACCTCGGACATGATCTTCCACCCCGCCCGGCTGGTGTCCTTCATCTCCCACATCATGACCCTCCTGCCAGGCGACCTGATCAGCACGGGGACGCCCTCGGGCGTGGGCCGGCTGGCCGCTGGGGAGACGGTGGAAGTGGAGATCGAGGGAATCGGGACCCTGGCGAATCCTGTTGAGATGGAGCCTTGAGCACCACTGTCTATGTAGGGCTGGGCTCCAACCAAGGAGACCGCGAAGCCCAACTCGTCTCCGCCCTGGAGGCGATGTCGCGCATTGATGCAGTGGCCGTCCTGCACTGCTCCTCCTTGTTCGAGAGCGCCCCCGTGGGTCCTCCGCAGCCGCACTACCTCAACGCCGTGGTCGCGTTGGAGTGCTCGCTGCCCCCCCAGCGGCTGCTCTGCATCCTGAAGCACATCGAGCGAGACCTCGGGCGTGACCCGGGGGGGCCGCGCTGGGGCCCGCGCCCCATCGACCTCGACATCCTCCTGTGGGATGGAGAGATCGTCGCCGACCCCAACCTCCAGGTGCCGCACCTGGAGCTGCACAAGCGTCGCTTCGCCCTGGAGCCCCTGGCCGAGCTCGCCCCCGAGGCCACGCACCCGGTGCTGGGAATGACGGTGCTGGAGTTGCTCACGCACCTCGACCCCCAGGACGTGCGCCGCTGCCCGGCCACCCAGTGGCCCGAAACCCTCTCTCCGGTAACCGAGTAATGACCCTCTCCCTCGCCCTGGCCACCGCGGCCCTGCTCGCCGCCGAGCCCTCCAACCTGCCCGCCGGGCATCCGCCCCTCGGCTCGGGGGCCCAGCCCTCGGCCGCCTCCCCCGGGAGCACGGGAGGCATGCCCGAGGGCCACCCGTCCCTCGGCTCGGCGCCGTCCGCCGCCACGCCTCCGGGGCAGATGCCCGAGGGCCACCCGCCCATGACGGGCCGGGCGCCGCCCACCGCCGAGGAGCTGCTCCAGCAGCTCGACGACATGCAGGGCCTGCGCGAGCGGGAGAAGACGTTCGAGATCGCCTCTTCGCTCGGCAAGCTCTACTACACGAACGGCCGGCCCTCGGACGCCATCGCCTACTTCTTCCAGGCGGAGCAGAAGGCGAAGGACGTGCGCGCGCTGTTCCTCGCCCAGCGCAAGAAGCTGGGCAAGGGCCCGGTGCCGAGCGCGGCGCAGGCGAAGTGCGGCTTCTCCGAGCAGACGCCCGTGGAGTCCATGGCGGCGACGGCCGCGGAGCGCGCCAAGAAGGGCGACACCGCGGGAGCGGCGGCCTGTGCCCGCGCGGCGCTGGAGCCGGTGCTGGAGGTGGAGTCCATGCGCGCCAACGCGATGTTCCTCTCCGGTGACGGGGCGGGCGCGCTGGTGGTGTACGAGCGCGTGCTGGACGTGGCGCCCTCGTCCGCGGACGCGCTCTTCGGGCGCTCGGCGCTGCTGTACGAGATGAAGGGCGAGGACGTGAAGGCGCTGCAATCGGCCCACGAGGGCTTCGAGGCCTTCCTCGCCGCGCACCCGAACTCGGCGCGCGCACCGCTGGCGCGCAAGCTGAGCCGCATGACGGAGGACGCGGTGAAGGCCGGTGGCATGAAGAAGCTGCAGGCCTCGCGCGCCGAGGACCGGCGCATCCGCGCCACGAAGCTCGACCTCGCGCCGAAGGCGATGATGGCGCAGGGGGGGCAGATGGCCGGCGCGGGCGGGCCCACGGCGGGTGGTGCGGCCAGTGGCCCGATGGCCGGTGGCGCTGACACGGCGGCGCCCGCCATCTCGCAAGAGACGATGCAGGCGATGCAGAACGTCGAGCACACGCCAGAGATGGAGGCCCAGCTCACGCAGACGGTGGAGCAGGGCGAGGAGTTGCTGGCGAAGGGGCGCTTCGACGAGGCGCTGCAGGCGTACCGGCAGGTGATGCCGCTGCGTCCGGACGGGCGGGTGAAGGCCGGCCTGGCATGGACGCTCGTGGGCTTGGGCAAGCCCACGGCGGACCGGGTGTGGGGCGTGGCGGTGGGCTCCGACCCCGGGGCGGTGGATCAGCTCGGCGAGGCGCTCAAGGCCAAGGGCGATCTCAAGGGCGCCAAGGCGCTCTGGTCGAAGCTGGCGGCCTC
>NZ_DASVSO010000484.1:0-2420 GCF_036388035.1 Archangium sp.
CTGGGAGGCGGACAGCCTGTCACACCCTGTCCCTTTCTGGCCTCCCTGGTTGACTCGCCGGGTCACGTAGCCGTTCACCCGTGTCTCTCGGTGATGCCGCTCCCTCCCGCGTCGAGATACGCGGGCAGGGGCTCGGCTCAAAGCCCCGAACCCACAGGAAGAGCCGGGAAGGTCACGTTGCCGATGACAAAGGTTCGTTGGCCGTCCAGCTCCCAGATCTTCAGGATGAAGGGACCCTGAGTCTGCACGTCCGGGACCATCACCTCGATCCAGACGCGGTGCTGCTCCCCCGAGGGGATGGGCTCCGCTGGCCAGAAGGTCGCATCCAGTACCTCGCCCTTCGACCCCACCAGCTTCGCGCCTTGCGGTGTCCATGGCTTTGCTCCCTCCGGATTCTCCAGCGACAACCCGATAGCGACTCGGCCAGGAGCGCGCAATGTCGTCACCCTCACCGGAATGAGGGTGTTGCTTTCGCGCTCGGTGATGCGCTTGGTGATGGACTGAGACGGGATGCCCTTCCCGTCCACCATGCCAGAAGCGAACAGGCCAGTGAGTCCGTCCGGCCTGTCTCGTTCCGCACGCAGCCGTTCGATCTCCGCGTGCAGTCTCACGATCTCCTCGCGTGTCTTCTTCAACTCGGCCTGGACGGAGTTCACCGGGCGCTTGTGGCGGAAGATCTCCACCTGCCGCTCCGCAACCGCGGGGTGAATGACCAGCCGAAATCTGGCACACGATGGGGCCGCGTCATCCGCGAAGCAGACCGTCAGCGTGCTGGGCTTCTCACCACGCATCATCTCCGAGGGGACGAGCGTGATGAGCCGCTTTCCAGGAGCCACCTTGAAGCGCTCGCGATTCTCCAGCGTCAGGCCGTCCGCTTGCACGTCCGAGTCGAAGTCGAAGGTGGTGGGCTGTCCCGGACTGAGTTGCACCTCGAACACTTCAAGGGTCCTGTCCGCCGTCAACTCGATGCAGCGGCCTTCCGCCTCTCCTGGCGGAGGACAGGTATGCGAGGTGGCGGAGGTTCCCGCGAGAAGCAGCATCAGGAACGCGGCAGGCGATGAAGCGAACACGGGGAGGGAACTCCGAAGCAGAAACGGTGATCGCCTCTATCACGCCTCGGGCTCGATGGAGACTGAGCCCGGGACCCGGCTACTGGCCGCTCGACCAACCCTTACTCGAAGCTGCTGACGGCTAGCACCGTCACCGTGGAGAAGATCCGCGCGCTCTCCGGTCCGCCACCAGGCTCCCGAATAGCTCCTCGCCCCCCCTCCTCGTCTCGCACCTCCAGGCAGACCTTGAACGTCTCTCCGCCCGGCACCTTGGCTTCGGTGATTCTCCCGTACACTCGCCCGTCGCCGAAGATCAGCCGCCCAGACAGGAGGGTCTTGCCCGGCAACTTCCCCCAGTCGAGAACCAGGCGGAGGGTAGTTTCGCCCTCCCGCACGGTGATGAATGAGGCGCTCTTGGCAGTGTGGTGAAAGGTGGCGGAATGTTCGTTCCAAATGTCGATGCCGAGCGTCCTCATCGTCTCAACCGCACCAACTGGACACGGAGAGGGCTCCGGAGTGGGCCGCACCTGTTGTGGTGCCGGGCATCCCGTCAGCGCCTTGCAGATCAATCCTGTACCGAGAGCCTTCGCGGCCCGTCCGAGAACCCTTGTCTTCTTTTCCTGTGACTTCTCGCTGGTGTCGTCCTTGGGAAGCATCGTGATCATCACAGGCGCGGAGATGGAGCCCATCGCGGGCTCCGCGCCTTCTCCGCCTGGAGCATCCAGCGGCTTCGCGGACCGCGCCATTTCACGACCGGGCCCGGCTTGTTGCGTCGTGGCGGCCTCGGATGACGTGTCGAGTGGAGCCGACACAGGAGGAAGCAGCGACCTGGCGAACAGGAACGCGCCGAGCACTACAACCGCGAGCCCAAGAACCCGGGCCGGGCGCTTCAGCGCGATGTCATCGGGATTCGGCGCTGCCGCGACCGTCGGAATGTCGTCCTGCTCCGGAGCAGACTCGGCTGCATTCTTCGGCTTCCGTCCGCGTCGAGGCTGGGCATTCACCCACTTCCGCAACATGCGTGTCTCTTCGTCATCATTCGCATCCACCATCGCCGGCTCTTCTTCGGTCGCCCTGGTGTCGGGAGCGTCCGGGTCAAACAGCGGCAGGTCCCAGCTTGCGTCCGCCTCCGCGTCGGCCACGGCTCCACCCAGGGCCGCACACAGTTCCACGACGCTCGCGTAACGGTCCTCCGGCTTCTTCTCCAGCATCCGCATGCAGATGTCGGAGAGTGCTCGAGGAACACGCGGATTGAGCACATGCGGAGCAATGGGCCTCTGGTGGATGATCCGCTCTATGAGGCCGCCACGCTCCCAGTCGTTCCTGGCGCCGAACGGCAACACGTTGGCCAGGAGCCAGTAGAAGGTGACG
>NZ_DASVSO010000485.1:0-2803 GCF_036388035.1 Archangium sp.
GTCGTACTTGCGGCCCAGATCCAGGCCGTAGATGACCACGAGCGCGGCATCCAGGTTGCTCGGACGCTCCGAAATTTTCGAGATGACGGTAACCACCGTCTCGTTCTGGGCCATACCCGACAAGACGGTAGCACCCGGAAAACCCCCGAAGCCAGCAGTGGGTGACTCCGGGTGAAGGTTCTCGCGCTCCCCGTGGGCGCTCAGGGGGTAATCGTCAGGGTGCGCGTGCTCGTCACCGGGGGGTTCAACGGCTGGCCCTCGGGGTTCACCAGGGTCGCCGTGAGCCGCACCCCCGTCCCCGAGCACCCCCCGGGCAGCGGCAGCTCCACCTCCCCTCCTCCCTGGGAGTCCATGACGTCCCCGCGCACCGTCTGGCCCTCGCAGCCCGTGCCTCCCGCGAACGTCAGCCGCACGGAGCCGTCGTCCGTGATGCCACTGCCCACCCGGAAGGCCCGCACCCCCACCTTCACCATCGAGCCGCGCGCCACGCTCTGGCCGTCCTCGGCCGGCGCCACCCACTCCACCCGGGGCCGGCCGTAGTCCAGCGCCGAGAACGCCACCGTGAGCGCGCCCAGCTGCCCCAGGTCCACCCCGTCCGCCTCCACCAGCCCGTTCAGGTCCAGCGGCGCCCCGTCCGAGGTCCCCGTCCGGCTCACCTCCAGCGCCTGCATCCCGAAGGGCGAGCGCGAGCCCGTCACGTCCCCGAAGTACGTCCGATCCTCGAAGGACTCCGGCGGCAGCGGCAGCCGCACGCCCGTGGTGGCCCTCGCCACGTCCATCAGCACCACCCAGCGGTGCTCCGCCCGGTTGGTGAACACCGCCCGCAGCACCGTCCCCTCGGGCAGCTGCGGCTCGCCCAGGAAGCGCAGCTGCCGGCCCTCGAGGCCCGCCGCCGCGTCCCGGAGGTAGTTGTAGCGCGCGCCCTCGGGCACCGGCAGGAAGGGCCCGGTCACCGCCACCGGAGCGCCTCCCCGGGGATCGAAGGGCAGCTTCCGCAGCGTCCGGTGGATGAGCACGCTGGAGGCCGCTCCCGCCGTCGCGTCATTGCTCGCGGCCGAGGACGAGGCCGTGATGAGCAGATCGTACGGGCTGCCCTCGAGTCCGTGGTGCGTGGGCGCCATCCGCACGCTCACCAGCCCCGGCCCCGGCAGCCCCACCTGCGTGTCCGTGTTCAGGTCCGCCGGGTTCGTGTTCGTCGCCGCGCCCAGGCCCAGCGGCACCACGCCACGCCCCGGCACTCGCGCCGCGCCCAGCACCGCCACGCTGTCCATCCACGCGCCCCGGTACTTCGGCAGCGCCGGCACCCGGAGGGCGAACTGGAAGCCCAGCGCCATGCTCCGCTCGGCCTTGAAGTCGTGGTCCGCCGTCGTGAAGTGCGACTGGTCTCCATAGGCCGGCGCGCCCGTCTCCGCCCCCGGCGTCTCCTTCAGCCGGTAGCGCACGTCCCGCACCACCGAGGAGCTGAACGTGCGCAGCAGCGGAATCGTCTGGGCCAGCACCTGCCCCAGGTCCACCCCGCCTCCCGTCACCACGCTCGGCGACAGCGCGTTGAGCGGAATGTCCCCGCCCAGCGCCCACGCCGTCCGCGTGCCACACGCGCCCGAGGCCATCAGCTCCTCCGGGCTCGTCACGCCCGCCAGCACGGCGTCGCACACGCCCGCCACGCCCTGCGCCGACACGTCCGTCGCCGCCAGCGTCGTGCCCGGCAGCACCACGTACGCCCCGGCCGGCAGCGTCGCCTCGCGCGCCTGTCCCCCCGAGGTGTAGCTCACCCGCCGCGAGGGCCCCACCAGCAGCGACCCCGACAGGTCCGACACCGCGTCCGGCGACGACAGCCCCGCCAGCCCCGCGTGCATGTCCAGGCTCGTCGACATGTCCCGGAACGTGCCCTTGTAGCCCCCGTAGCGAGCCGTCGGGTTGCGCCGCAGCGGCAGCGCCAGGTCCGTGGAGCCTCCAGCGCCCTCGTGCGCCACCGTCAGGTAGCCGAAGTCCTTGTGGAATACCGAGACGCTCCCCGCCTCCGAGAGCGCCGCCAGCGTCGCCACGCCGTTCGCGTCCGTCTCCGCCCACGCCGTCTCCGCCCCCCGCGCGTCCGCCGTCACCACCACCGCGTCCACAATGGGGCGGCCCGTCAGCTCGTCCGTCACCACCGCCCGCAGCCGACCCGGCGCCAGCGTCGCCTCCAGCACCGTCACGCGCGCCGTGCAGGTGGCCTTGCCCACCCGCGCCCGCACCGCCTCCCGCGCGCCCACCGTGGGCACCGACAGCACGAAGGAGGCCTCCGTCCCCGTGCCTCCACCCCGCACCGCCTCGTCCACCGCCGTCCACGTGGCGCCCGCGGGCACCACCACCGGCTGGCCCGCCGCGTCCATCGCCAGCACCGAGAAGCGCGCCGACGTCCCCTCGCGCCCGAGGACGAAGTCTGGCGTCACCTGGCACGTCACCGCCGCGTCCGCCTCGGGGGCTGGCGCGCACCGGCCATCCCGGCACACCTGCCCCGCCGCGCCCGCGCACTCCGCGTCCGACGAGCACAGCGCCGCCACGCACCGGCTCCCGTCACACCGGCAGCCCAGGGGGTTGGCGTCGCAGGACTCAATCCGGTGCGGGCCCCGCTTCTCCGCCGTGCAGTCCGCCTGCGTCCGGCACGCCGCCAGGCAGCGCGACGTCGCCGTGTCGCAGAAGAAGAGCCCGGGGTCCGGGCAGTCCTGATCCACCCGGCACGAGTCGGGCTCGTCCGGCGTGGGTGGCACCGGCTCGGGGGGCGCACCTCCCACGTCCGCGCAGGCGGTCCACAGGCTCGAAC
>NZ_DASVSO010000486.1:0-6526 GCF_036388035.1 Archangium sp.
CCCTTGCGGAAGCCAAGGCGAACGATGCGGGTGTAACCGCCCGGGCGGGTGGCGTACCGGGTCTTGTACTCGCTGAACACCTTCTGGAGGATGGCGCGGTTGCGAACCGTCCGCTCCGCGAGGCGCACGTTGGCCAGACCACCGCGCTTGCCGAGGGTGATGATGCGCTCGGCGATCGCCCGGGCCTCCTTGGCCTTGGGCAGCGTGGTGCGGATGGCCTCGTGCTCGAGCAGCGAGGTGACCATGTTGTGGAGCATCGCGAGCCGGTGGCTCGTGGTGCGGTGGAGCTTCCTCTGTCCAATCTTATGACGCATGGTGCTGACTCCGGACCCTCAGCGGGTCCACCACTCCGGCCGTACGAGGTACCGGGTGGGAAGAATGGACCCGACACGAGGTCCACCGTTGCATGTTGGGCCTGGGAAGGCCCCCTCCTCCCCCGCGGCACGCTGCCATGCCACCGCGCGAGAGGAGGTCCTGCGAGAGCTGACTAGGCCTTCGGAGCGGCGGCGGCTGCGGCGGCGGCGGCCGCGGCACCCGCGTTCGGGGCGGGAGCGGGCGGCGGGGTCTTCGGAGGCCAGTTCTCCAGCTTCATGCCGAGCGACAGGCCCATCTCCGCGAGGATCTCCTTGATCTCCTTCAAGGACTTGCGGCCGAAGTTCTTGGTCTTGAGCATCTCGGCCTCGGTGCGCTGCACGAGATCACCGATGGTCTTGATGTTGGCCTGCTGCAGGCAGTTGGCGGAGCGCACCGAGAGCTCCAGCTCGTCCACCGAGCGGAAGAGGTTCTCGTTGAGCTTGGCCTCCTCCTTGGGGGCCTCGACCGCCACGGGCTCCTCGGTCTCGTCGAAGTTGACGAACACCGTGAGCTGCTCCTTGACGATCTTCGCGGCGTACGCCACGGCGTCCTGGGGGGTGACGGAACCGTCCGTCCACACCTCGAGGGTGAGCTTGTCGTAGTCGGTGACCTGACCGACGCGGGCGTTGGTGACCTGGTAGTTCACCTTGCGGATGGGGGAGAACAGCGAGTCGATCGGGATGGTGCCGATCGGCGAGCCCGCCACCTTGTTCGAGTTGGCCGGCACGTAGCCACGGCCGCGGCGGCAGGACAGCTCCATGCGGACCTTGCCACCCTCGGAGACGGTGCAGATGTGGTGACCCGGGTTGAGGATCTCCACGTCCTGGTCGGCGATGATGTCACCGGCCTTGACCTCCTTGGGGCCCTCGGCCTCGATGCGGAGCGTCTTGGGCTCGTTCGTGTGCATCCGGAGGAGAACCTCCTTCAGGTTCAGCACGACGTCCGTGACGTCCTCGACCACCTCGGGGATGGTGGTGAACTCATGATCCACGCCATCGATCTTCACGGTGGTGATGGCGGCGCCCTGCAGCGACGACAGGAGCACGCGGCGCAGGGAGTTGCCCAGCGTGGTACCGAAGCCACGCTCGAGCGGCTCGGCCACGAACTTGGCGTAGGTGGGGGTGAGCGAGTCCTGATCGACCTCGAGCCGACGCGGCTTGATGAGATCCCGCCAGTTCTTCGCGATGTAAGAGTCAGCCATGTTCTTCTGCTCCTCATGACGTGCGCCACCACCGACTTACCCGCCAAGGAGCGGGAGGATGGGCACGTGGGGTTCCTTGGATAGCGCCAGGCCTCGCGGGCTGCACGGACGAGGTCTGGCAGAAGCACGACGCCCCGGCGGTGAGGCCAGGGCGCGTACGACAGCTCCAGCGGTTCGCTCGCGAGCGAGCGGAGCCGATTACTTGGAGTAGAGCTCCACGATGAGCTGCTCCTGGATCGGCATGGTGAGGTCCTCGCGGTTCGGAGCGGTGCGCACCGTGCCCTTGAAGCCCTTCTTGTCCAGGTCGATCCACTGCGGCACGCCACGGCGATCCACGGTCTCCAGCGCCTCGGAGATGCGGAGGATCTTCCGGCTCTTCTCGGCCACCTCGATGGAGGCGCCCGGCTTCACCGCGAACGACGGGATGTTGACCCGCTTGCCGTTCACCGTGAAGTGACCGTGACGCACCAGCTGGCGAGCCTCGGCGCGGGTGTCCGCGAAGCCCATGCGGAACACCACGTTGTCCAGGCGGAGCTCCAGCTGCTGCAGGAGGTTCTCACCCGTCTTGCCCTTGGCCGCGGAGGCGCGGTGGTAGTAGCCGCGGAACTGGCTCTCGAGCAGGCCGTACATGCGCTTGACCTTCTGCTTCTCGCGCAGCTGCACGCCGTAGCCGGAGAACTTCACGCGGCCCTGGCCGTGCTGACCGGGGGGATAGGGGCGGCGCTCGATGGCACACTTGTCCGTGTAGCAGCGGTCACCCTTCAGGTACATCTTCAGGTTCTCACGCCGGCAGATGCGGCAGGCGGAGGCGGTATAACGGGCCACGATGCTTCTCCGTGTAAAGATGGTCTAGGGCCGCTCTCCATGAAGAGAGCGGCCCGGAGTGGAACTAGACGCGGCGGCGCTTCGCCTGACGGCAGCCGTTGTGCGGGATGGGCGTCACGTCGCGGATGAGGGCGATCTTCAGGCCGGCGGCGGCCAGAGCACGCAGGGCGGACTCACGACCCGCGCCCGGACCCTTCACCAGCACCGTCACGTTCTTCAGACCGTGCTCCATGGCCTTCGCGGCGGCGTCGCCAGCGGCCACCTGGGCGGCGAACGGCGTCGACTTGCGGCTGCCCTTGAAGCCACGGGCGCCGGCGGAGGACCAGGAGATCACGTTCCCGGACACGTCCGTGATCGTGATGATGGTGTTGTTGAACGTGGACTGGATGTGGACCACGCCGTTGAGGATGCTCTTCTTGCCCTTCTTGCTCTTCTTGCGCGCCGCGGCGGGCTCACCCGTCGCGGGGGCGGCAGCGGCAGGGGCCGCAGGCGCGTTGGTCTCTTCAGCCATGGAACTCGTTGCTCCTGGAAGCAGGTGATCGACGCCGGCTCCTCACGGGGCCGGCGCAGGTGGAAGAACTAGCGAGCGGCCGTCGCCGGCTTGGCGCGCACGATGCCGCGCTTCGGGCCCTTGCGGGTACGCGCGTTGGTGTGCGTGCGCTGACCACGAACCGGCAGGCCCTTGCGGTGACGCAGGCCGCGGTAGCAGCCCAGGTCCATCAGGCGCTTGATGTTCATGGTCACCTCACGACGGAGGTCACCCTCGACCTTGTAATTGGTCTCGAGAACCTCACGGATCTTCCGCGTCTGCTCCTCGGTGAGATCCTTGGTCCGGGTGGCGAGGTCAACCCCCGCAGCCTCGATGATGTCGTGGGCGGACTTGCTGCCGATCCCGTAGATGTACTGCAGCGAGATCACCGCGCGCTTGTTGGGCGGGAGGTCGACGCCAGCGATACGAGCCATCTTCTTCGTTCCTCGGTGTGGAGTTGGTCTGGAGCTTCAGGTCCTGTGGACCCTAGCCCTGGCGCTGCTTGTGCCGCGGGTTGGACGCGCAGATGACGCGCACGATGCCCTTGCGGCGGACAACCTTGCACTTGTCGCAAATCTTCTTGACGGACGCCCGAACCTTCATGGCGGTACTTCCCTTCCTTACGCTTTAGAGAAAAGCCTCGAGGGGCTGTCCGCCATTCCGCGGAAGCAGGCCCCTTCTACTTCGCCCGGTAGGTGATGCGGCCCCGGGACAGATCGTACGGGGACAGCTCCACCTTCACCTTGTCGCCCGGGAGGATGCGGATGAAGTGCATCCGCATCTTGCCCGAGATGTGCGCGAGCACCTTGTGGCCATTGTCCAGCACCACGCGGAACATCGCGTTCGGGAGGGGCTCCATGACCGTCCCCTCAACTTCAATGGAATCATCCTTCGGCAATCAGATAACCCTCTTGCGGACCACCTGAACTTCTGGAAGCGCGGCGGGATACCACTTCGGTCCGCAAGTGACAAGCATCCTCGCGCAGTAAACCACGGAATCCTACCAACCCCCGTGTACTCCCTCGAATTTCTCCCACCTGCCCCTACCTGCTGCGGGTGAGAACTTCCGGCCCTCCCTCGGTGATGAGCACCGTGTGCTCGAAGTGCGCGGAAAGCTTGTTGTCGAGGGTGACGGCTGTCCAGTCGTCGTCGAGGAGGTCCACCTCGTAAGTGCCCTGGTTCACCATGGGCTCGACCGCAAGGACCATTCCCGGACGGAGCTTCATGCCGCTGCCTGGCTGCCCGTAGTTGGGGACCTCGGGCTTCTCGTGGAGGTGCCGGCCGATGCCATGGCCCGTGAAGTCGCGAACCACCGAGAAGCCACGGGCCTCCACATAACTCTGGACCGCGTGGCCGATGTCCCCGATGCGGTTGCCGGCCACCATGGCCTGGATACCTTTGTTCAGTGACTCCCGGGTGGCGTCCAGCAGGGCCTTGGCCTCGGAGCTCACCTTCCCCACCGGCACCGTGCGGGCCGAGTCTCCGAAGAAGCCCCGGTACACCACCCCGAAGTCCAGCTTCATCAGGTCCCCCTCCTGCAGCTTGCGCCGCTTGGAGGGGATGCCGTGGACGACCTCGTGGTTGACCGAGGCGCACAGGCAGGCCGGGAAGCCGCGGTAGCCCTTGAAGGCCGGCCTGGCTCCCTTCGCGTAGATGAGCTTCTCGGAGAGGGCGTCCAGGTCCCAGGTGGTGACGCCCGGCGCCACGGCCTTCTCGAGCTCGTCCAGGATCTCACTCACGATGCGCCCCGCCTCGCGCATCAGGGCGATCTCCTCCTGGCTCTTGATCTCGACCTGGCTCATGACTGCCTCGACCCTGTTGGAACCGCTGGGAGGCGGCAGCACAGTCCGCGCGCCCCTCCCCTGCCCTCCCGCCTGCCCTGGAGGCCCTCAGGCCTTGCCCAGGGCCTTCTTGATCTCCTCGTAGATGCCCTCGGGAGAGCCCACCCCGTCGATGCTCTTGAGCAGGCCACGTTGCGCGTAGAACTGCTTCAGGGGCGCGGTCTCCGCGTCGTACTTCTTCAGACGCTTCTCGATGACCTCGGCCTTGTCGTCCTCGCGCTGGACCAGCCCGGTGCCGTCCTTGTCGCAGAACCCCGCCCGCTTCGGGGGGCTCTGGTAGACGTGGTAGACGGACCCGCAGGTGGGGCAGGAGCGACGCCCCGAGCCGCGCTCGATGAGCTTCTCGTGCGGCACCTCCGGGGACACCACCGCATCCAGCTTCTTGCCCAGCTTGGCGAGCATGCGCTCGAGCGCCTCGGCCTGGGGGATGGTGCGGGGAAACCCGTCCAGCACGAAGCCATGGGCGCAGTCTGGCTCCTTCAGGCGCTCCTCCACGATACCGATGACGATCTCGTCCGGCACGTAGGCGCCCGCGGCCATCAACGGCCCGGCCATCTTGCCCAGCTCGGTGCCCTCGCGGACCGCCTTGCGGAGGATGTCGCCCGTGGAGATCTGAGGAATCTTGAAATCCGCGTACAGCTTCTTCGCCTGGGTCCCCTTCCCGGCGTTAGGCGGGCCCAACAGGATGAGGTTCATGTATTCCTCTCAGCTCGTCAGGAAGGAGCATGCGGGGGGTCACGGCGCCTCTCCCGCGCTGCTCGAACACCCCTGGAACGACGAGGCGCCCCTCCCCGGGGTTGGGGGGGAGGAGCGCCAGCGAACGCACTGCTTCAACTAGGCTGCCACGCGCACGCGGCCACGGATGCGGGGACCGCGCGGACCGGCGAAGCCCTCGTAGTTGCGGCTGATGAGGTGACCCTCGATCTGCTGCACCGTGTCGAGCGCCACGCCCACCACAATCAGCAGCGCCGTGCCGCCGAAGGTGAAGCGCACACCCAGCATGTTGGTGATGATGGACGGAACCACGCAGATGGCCGCCAGGTAGAGCGCGCCACCGAAGGTGATGCGGTTGAGCACGCCCTCGATGAAGTCCGCCGTCTGCCGACCCGGACGGATGCCCGGGATGTAGCCGCCCTGCTTCTTGATGTTGTCCGCCACGTCGTCCGGCCGGAAGGTCAGCGCCGTGTAGAAGTACGAGAAGAAGATGATGAGCAGGACGAAGATGCCGTTGTACACCCAGGGGCTGGACTCGATGCTGCGCTGCACGCCCTGGAGGAACGGGAACCAGGTGCCCAGCGTGGCCGGGAAGGACAGCAGCGCGCCGGCGAAGATCGGGGGAATCACGCCCGAGGTGTTCACCTTCATCGGGAAGTAGGTGGCCTGACCCGCGAACATGCGGCGGCCGGCCATGCGCTTGGCATACTGCACCGGGATGCGACGCATGCCGCGCTCGACGTAGCACACCACGCCCACCACGAGGACCATGAACACCAGCAGGGCCGCCACGGCCGCGAGGCTGATGACCTCCTGCTGCACGAGGTCCAGCAGCGTCTTGCCGCTGGGGAGCAGGCCGGCCACGATGCCCGCGAAGATGATGAGCGAGATGCCGTTGCCGATGCCGCGCTCGGTGATGCGCTCGCCCAGCCACATGATGAACGCGGTACCCGCCGTCAGGCTGACCACGGTCATGAAGGTGAACCAGGCGCTGTCGTTGGGGACCACGACCTGATTGAAGCCGCTCTGCCCCGCGTCGCTGCGGCCCAGCGAGGCCAGCCA
>NZ_DASVSO010000487.1:0-3881 GCF_036388035.1 Archangium sp.
CACCTGCTGCGGCGTGTACACCACCCAGACGTGGCCGAACATCGGGATTCCCTACGTGATGACCGACAACGTCAACGTGGGTTCCGCATCCAGTCCAACGCTGACCATCTCCGCGGGGACGGAACTGCGGTTCGGCGCGGACCTTGCGTTCAGTGTCGGTAGCCCCGGGGATTCCGGGACCCTGATCGCCGTGGGGACCGCGGAAGCTCCGATCCGCTTCATCCCGGATGCGCTCTCGCCCACCAAGGGACACTGGCGCGGGCTGCACTTCTGGTACGCCGGTGGGAGCAAGCTCGACTACGTGACCGTCACCCACGCCGGGGCCGCGGGCAGCGTCGGCACGGGCAACGTGAACGTGTACAGGGAGCTTGGCGCTTTCGTGACCAACAGCACGTTCAAGAACTCGTCTGGCTGCGGCATCACCGTGAGCAGTGGCGACCACGCTGACAGCACCCCGGTGTCGACGGACTACGAGCTGGCCACCTACAAGAACACCTTCGACGGCAACACCGGCGGCCTCGTGTGCGCCAACTGAGGGGGCCGGGCTGAAGGAGCGCGTCCTCGACCCCTGCCGCTGTTCCAGGCGGCAGGGGCTTCCCGGAGTGGACGCCCAGGCCGGGTCACTTCACGGCCAGGAAGTTGATCCGGGGCCCTTGTCCCTTCCCCCACGAAGAGCGGTAGGATTGCCACGGGGCAGATTGCTCCAGGGAGAGGACGCTCCGCGTCTCCACGGGCCACTTCTCGCCATCTCCCGGGAGCAGCCAGAGAAACTTACATGCGTCTACATTCATCCACCAGGGGGGCAGTGGCCGCGGTACTGCTGGGGTGCTCGCTCGCTTCCGCGCAGTCCACCGACGAGGCCCCCGAGACGTTGCCGGGCTTCGACCTGGAGCGGCTGGAAACGAACATGGGACGCGGCACGTTGCTCGTCGGCAACGGCGAGCTGATGGTGCCCGGGGGCCTGAGCGTGAGCCTCCTGGGGCACTACCAGCACATGCCCCTGGTGTTGAGCGACGAGGTGAGCGAGCTGCGGGTGGTGAGCGACAGGGCGACGGCGCTGCTCTCCGCCAGCTACGGCGTGTTGTCGTGGCTCGAGGTGGGGGCCCAGATCCCCTTCGTACTCTGGCAGCAGGGAGATGATCCGAGCCAGCTGGGCCTGGCCCCGCTGGCTGGCCAGGGGATTGGAACCCCCGTGCTCCAGGCGCGGTTGGGCTTGCTGTCGCGCGGCTACCGGCAACCCGTGGACCTGTCGGCGGACCTGGGCGTGGGACTGCCGGTGGGCACCGGCCTGGCGCTGGCGGGTGATGCGGGTCCCCGCTTCCACGCACGAATGGTGGTGGGCACGACCCTGGGCTGGCTGCAGCCCTCGCTCGAGGCGGGCGTGCTGTTCCGCCCCACCCCTCTGCTGGACACCTCCGAGAGCGTGGCCAAGCCGGGGGCGGAGGCGGAGATCCGCCTGGGCGCCGCGCTGGCCACCACGGGTAAGGGGCTGCGGGGAGAGCTGGGCCTGCGCACCACCCTCTCCACCAAGCGACCCGAGGTCTCCATGGAGCTGATGGGAGGCGTGCGCTTCCCGCTGCTGGTGGGGTTGGACGCCTTCGTCCTGGGCGGGCCCGGCCTGGGCGGAGCGCCCGGGACACCTCTCTTCCGCATGCTCGCGGGCGTTGCCTTCCGCCAGGAGCCACCTCCCCGGATCTCCTTCCTCGACGAGCACGCGAATCGCGATCTGCAACTCGCGCTGGCCGCGCCAAAGGCTTCGGAGAAAGACGATCAGATCCGTCCGGTGGGCACCTGGGAGCTCAACTCCCTCACCCGTGACGAGTCCCAGGAGACCTCGGCCAACGGAACGCCGCGGGAGCCTCCGCGGCCCTACCAGCCCGGCCCCCAGGAGAGGGTCGTGCTGCGGGGAGAGATCCACTTCGCGCAGGGCAGCTCGGAGCTCGAGGGCGTGGTCCCGCTGCTGGACCAGGTCGTCCTTCGGTTGCCGGAGCTGACCAAGGGGGGCACCATCATCGTCGAGGGGCATGCGGACACCGACGGCACCGTCACGTCCAACATGATGATGTCGCTGCGACGCGCCCAGGCGGTCCGGCGCTACCTGATCGACCAGGGCGTCCCCGCCACGCGGGTGCGGATCCGCGGCTTTGGCTCGGACTGGCCCGTGAGCGACAAACCCGCCACCGACCAGGAGCGCCAGCTCAACCGCCGAGCCGAAGTGCTCCTGCTCACCGAGATCGCGGCGCCGGCCACCACCCAGGCGCCGCTCACCACCCAGGCACCGCCCCCCTGACGCCAGCCTTGCTCGCCCGCCCGCCTCGGCGGGCCGAGGCGTGTCTCCGCGTAGACGCGGAGCACGCCTCCCCTCCCCCTGGGCGTCGAGGCTTGTTCAGCGCGGGGGCGGAATGGCGCCGATCCGGACGAGGAAACGGGTCTTCCGCTCCAACTCACGCTGCAAATCACCCAGGTGCCGGGCCGAGTCGCGCGCGGATCCACTGGAGGGCGTGCTCACGCGCGTGGGCATGAGGGGAGGAGGACTCACGATGCGCCGCTGCTCCGACACCGTCCGCGTTGCGTCACGCGCGACCGGCACACTCTGGAACTTCCGGAACACCGACTGCCGGATTGGAAGCGGCGGCACGCGCTCATCGACCGTACGGCCGTAGATCCACGCACCGCACCGCCAGAGCACGTCGTAGCGCTGGAACAACAACGTCCAGAACCGGTCGCGCATCTCGATGACCTTGACGAGGGAGGGTGATCCCCCATCGCTCGCGTCCCCTTGCTGCCCGAGCATCGTGCGCAGCTTGTCGGCGACCTGCTCCGCCTCGCGGAGATCCGCGGCGGAGATGGGCGAGCGACCCGTGATCCTCCCCTCGTTCCTGCGAAACAACGCGGCGAGAGCCAGGCAGTCCTCCATGACATCTTGCCGAGCCTGGAGCCGGACTTCATCGATGTCGGTGTCGGCGAGGAGGCCCGCCTCGGCGAGGGCGTCGGCGGCCTTTCGCAGCTTGCGACGCAGGACTTGCGCCCGCTCGAAGAGCACTCCGAACGGCGTCCCGCGGAGCTCGCGGTGCACCTGAAGCGTGGCGAAGACCAACCCCTGGGCAAGTCGCGGGAGCAACGAGAGCTCCACGACGTTCACGTCGGGCAGCTTGCCGATGACCACCGCCCCGCTGCCCACCACGTTCTCAACGCCGCGCGACACGTTGTGGTAGGCGAGCACGACGTCGGCACAGCACTCCTCGATGACGCTTGGGTCGAGGAGCTTCGCGGCGGCGAGGAACGCATCGTAAGCGGCCTGAGAGCCGACGCTCTCGAGCTCACTCGCATAAGCATCCACCTGCCCGCTCCCCGATGCTTCCAACCTGCTGCCCTCTTCCTCTGCCATGGGGGCAGATTATTACCGAGCGCTCTCCGACGCCGCAACGCACCGCTCCCCGCTTGGGAGGATCGCGGTGCACCCGCGGCGCGGCGAAGAACAGTCCCTGAGTGCAACCACCCCTGTGACCGTTCTCACATCCCCGGTGTGAGGTGCCTCACAGTGACAACCCGGCGCCGCTGGTAGGTAGCCCCGCGAAAGCTGTTCACGCGGGGGAATGATTCATGTGGAAGCAGTATGTCATGGCAGTACTGGCGGTGGGGCTATGGGCGTGCGCGCGTGAGGAGGCGCAGACCGCGGAGTTCGTGAGCCAGGGGGCGGCGCTGACGGTGACGGCCAGCTACGATTCGACCCTGAAGGTGCCCCGGTGCAGCGGGGTGGCCTCGGGCTGTGACACGGGCAGCCTCGTCAACGGCCGTGGACCGGTGGGGCCCGAGCTCAACGCGCCCAACACCCTCGGCGGCACCTGCGCGGACGGCAGCGGTGGCAGATACCACTCCGA
>NZ_DASVSO010000488.1:0-15944 GCF_036388035.1 Archangium sp.
GGTGTTGGCCGGTGCGCGGCCGCGCCTCACCCGCCCGGGCGAGGCCCTGGCGGGGGGGGGCGGTGGGGGTGGCACGCGTCGAGGCGGGGGGGGTGGCGGTGGTGGTGGGCGCCGCCGCCGCTAGGCACTCCGGGCGCGCGGTCCGCGAACTTGTCCACTAAGTGTACAGGTTGCGCGAGTTCGAGCCCGGCGGGTCCCCCTGTGCTTCTCACTTCGCCACGGCGGGCGGCGCGCCTTCCTCGATCCGGGTGACCAGGCCGTCGGTGATGAACACCCGGCGCTTGCTGCCCGGGTAGATCCACTCCTGGTTCACCTGCTGCTTGTCCAGCGTGCGGCGGATGCTCTCCGGCGCGCCCCAGGACATCTCCACCGCCGCCTCCGGCATGTCCTCGAGAACCTTCTTCTGCTTGAGGGCCTCCTGGAATCGCGGCTGGAACCTGGCGATCCGCGGCGCCGGGTCGTGATCCAGCAGGTGCCGGTCCAGCTCCGCCAGGAAGTCCTCCCGCGTCTTGCTCATCGGCGGGAGCACCAGCACCACCGGCGGCCCCGGCGGCGCCCCCTCCACGTCCAGGTACACCCACGGCAGCGTGCGCGGCGAGTACAGCACCCGCTCCACCATCACCATGGCCGTGGGGAACTCCACCTTCAGCACGCGCACCTTCGTGCCCGCCGGCATCAGCGCCTGCACCGCGCCGGGGTTGATGGGGTTGCCCTGGGTGTCGTTGATCAGCCGGACCTCGTCCGGCGGGTAGGGCGTCAGCAGCCGCTTGGAGGCGTCCCCGAAGAACGGGGTGAGGTAGCTGGAGGCCTTCAGGTAGCGCTCCGACGACGGGCCGGTGGTCAGGTCGCGCTGGAGCTTCGTCCGGTCCTCCGCGCTGAGCAGGGTCTGGCTCGCGCAGCCGGTGGCCAGTGCCAGGAGGGGGAGGACGAGCAGGGCGAGGAGTCGTTTCACGGGGGGACCTCGGTCAGAAGGAGAAGGCGAAGGCTCGGGTGGTGATGAGAGGGGCCTCGCGTCCGCCGGTGACATCCGCCACCCACACCGCCTTCTCGCGCGTCTCCTCCACGAGGCGCGGGCCACCCGCCTTGCCCAGGGCGTCGATGCCCTGGATGACGTGCGAGACGAGCAGCGCGACGCCTCCCAGCCCCCAGAACCAGCCGCCCACGGCGAGCCGGAAGACGCTGCTCACCACGATGATGGCCAGGTCCACCACGAGGAACAGGATGAAGCCGTCCTGGTCTCTCGCCACCAGGTGGCCCGTGCCGAAGCCGAGGAACAGCCCCAGCACCAGCGCGAGCACCTGCCGCATCTCCGCGTCCACGCCGCCCCCGGTGTCCAGGGGAAGGGGAGTGCCCATCAGGGCGAAGCGCGTGGCGTCCGTCAGCCGCAGCGGGGGCGTCACGGAGGGTTTGAAGGTGGCCGCCAGCTCCAGCCCGTCCAGTAGCCGCGCGTGGCGGCCCTCCATGGAGCGGGCGAAGGAGATCGTCGGATCGGCGGGGGAGGAGGCCGGCTCCGCGGGGGTGGCGGCCAGCAACGACGCGAGCAACAGGGGAACGACCATCGGGCGCACCTCGACGTCAAACGCGTGAGGGGCCCTTCCTTAGCTTAGCGGGGGCTCGGCGTCAGCGACGCGTTGTCGCCTTCTCTCCGCCGCTGCACACCACAGCCCTTCAGCGTCGGACACACGGGGCCACGGCCATCGAGATCCGGGACGAGCAGGAACCGGCCCAGACCCCGGGCATCCACGAGCTCCGGATGGCCACAGAGCACGCAACGACGGGGCGGACGTTTGGAGGGGGGAAATGGCACGGGGCCAGTCTCCCTCTCCTCCTACGACCGCGCGAATTTTCCGCCGCTCAGCTCTTGGCGCCGGCCGCCGCGGCCGGGGCGCTCGAGCTGCTGCTCGACGCGCTGGAGCCGCCCGAGTCCGAGGAGCCACTGGAGCTGCTCGACGTCGAGCTGCTGGTGCTGGCGCTGCTCGAGGACGAGCTGCTGGAGCTGGACGCGCTCCCGTCCTTCTTGGTGGAGCTGTAGAGGTCCGAGTACCAGCCGCCGCCCTTGAGGACGAAGCTGGTGCGGCTGACGACCCTGCTCAGCGAGCCCTGGGCACCGCAGGCGGAGCAGGTCTCGGGCGTCGGGTCGCTCACCTTCTGGAGGACGTCGATCGTCTTCGCACAGGACTGACAGGCGTATTCGTAGATGGGCATGACGGTAGCCTCTTCCTTCTCAGGGCGTGGAGTGAGGGGGAGTGTTCGAGGTCCGCTTGCGCAGCTCCCCGGCCACTCCCAGGCGCTCGAGAGCGCGCAGCACGAGTTCGGACGGCGCTCCGTGCTTGCGGCCCACCACCTCGGCGAGCGTGGCCACGGTGGTGGCCCCCGAGAGCTCGTCGCGCACCAGCACCTCGAGCTCCCGGCGGAGCATGTCCGTGAAACGTTTCTTGATTCCCAAGTCGGCCAGGTACTTGTCGCGCCCGAGCAGATCCAACCGCTGGGTGAGATGGCGCGAGGTGAGCGCCTCGCGACGGAAGCGCTCGCGCACCTCCTCGACCTCCTGGGAGAGGCCCAGCTTCGTCTCGAGCTGCTTGAGCTCGGAGGGGCTGAGCCCCAGCGCCCAGCCGACCCGGCCCGCGGCGCCGCGGTGCTCGGTGTAGCCGGCGAGGAGGGCCTGTCGCTCACGGGATGCCATGGCCTCCATCAACCCGTGGGCCCCCAGCACTCCTTCCAGCTCCGACAACGTCAGGTCGCCCCGGGCGCCGTTGTACTGGTTGGCCAGCGAGTTGAGCAGCGCGAAGCGGTGATCGTGCGCTTCCAGCGCCGCCTCCAGCGTCTCCTTGCCCGAGGCGCGCGTCAGCTCCTGGAAGCTCGTCTTGGGAGCGTCCAGGCGGGTGAAGCGCCCGCGCGGCTTGGGCAGCTCCCTCTTGAGGAAGCTGGGGGCTTCCTCGGTCTCCTCGGCCTCGTAGGGCGTCTCCTCCACGGCGGCGCGCTTGCGGGGGGCGATCCGCGCCTGGATCGTCTCGCCGCTCGACTTGGGGGCGCGCTCCGGCTTCGCGGGCACGTTGGCCGGGCGCGGGGCCGGCGTGGCGAAGGTGGGCACATCCGGGGTGGGAGCCGGCGCGGGGGGCCGCTTCTCCTCGTGCACCCGGGCCAGCTCCTGCACCACCTCGTAGTAGCCGCACTCCTGACGCTTCGCGGCAAGCTCCGGCGCCGTGCCGTTGAGCACGTCCACCACCGCGAACGGTCCGAGGGGCCGGGCCTGGGGCTCAGTGTCGGTCAAGGTGCGCACGCGGAAGTCGTCGGCCTCGGCCAGCAGGGCGAGCGCCTCACGGACCTCGGTGGGGGTTGCGGGCGATTTCGCTCGCCGGCAGTAGTCGGAGACGGCCACCGCCACGGGGGTGGGGACGTCATCGGGTTGCCGCTGTCTCTGCCAGGGAGTGTTCATAAAGTTGCGGAAAAATGCTCGTTTACGAGGCCGGGTGCCTCTATCTTTGCTGGCAGACGGGTGTCAATGAATCCGACGGGCCCCAATCTAAACAGCCAGCGGAAGGTGCAAGTCGGTGTCACACCCGGGCCGGGGACCGTGCGGTCCGGATGTTCGGCCGGTGGACACCCGGCGGGCCGAGGGGCCATCCAGGTGGCTTGGGAGGCGGGCGAGCCGTGAACCAGGAGAAGGACGAAGTCCTCCAGCGCTACATGGCCCAGCACGGGCTGAAGAGCACGCGCCAGCGCAGCCTCATCATCGACACCTTCTTCTCGGTGGGCGGCCACCTGTCCGTCGAGGAGCTGTGGAACAAGGTCCGCCAGCAGGACGCCAAGGTGTCGGTGGCCACGGTGTACCGGACGATGAAGCTGCTCAACGAGTGCGGCCTGGCCCATGCGCGCAACTTCGGCGACGGGCAGACGCGCTACGAGGCCGCCGCCGGCCGCGAGCACCATGACCACCTCATCTGCACCCACTGCGGCACCATCGTCGAGTTCGAGGACGACCGCATCGAGCAGATGCAGGACGCGGTGGCGCGCAAGCACGGCTTCACCGTGACGTCGCACAAGATGGAGCTGTACGGGCTGTGCCGGAACTGCCAGCGGACCCCCCTGCCCAAGAGCGAGGCATGAGGCGCTCGGCGCTGGTCCTGGGCTGCGTGCTGGCCCTGGTCCTGGCCGGGTGTCGCCGGGTGCCCGAGGGGCCCGAGGCCTCGGGGCCCTCTCCCTACCTGCGCTCGCTGCTGCTGCCCTCGGTGGGGCCCACCCCGTACGACTGGCGCCGGCTGCCCGGGCGCGTGGTGCTGGTGTCCTTCTTCGCCACCTGGTGCTTCCCGTGTCTGGCGGAGCTGCCCACGCTGGAGGCCCTCCAGAAGGAGTATGGCCCCCAGGGCTTCCAGGTGGTGCTGGTGGGCATGGATCTGGAAGGGCCCCGGGTGCTGACCCCCTTCGCCGAGCAGTACGCGCTGAACTTCCCCGTCCTGGTGTCCAACGAGGGCATGCAGCAGGGACAGAGCGCCTTCGGGCTCATTCCCGCGCTGCCCGCCACCTTCCTCCTGGACAAGGAGGGGCAGGTGGCCGGCGCGTGGCAGGGCATGGCCGGCCACGAGGACATGTCGAAGGCCGTGGAGACGTTGCTGCGTCGCTGAAGCGCTACAGGGCTGGAGCGGATTTCTTGCCGGGGGTGTCGCCGCTGGTACCTTCCGCGCACTCATGACGGTGCGGCGAAAGCTCCTCGGCATAGCGGCGTGTGTGGCCGCGCTCCTCACGCTGGTCTCGGCGGTGGACGCCAAGGGCTTCCGTCGCTACCTGCGCTTGCGCCAGGACGTGGAGACGATCCACGAGCGCAACCGCGCCCTCTCCGCCCAGAACGACATCCTCCTTCGGGAGATCAACGCCCTGCGCAACGATCCCGCCGCCCTCGAGCGCGCCGCCCGTGAGGAGCTCGGCTACGTCAAGCCGGGCGAGCTCGTCTTCCACCTGGAGTAAGTATGACCGTCCTCTCGGCCGTTCCTCCAGTCTCCAAGCTCCTGCGCCCGTTCATCCGGGCCGTGCCCGGCGTGGCGGTGCTGGCCGCCTTCACCCACCTGGCCCGAGGCGGTTTCCGCGGCCTCCTCACCCTGGGCTGGACGGACGCCTCCCTCGTCCTCTTCCTGCTCGCCGGACTGGGCGTGGTGGCCTGGCGCCGCTTCACCCGGGGCGCCGTGGGCGCTCCGCTCTACTTCCGCGATGACCTGGAGCTGGGCGGGGTGCTCGTCGCCTCGGCCTTCATCGTGGTGTCCATCGCCGGGGGAGAGATCTTCCCCCTCATCTACCTGCTCATGGCCTTCCTGGTGGCCTTCCTGCAGCGCAACGCGGGCCTGTCCCTGCTGGGCGTGGCCCTGGCGTTCGACGCGGTCATCTCCCTCCAGGGCCCGGAGCGCAGCCTCACCAGCTTCCTCACCCACGCGCTCTTCCTCTCGCTCTTCGCCGGCCTGTACCACCTGGTGCTCTCCGCCCGCATCGCCGCGGCCCGCCACGCCGAGAGCTCCGCCGTGGAGAAGCGCATCAAGGAGGTGGAGGAGCGCGCGCGCACCTTCCGCCTCGTCAACCCCGGTGCCCACGACAACGCCCCGGACGTGAAGGACGAGGAGAAGTGGCTCGTCGCCTCGGTGAAGGAGATCGAGGGCGCGGTGGGCGCCGCGCTGGAGATCGCCGAGATGTCCCTGCGCACCCACACCTGCGCGGCCTTCCTGCTCACCTCGGACGACAAGGGGCTCAAGCTGTACGACTGCCGCAGCATGTCCGATCGCGTGCAGCGCGAGAGCTTCACCGCGGGGGAGGGGATGCTGGGCGGGGTGCTCAAGCGCCGGGCCCCGGTGCGCATGCACTCGGCCCACGGGCTCAAGGGGATTACCTGGTACGACGGGAGCGCGCCCTCGCTCGGGGCCGTGCTCGCCGTGCCCATCATCGAGGGCAGCGGGCTGGTGCGCGGCGTGCTCGTGGCGGATCGGGCCACGCACAACCCCTTCTCGGATGACGACGAGAAGCTCTTCACCACCATCGCCGCCGAGGTGCTGCGCTCCATCGAGGTGGAGCGGGTGATGACGTACATCCGCAAGACGCGCGACGAGAAGGACCGGTTCTTCCGCGCCATCGAGGAGCTCAACCGCGCCGGCAGCCCGGATCAGGTGTTCCTCGCGGTGCTCGAGAGCGCGCGGCAGCTCGCGGGCCTGGACTTCTGCGCCGTCACCATCGTGAGCGAGCAGGACGGCAAGCGCGTCCACAAGGTGACGCGGATGCTCGGCGTCACGGCGCAGGGCAGCAAGGCGCTCGAGGGCCGCACCTTCCCGGACAACAACGGGCTGGTGGCCAACGTGGTGCGCTACGGCGCGCCGCTCCCGGGGCGCGACCTCAAGGCCATGGATCGGCAGGTCATCTTCGACGAGGAGACGCAGGTGCGCGGCCTCGGCGCGCTGAAGATCTTCCCCCTCATGGCGGGAGACCGCATCCTCGGCACGCTGGTGGCCGGCTCGCGCCGCAAGACGGCCCTGGACCATGACGTGCTGCGGATGCTGGAGGTCATCGCCATCCAGGCGGCCCAGGCGGTGCTGCGCGCCCAGCTCTACGAGCAGATGGAGCGCATGGCCACCACGGACGGCATGACGGGCCTGTACAACAACCGCACCTTCCAGGCGAAGGCGGACGAGATGCTGGCCCACTCGCGGCGCTACGGGCGCAAGTGCTCGCTCATGCTCACGGACGTGGACCACTTCAAGAGCGTCAACGACACCTATGGCCACCTGACGGGCGATCAGGTGCTCAAGGGCGTGGCGCGCATCCTGAAGGAGCATGCGCGGGACACGGACATCGTCGCGCGCTACGGCGGCGAGGAGTTCGCCATCCTCCTGCCGGAGACGGACGCCAAGGGCGCCAAGGTCATCGCCGAGCGCATCCGCGAGGCGATCAAGGCCGAGGTCTTCCAGACGGAGATGGGCCCGCTGAAGATCACGCTGTCGCTGGGCATCGCCACGGCGCCGGACCACGGCACGGACAAGCTGGTGCTGGTGGAGCAGGCGGACCAGTGCCTGTACTACGCGAAGCGGCACGGCCGGAACCAGTCGGTGACGGTGGCCGAGGCGCAGGGCGGCAGGAAGCTCCAGGTCGTCGAGGGGTGAGCCTTCCGTGAAGCCCCGCGTCCCCCTCGCCGTCACCCTCAGCAACGGAAAGCCCGAGGACTCCCAGGTGGCCCGGGCCCGCGAGGCCGCGCGCCAGTGGGGCCTGCCCTTCCTCCCGAGGCGCAAGAAGGAGCCCATGGGCCCGCTGCTGAAGTCCGCGGCGGACGCGCTCCTCGTCTTCGAGCGCGAGGGCGTCACCCTCTGGGACCCCGAGGGCTCCTTCAGCTTCAACCCCGGCATGGCCCACCTGCGCCGGCTGCGCATCCTCTCCGGGCAGCAGGATGACGCCTTGCTCCGCGTGGCGGAGCTGCGCGCGGGAGACCACGTGCTCGACTGCACCCTGGGGCTCGGGCAGGACGCGCTGGTGGCGGCCCTGGCGGTCGGGCCTTCGGGGCGGGTGGTGGCCCTGGAGAAGAGCCTCGCCCTGTTCGCCGTCGTGTCCGAGGGCCTCAACGCCTACGACTACGGCCCCCAGTCCTGCCGCGTGGAGGCGATCCACGCGGATGCGCACGCGCATCTGCGCTCACTGCCCTCGGGCTCGTTCGACGTCGTCTTCTTCGATCCGATGTTCGAGAAGCCCAAGAAGTCCCAGCCGGGCTTCGAGATGCTCCGCCGCTTCGCCGAGCACGCGCCACTCACCCCCGAGACACTGGAGGAGGCCCGGCGCGTGGCGCGGCGGTGGGTGGTGGTGAAGGGGGCGAAGCACTCGGAGGACCTGAAGAAGCTGGGGCTCGAGTCCGAGCCCGGCTCCCGGTACACCTCCGTCATCTGGGGCCGCGTGCCGGGAAGCACCTGAGCGCTCGCCAAGACGGTGGAGGCGAGATGGCTCAGCCCTCGCCCTTGGGGGGACCCTCGCTGCCCACCTGCGACAGCTTCGCCGACCCCGCGCCGGCCTGCTCGTGCGGCATCAAATCCCTCGGCGAGCGGTAGTACTGCATGGGCGAGTCGTGCAGGAAGTTCGACACCCGGCTCGTGTACAGGCACGCGTAGCGCTCCACCTGCTCGCCGAACCGGCTGTTCTCATTGCCCTCCTTGAAGAGCAGCCCCCAGTACGGGTTGAAGCCTTCCTCCACCTCGCGCTCCAGCGTGTCGGCGATGTCCGTCGCCTCCCGTAGCGCCCGCCGCAGCGTGTCCAGCTCCACCTTCAGCCGCTTGCGCTCTTCCTCCAGCCACGCCAGCTCCTCGGCCGACTGCCCGTCGCGCTCCAGCTTTCGATCCAACGCGTTGAGCTGCCCCTTGTGGTGCGCCACCTCGTCGTCCAGCCGCTCCCGCGCCAGTTCCACCTCGGCCAGCTTCTCGATCCGCTCCCGCTGGTTGTCCGTGTAGGTGATCTCGTCCTCGATCTCCTGGACGATCATGCACGTGCGCCACAGCGAGGACTTCTTCGACTTGAGGATGTCCCCGTAGATGTGGTCCCCCACGTACAGCACGCCCTCGCCCGCGTAGCCGGTGTGCCGCTCGAACTGCGCCAGGTTGCCGCCCTGGTACACCTTGCCGCGCTCCACCTCCCGGGCCTCGCCCACCACGCGCGCCTCCTCGCCGGGCCCCGCCGTCTCCAGCTCCAGGAAGGGCCGCTGCTCCGAGAAGAAGGCCGGCTTGGCCGCCAGCGTCACGATGTAGTCGAAGTAGTTGCGCCAGCTCGGGTACTCCGCCTGCTGGCCGTCCAGCAGGTAGCGCATCACCGCGTCCGTGTAGTCCCACGCCGAGTTCGTCAGCAGGAACAGCCGCTTGCCCCCCGAGCGCAGCTTGTGCAGCGCCGGGCCCAGCTCCGGATCCTGGAAGATGTAGCGCCCCAGGTCCTTGCGCACCTCGCGCTTGAGCGAGTTGTCCCGGTGCACCGCGTCGATCGACTCGCGGATGTCGTCGTACAGCTTGCCGTAGTCCACCCGCTGGCCCAGCGACTCCAGCACCTCGATGACGCCAGCGAAGAGCCACGCCTCGGGCAGGGCGAAGAGCGTGTCGATCCACGCGAACTGCGGGTTCTTCAGCCGCACCCGCTGGTTGCGGTACAGCTTCTTCCACACCTCGCGCTCGAGGGGCCGCAGCCCGTGCCAGGCCCGCCCCACGTAGCCGAAGCGGTCCATCTTCAGCAGGTTGCCGTTCTCCTTGTCCACCGCCAGCCCGCGCATCACGAAGTGGTGGTCGTACTGGAGCTGTCCAATGAGGGCCGGGTAGCCGCGCTCGCAGATGAGCCTGGCCAGCGTCATGTCGTAGGCGAGCTGCTCCAGCCGGCGCATGTGGTAGATGGCCAGCGTGTAGTCCATGTCGAAGCCGATCAGCTCGACACTGGCCATGCGCAGGTTGCGGTTGACGAAGATGTCCCGCGAGCGCGGCACCTGGCGCGTCTGCACCTGCGGCACGCTCAGCAGGCGAGCGAGCTTGTCGTCCGCCAGCAGGAGCTGCGTGCGCCGCTCGGCTTCCTCGGCGTGGGCCCGGTTGAGCGAGGAGCGGAAGCTGCCGTGGAGGGGGTCCGAGGTCGTCGGGCTCCCGGGGATGGGTCCGGTCGGTGAGAGTTTCGGTGACACAGGACAGAAAGACATAACACGCGCCCTCCTGGGGCACCACGCACTCGGGCCCTCCCTCCTTGCGGGCGCATGAGGCGACGTGGCACGCTCGGGGACCCGCATGCCCGCCCGACGCCCCCCGCCCGACGCCGAGAGCCCCGCGCGGCTGGCCGCCCGCATCGAAGCCCTGGAGGACCGGGTCCGCCGGCTCGAGGTCCTCGTGCGCGGCTCGGCCGGGGCGAAGCCCCCGCGCGCCTCGGGCCAGGTGCGGCGCAAGGCCGTGGCCGCTCCCCGCGTCAACAGCCGGCCGCGCCCCCGCTGCCCGGGCTGCACCCTGGAGCTGCCTCCGGGCGCCCGGGGGGAGGCGTGTGTGTGGTGCGGCTTCCAGCTCGACGCCGTCCGGCTCCGGAAGAGGAAGGCATGAGCGCCTACCGGTTGACCGGCCGCATCGAGTCCGGAGAGCTCGCCGAGCTGTACGAGGCCGTCCAGGAGCCCGGTGGCCCCAAGCTCGTCATCAAGCTCTTCAACCCGAAGACGTCCGATCCGCGCTATGCCACCGTGCTGGCCGGGACGTACAGCGTGCTCAACCCGCTGCACCCCGAGGGCATCGTCCACGTCCTCGACATCGGCTTCGTGAAGAACCGGCTCGCCGTGGTGCGCGAGGCGGTGGACGGCCACTCCCTGGGCACTGCCCTGCAGCGGCTCAACACCAAGGAGGTCCTCCTCCCGCCGTCCATCGCGCTCTCCATCATCATCCAGATGCTGGAGTCCGTGGAGCACGCCCACGCGGTGGGGGTCGTCCACGGCGCCATCACCCCGGGCAACGTGCTGCTCTCGCGCGCCGGCCAGCCCTTCGTGGGGGACTTCGGCGCGCTCCAGGCACTCCTGGCCGTGCCCGAGCTCAAGCGCGCCTTCGCCGGCCGGGGCCGCAGCGCCTACCGCGCCCCCGAGGTCGGTCGCGGCGAGTCCCCCGACGTGCTCTCGGACCTCTACTCCATCGGCGCCATCGCCTACGAGCTGCTCACCCTGCGCGAGGCCGTCATCCCCGAGGGCGGTGTCAGCACCCGCCGCGCTGGCCTGCCTCCGCCCAGCCGGTTGGATCGCCGCATCCACGCGCGGTTGGATCCGATCATCCTGCGCGCGGTGGACGCCACGCCCTCGCGCCGCTTCCGCTCCTGCGCCGAGTTCGCCGGCGCGCTGCGCAACTTCCTCGCCACCAATGGCGGCCTGCCCGGCTTCGAGGAGTCGCGCCGCTTCGTGGGCGAGCTCTTCCCCAACGAGGTGTCCGTCGGGGCGCTCGGGCCGGTGCCTTTCTCCGAGCGCTTCTCCCTGACGCCCATCTCCGGCGTGTCGCTGGCCCAGGTGAGCGCGGACGCGCTGGAGAAGTCCGTGGTGGTGCGGCCCTCCTTCAGTCCGGCCCTCAGCGAGGCCGACACCATGGAGGCCCCGCCCGCCTTCGAGGAGTACCAGCCCGAGCCCTCCGTGGTGGCTCCGGCGCCCGTGGCCGCGCCCGCGCTGGATCCCCGGGTGCTCGAGTCCACCTACATCTTCACGCAGGGCTCGGTGTCCGGGAAGGAGCCGGCCGAGGTCACCCACTTCGGGCCCAAGGCGGGGCGTGAAGTCACCCAGGTGGGGACCAAGGCGGGCGCCGAGGTCACCCACGTCGGGCCGAAGGCGGGCGCCGAGGTGCAGCGCGGCGCTCCTTCGGGGCCGGGAGAGGACGAGCAGACGTGGGTGGCTCCTCCGGGGGCCGCGCCCAAGCCGCGCCGGGCCCCCGTGCCGCCGCCCGCCGCGAAGGAGGGGACGCGCGTCGGCAAGAATCCGCGCCTGCGGGTGGTGGAGGACTTCACCCGCCCCGCCGAGCCCAAACCCGAGCCCACGCCCGAGCCCGAGACGGGAGATCCGGAGGATCGGATCGACACCGCGAAGATCGAGCCCGAGGTGACGGTGAGCCGCTCGCGCGTGTCCGAGGGCACCGTGTCGCGGGCGCGCCTCCCGCCCTCGCTGGTGCGCGGCCACGCGTCCGAGTCGCGGCCGGCGGGCGAGCCGGATCGCTCGTACATCCCCATGCCCCCGCCCACCTCGGAGGTGCCGGCGGTGAGGGGCTCGCGCCGCATGTTCACCGAGGAGCGCAACCTCATGGAGGACGCTCGGCGCCGACGCCGGATGCTGGTCCTCGCGGGGGTGAGCGCGCTGGTGGGGGCGGTGTTCTTCGGGCTCGGCGTGTGGAAGTTCGCGCAGCGCCAGCAGCCGGACACGGATCCCAAGGTGTCCGCGGTCAGCGGCGCCGTGGAGCAGTACCTTCAGCAGCCCCCCGCGCCGGCCCCCGAGCCGCCGCCCAAGGCCCGCCCCACCGCGCCCCCGGAGCCGGTGGTGACCTCCGACGCCCCGGCGGCCGAGGACTCCCGCAGGGCCGTCGCCTACCTGTCGATCGACGCCAACCTCCCGGCGCGCGCCTACATCGACGGCGTGAGGGTGAAGCGCAACCTGCCGCTGGTGCGCTACCCGGTGAAGTCGGGCTCGCGGGAGATCATCGTGGAGACGCTCGGGCTGCCGCGGCAGCGCGAGCTGTTCGAGGTGCGCCTCGAGCGTGGTGAGCACAAGAAGCTGGAGCAGGTCTTCAAGCACTCCCCCAACCGTTGAGCCCATGGACCGGACCCGCGTCTTCGTCGTCGAGGATCAGCCGACCCTGCTGCGCAACCTCCTGAAGGTGCTGGCGACCTTCCCCGAGCTGGAGGTGGTGGGCAGCGCCCAGGACGGCGAGCAGGCCGTGGAGGAGCTGGTGCGCGTGCGCCCGCAGCTGGTGCTGTTGGACCTGGAGCTGCCGGGCATCAACGGAATCGAGGTGACGCGGCGGGTGAAGCGCCGGGCCCCCGAGGTGGAGGTGCTCATCCTCACGTCCTTCGAGGACGAGCAGAAGGTGTACGAGGCGATTCAAGCGGGGGCCTCGGGCTACCTGGTGAAGAGGGTGGGGCCGGAGAAGATCCGCTCGGGCATCCGCGAGGTGATGGAGGGCGGCACGGTGCTGGAGCCCATCATCGCCCGGCGCTTCTGGAACTACTTCCAGTCCATCCAGGCCAGGCCGCCCGAGCCGGACAAGCAGAACCCGTGGGGCCTGACGCCGGCCGAGTTCGACGTGCTGCGCTACGTGGCCAAGGGCCTGTCCAACGCCGAGGTGGGGCGGGTGATGACGCTGGAGCGGCGCACGGTGCGCACGCACCTGTCCCACCTCTACCGGAAGATGGGCGTCAACTCGCACGTGGAGGCGGTGGTGCTCGCCCTGCGCGCGGGCATCGTGGAGCTCTGACCCGCGCTACGGGGCGGGGCGCACCAGCCGCAGGTGGGACTTCTTGCCGCGGGGCTGCCTCGGATCCGTGCCGACGTTCTCCTCCTCGTCGAACGGGAGGACGTCACCGGGGCCCGTCCTGCTCTCCTTGGGCGCGAGCGGATCGGCCGGCCCGCGCAGGCCCGAGCGGAGCACCACGCCGAAGAGCACCGTCAGCAGCAGGGTGACGGTGAGCAGATCCAGGTTGGTGTTGACGTGCAGGGACTCGGGGGCGGGATCCGGCAGGAAGAGGAGGGTGGCGACGACGAGCCACAACAGCCCACACGCCAGGAGCCCCAGGCCGCTGACCCAGATCTTCACCCGCGCCCCGAGGGTGCGCTGGAAGGGAAGGGCCACGACCTTCGTCCGAATCGGCTCGCGCTGGAACGGCTCGTCCTTCTCCGCCGTCTTGGTGAGCGCCCCCGCGAGCGTCGTCGCTCCGGCCCCCACGTTGGACTCGCGGCCCCAGCGCACCACGGTGGCGAACACCACCCCGGCGAAGAGGACGAGCACGGTGGAGCCCATCCGGAAGGCCTCGCAGGCACCGTGCAGGAGCACGGTCCACACGAGACCCGAGAGCAGCAGCCGGAGGCGGGGGGGCAGGGGCGCCAACATGTTGCGAATGGTAGCAGAGATGAGAGGCACCTCCAGTTTGCCGCCGGTCCGAGCCGCCCACGACTCGTCGCGTACCGCGCGGACGGACTGTCCGGTTCAACACCCGACCGCTGGAGTCCGGTGCCTGCCTGCCTGCTCAGGCACCGGATGAGCCCATCGACTCAGGTGCCGTTGGCCGGCTCGGCGGTGGGATCCACCAGCGGCTCCGGCATGGTCCACAGGGCCGAGGGCGCACCATATGCCTGGTCGAAGGCGTAGAGGATGCCGGTCCAGCGGTCCCAGAAGACGGCCCAGCTGTACTCGGTGGGCGGCGAGGTCAGGAGGCTGCCGTCCCGATCCGGCTGGCTGTACGCGTAGTCGGTGTAGGTCCACTCCAGGGTGCCGAAGTCCGTCTTGAGCATGGGCGTGAGGGCCTCGAGCAGCTTGGAGCGGGAGACCTCGTCGGGGTGGGGCACGGCCGGGGTGAAGACGGGCTGCGCCATGTCGTGCTGCTCGCGCCAGGCCACGTAGTTGTTGCCCAGGGCGATGAGCGCGTCGCGCTCGGCGGGAGTGGGCGCGCGGCGGGCCTCCTCATAGAGGGCGAAGGCCGCCACCAGCAGGCTCTTCCAGTGCATGCCCGGGAAGAGGGTGGCGAACTGGTAGGGCCGGGGCGAGTCCTGGACGTGGGCCAGCGCGTAGTCGTAGGCCTGTTGGGACTCCGCGGGCACGGCGTCCGGGAGCGAGAACTCCGTGAGCACGCGCTCGGGCGTCACCGCGCCAACGGCTCCCCGGCGCCAGTCGAGGTAGAGGAGCGCCGAGCCGCCGATGTCCGTGAAGATGGCCAGGTTGCCCTCGTGCAGGGTGCGCTCCAGCGTGAGGACGACGGACTCGGTCTTGTCGAGCGGGTGCATGGCCGGCGCGCTCCAGTAGAGCGAGGCGAAGCGCGAGGCGGTGGCGGTGAAGGTGCGCGGATCGGCCAGCGCCTCCATGTTCATGGCCCGGGTGAGCGAGGCGAGGGACGTGGCCGCGTCGATGGGCAGGCCGCGCACCACGAGCTCCAGGGAGAGGTTCTGGAGGGTGAGCCGCACGTCGCCGGAGACGCCGAGCCTGTCGAGCGCGTGGGCCACCGAGAGCGAGGGCTGACCCCGGGCCGCGTCGATCATGCGCCGCGCGAGGGCCGCGCCGAGCATGCCCTGTCCACCCGTCTGGGAGGCGTGCGGTGCGAAGACGAACCAGTTGGGACGGACGTTGCTGCTGCCTCCGGGCTGGAGGTGGGGGTCGAGCAGGCCGCCCAGCTCATAGGCGATCTGAATGTAGCCCTGGGTGATGCGGCGGTTGTCCTCCAGCGGGGTGGGGCCCGCCTCGGCGCGGGCTGGCAGCCCCATCGACAGGAGGGCCAGCAACAGCGTGGAGGGGAGGAGGAAGCGGAACGACGGGCGCGAGGAGCCTTCGACCACGATGGAATCTCCGGGTGTGGGAACGGGGTGGATCGGACCGCAGGGTAGCGACCCGCATGCGCGTCGCTCCAAGCCATTCGAGGGACAACGTTCTCCAAGACATTTGAACACAAACCAGATCATCCCGGAGCTGCCCGCACGGCTGCCGGAAGAGCGGGCCCGTGGAAGGAGTCAGGGATTGCCGAGGACTCGTGTACCTTGCGCTCCTCTCCGCCTCCTCGCAGAAGGTCGAAAGTGCCCACCCGGACGCCTTCCTCCCGTCTCCTCCGCTCCGCCCTCTCCTCGCAGCATCGGCTCTCCCAGCGCGTCGCCTCCGAGCGCGCCCCCGAGCCACTCGCCCCGCCCGCGACGCCGGGGGTCCTCTCCCTCTCCACGGCGACCGCGCGCCTCGCCTACGACGTGCTGGCGGCCCTGGATCTCGACGGCGATGGTCGGCTCACGGCCCGGGACGCCGAGCGCGCGCGGGAGCTCGGGTTGCGCTTCGCGGTGGACCTCGAGCTCGGCCCGGGCGTGCGCCTGGAGCTGGCCGGCGCGGAGCGGCTCTCGCACGCCGCGGACGTGCTCGCCGAGGAGATCCTCGAGGGGCGGGGTGATGCCCCCGGGCTGCCCGTGGAGCGGATGCTGGTGTCGCGCACCGATGCGCTGCGGCGGTTGCTCGACCAGGGCTGGGATGGGCTCGTCCGTCGCTCGGACCGGGCGGAGGACTTGAAGAAGGCCCTCCAGGTGATGCCGGTGAAGGATCCGGAGGGCCGTCAGCGCGTGTATGTCCCCGCGCGAGACCGCAAGGCCCTGAAGCGGCTGCGCGCCGAGGCCCGGCGTTCCGGTGGCCTGGAGATGGTGCCGCTCCAGAAGCCCCGCGGTGCCGGAGATTGGGAGGCGCTCATGCGCCAGCCTGGGATGCTCTACCTCCCGCGCCCGTACATCGTCCCGGGTG
>NZ_DASVSO010000489.1:0-10441 GCF_036388035.1 Archangium sp.
CACACGAAGCCCGCGCGGCCCGGCCCGCTGCCCACCGCGTAGACATCATCGGGCCGGGTCCCCCAGAGGCTGTAGACCGTCTGGCGCGCGAGCCCGGGCGTGGACATGCGGGTGAACCGGCTCCCGTCGTAGAGCAGAACGGTGGAGCTGGAGCCCGCCATCATCACCTGCCCGTTGTCGAAGGCGTGCACGGCCCAGAAGTCACCGCGAAGCCCGGTGGCGAGCCCCTGCCAGCTCGCGCCGTCGAAGTGCAGCACGGCCGGACCGCTGCCGCGATCCATGCCCACCGCGTAGACGTCCTGCTCGGAGCGGCCCCCCACCGCCAGGAGCGCCTCGGGCCGTCCGGAGGCCACGAGCGACCAGCTCCCCGGCTCGGGCGGAGGCGGTGGGTCCTCACACGCGCCGAGCAGCACGGCGAGCAGCACCAGGAACGGCGGGTTCCAGCACGCGAGCCCCTCGCGCGGGGCCGGTGTCCGGGTCGAACGGGTCATGGACTCTCCCTCAGCCTCCGGACGACGCCCGCGCCCCCCACTCTGCCCCCACACGCGCCTCATGTGGACTTCCACCACCGGCGCGCCGTCGTACCGGGCTGGGGTGCTCAAGTACCACGGCGCACGGTGGGGAGAGGAAGCGAGTGCCCCCTGCCCTGCCCGTCCCAGGGTGAACGGAGCGAGGGACTGGCGAGCCTGAAGGCTGGACCTGTCGAGGCCGGGGACGGGCCTGCCCCACTCCGAGGCAGGCCCACTTCTCAGAACTGCGCGGAGCCCGGGACGCGCGGGTACGGAATGGCGTCGCGGATGTTCTGCAGGCCGCACATGTAGACGATGAGGCGCTCGAAGCCGAGCCCGAAGCCCGCGTGCGGCACCGAGCCGTAGCGCCGCAGATCCCGGTACCAGGAGTAGTGCTCGGGCTGCAGGCCGAACTGCTTCATGCGGCTGTCGAGCATGTCCAGCCGCTCCTCGCGCTGGCTGCCGCCGATGATCTCCCCGATGCCCGGCGCCAGCACGTCCATCGCCGCCACCGTCTTCCCGTCCTCGTTCAGGCGCATGTAGAACGCCTTGATCTTCTCCGGGTAGTTCATCACCACCACCGGCCGGCCCACGTGCTCCTCGGTGAGGTAGCGCTCGTGCTCCGTCTGCAGATCGTTCCCCCACTCCGGCGCGTAGTCGAACTTCTTCTTCGCCTTCTTCAGGATCTCGATCGCGTCCGTGTAATCAATGCGCTCGAAGCTCGAGTTGATGAACTTCTCCATCCGCTCGATGACGCCCTTCTGCTGGCGCTCCTCGAAGAACTTCATGTCGGGCCCGCACTCGGCGAGCACCGCCTTGAAGACGTACTTGAGGAAGCGCTCGGCGAGGTTGGCGTCCTCGTTGAGGTCCGCGAAGGCGATCTCCGGCTCGATCATCCAGAACTCGGCCAGGTGCCGGGTGGTGTTCGAGTTCTCCGCGCGGAAGGTGGGGCCGAACGTGTACACCTTGGACAACGCGAGGCAGTACGCCTCCACGTTGAGCTGGCCGGAGACGGTGAGGTAGGCCTCCTTGCCGAAGAAGTCCTTGCTCCAGTCGATCTTCCCGGCGTCCGTGCGCGGCAGGTTGGCGATGTCCAGCGTGGACACGCGGAACATCTGCCCGGCGCCCTCGGCGTCGCTGGCGGTGATGATCGGCGTGTTCACCCAGCAGAAGCCTTCCTCGTGGAAGAAGCGGTGGATGGCGTGCGCCGCCGCGTTGCGCACGCGGGTGATGGCGCCGAACGTGTTGGTGCGCGGACGCAGGTGAGCCACCTCGCGCAGGAACTCCAGCGTGTGCTGCTTGGGCTGGATGGGGTAGGTGTCCGGGTCCTCCACGAAGCCGAGCACCCGCACCTCGTCGGCCTGGACCTCGAACGCCTGGCCCTTGCCCTGCGACTTCACGAGCGTGCCGAGGCACACGACGGAGCAGCCCGCGGTGAGGTGCAGCACCTCCTTCTCGTAGTTGGGCAGCGAGTTCGGAGCGACCACCTGAATCGGATCGAAGGTGGAGCCATCGCTCACGTTGATGAAGCTGATCCCCGCCTTCGAGTCGCGGCGCGTCCGCACCCAGCCGCGCACTTCGACCTTCGTGTCCGGAGCGATGGAACCTTCCAGCGCCTTCTTCACACTGACGACCTGCATGACTCCCTACCTCCGTTCCCCGCTATCCCAGGGGCAATCGGCCCCGGCTTCTACCACGAGGGGAGACCGGACGGGTGGGAACGTGGTAATCGCCCTGCCCATGCGTTCCCTCTTCCAGCGCAAGCGGATCGCCGACCTGCTCCATGAGGGCGAGTCGGCCAGCGGGCTGAAGCGTGCGCTCGGCACCGGCGACCTCGTCATGCTGTCCATCGGCGCGGTCATCGGCGCCGGCATCTTCTCCACGCTCGGCACGGCGGCCGCTGGCGAGGTGCTGCCCACCGGTGAGGTGGTGCGCTACGGCGCCGGCCCCGCCCTGGTGGTGTCCTTCCTGCTGCTCGGCGGGGTGTGCGCCCTGGCGGCGCTCTGCTACGCCGAGCTGGCGTCGATGATCCCCCAGGCCGGCAGTGCCTACGCGTACTCCTACGCGACGCTGGGCGAGCTCATCGCGTGGATCATCGGGTGGGATCTCATCCTCGAGTACGCGGTGGGCAACGTGGCGGTGGCCATCGCCTGGGCGGGGTATTTCAACTCGCTCCTCTCGCCCTGGGTCCACATCCCGGACTGGTTGACGCACGGCTATTACAACGTGCAGGCGAGCAGCGATCCCGCCCTCCGCGCCCTGCTGGACACCGCGCCACGGGCCTTCGGCATCCCCATCCTGGTGAACCTGCCGGCCTTCCTCATCGTGATGCTGATCACCTGGCTGCTGGTCATCGGCGTGAAGGAGAGCACCCGGGTCAACAACGCGATGGTGGTGGTGAAGCTGGTGGTGCTCGCCATCTTCATCGGGGTGGGCATGCTGCACATCAACCCCGCCAACTACACGCCCTTCTCGCCCAACGGCTTCACTGGCATCCACCAGGCGGCGGCCATCGTCTTCTTCGCCTATATCGGCTTCGACGCCATCTCCACGGCGGCCGAGGAGACGAAGGATCCGCAGCGCACCCTGCCCCGCGGCATCCTCATCGGGTTGGGCGTGTGTACGGTCATCTACGTCGTCGTCGGCGCGGTGGCGACGGGCCTCATCCCCTACCAGCAGCTCAAGTCGTCGGATCCGCTGGCCCACGCCTTCAACGTGGCGGGGCTGACTCAGTTCAGCTGGATCATCTCGCTGGGCGCGGTCGTGTCGATGGCGGCCGTGCTGCTCGTCTTCCAGTACGGCCAGCCGCGCATCTTCTACGCCATGGCGCGTGATGGTCTGCTGCCCCCGTGGGCCGCGAAGATCCACCCGAAGTACCGCACGCCCCACATCACCACGCTCGCCACCGGCGTGCTCGTGGCGCTCGGTGCGCTGGTGGCCGACGACGCCGCCACGTATGACCTGACCAACATCGGCACCCTGTCCGCCTTCATGCTGGTGTGCCTGGGCGTGCCGGTGCTGCGCCTGAAGGATCCGGATCGCCCCCGGCCCTTCCGGGTGCCCTTCGTGTGGCCGGTGTCACTGGCGGGCGCGGCCGCCTGCCTCTTCGTCATGCAGGGCCTTCCCCTGCACGCCTGGAAGCGCTTCGGCATCTGGCTGGCCATCGGTCTCGTCGTCTACTTCGCCTATGGCTACCGCAACTCCGTGCTGCGGCGCAGCCAGACCGGCGTCCCATAGGAGCGCAGGGGGGCGCTCTCAGGTGAGCGGCGCCCTGTCACGCGGCGTGGACTCCCAGAGCAACCCGGCGGTGAACAGGAGCCGCTCGTTGCCCAACCGCGAGAGCTCCTCGAACACCCCGGGCTGCGAGAGGAGATGATTGTCGCAGCTCCCCCAGTCCAGCCGCAGCAGCATGCAGGGCGTGTCCGCGCGCACGGTCGCGGTGGCCGGCACGCCGAGCACCAGGGAGATCTCCCCGAACATGTCTCCCTCCCCCAGCGTGCGCAGGGGCGTCTCGCGTCCATCCGGGTGGCGGTGCAGCACCTGGCACTGGCCGCGCAGCAGCAGGTAGAGCGCATCCACCTCGTGTCCCTGCTCCAGGAGGAGCGCTCCCGCCGGCCTGGAGCAGAGCTGGAAGTCGCGAGACAGGGCCTTGCGCTGCTGGGGCGTGAGGACCTTGAAGAGCGGGTTGCCGCGGAGCACGTCGTCCAGCAGGTGCTCGCGGTAGAAGGCCCGCAGCACCTCCTCCACGGAGGGATGCCGCTGGATGATCTGATCCAACCGCTCCCGCGTCAGCTCCAACACCGCCGTGCGCTCGAAGGCCTTGACGGTCGCGAACCGCGGCTCGTCGGACAGCAGCGACATCTCCCCGAAGAAGTCCCCCTCGCCCAGGAAGGCCACCATGCGCCGCCTTCCCGACTTCAGGGTCCTCAACACCTCCACGCTGCCTTCCACGATGGCGAACAGGGAGCTGCCCGGCTGCCCCTCCTCGACGATCGTCTCCCCCGGCTGGAAGACCCGTGGCTCCAGGGCCTCCAGCACCGACTGGAGCTCCCGCTCGCCAAGCCCCGAGAGCAGGGAGCCGCGCGGCGACGTGGCCGACTCCTGCTTCATGGGCATCCGCACGGCGGGCCCCGGCGGACCGAGGGGATCCACCCGCCGGGCGTCGAGCTCCGCCAGCAGCCGCCGCGCCGGGCCATGCTTCGGCTCGAGCCGGAGGATGACCTTGCACAGCGCGATGGCCCGCGCGCCCCAGCCATTCCGGGCCCAGAGCTCCGCCAGCGCCTCGTACTCGGAGAGTTCCGCCCCAGCCTCGTGCTCACGCAGCGTGTCAGACATGGTTTTCCCCTGCGACAGGGCTCCCGCCGGGGTCTCCTGGCTCCAGAGCCTGTTCATGGTCGAGAGAGTGCGCCATCTCGACCCGCCTGGCTGTGAGCGCGTTCACTGGCCCGGAGAGAGCTTCTTCACAGGGCCTACTCGGTCCGGACCACCGAGCCCACGGGCAGCCCCGCCTGGAGTCGGAGCATGGCCGTCTCGACCGCGGCCGTGTCCTCGCTCTCCACCGTCACCTTCACCACGTAGTCCAGCGTGCGGTCGAACATCGGGTACGAGCCGATCGCCACATGCGGCATGTCCAGCGCCACCCGGTCCAGCACCGCGGCGACCGCGCTCTCCCCCTGGTTGAGGTACAGCACGCGCAGGTACACGGGCGTGCCACGCAACCGCGCCAGCACCGCATCCAGTTGCGAGCGGAAGAGCTGCGGCACCCCGGGCAGCAGGAACACGTCCCCCACCGTCAGCACCGGGTACCAGCTCCCCGGCTGGGCGATGAGCACCGCGCCCTCGGGCGCGTCCGCGAGCCGCAGCGCCTCGGCCGTCAGCGTGTCCACCGCCTTCTGGCGGATGAGCGCCACCATCTCCGGCAGCCGCACCACCTTGCGCCCCATCGCCAGCGCCACCGCGCGCACCGTCACGTCGTCGTGCGTGGGCCCGATGCCGCCACTGGTGAAGACGTACCTCGCCCGCATCCGGGCTCGCGCCACCGCTTCCACGATGACGTCCACCTCGTCCGGGACGATCTCCAGCGAGCGCAGGGGAATGCCCACCTCGCGCAGACGCCGGATGAGGTGGGGGCCATTGGCATCCACCACCTTCGCCGTGAGGACCTCGTTACCGATGATGACCGCCGCCGCGCCGGTGGGCTCCATGCGGCCGGGGACTCTACCGCACCGCCGCGCGTCCGGGCTTGCGTCCGAGCAGCTTGTGCACCTGGACGAGACACTCGGCCGTCACGGCCTCCACCGTCTGGTCCCCGTCGATGCGCACCACGTGCTCGCGCTTGCCCCGCAGGCGGATGGCCGCCTCGTACTGCTTCGAGATGCGCCGCTGCTTCTCTTCCGCGTCGAAGAGCTCCTCCGGCCCACCCCGCGCCGCCCGCCGCCTCGCCGCCACCTCGATGGACACCCCCACGAAGAGCGTCAGGTCCGCCGGCACCGCGAAGGCGTTGATGGACTCCACCCACTTCAGGGGCAGCGACGCTCCCTGGTAGGCCAGGGACGAGAGCACCGACCTGTCGCTCAGCACCACCTGCCCCGCCTCCAGGGCCGGCAGCACCTTGGCGCGCAGGTGGTCCGTCCGATCCGCCGCGTACAGCAGCGCCAGCGTCTCGGGCGCCAGCGGTCCCGCGCCTCCGGGCAGCACCAGCCGCCCCGTCAGCGCCTGACGGATCTGCACCCCCACCGGCCCGTCCGAGGGCTCGCGCGTGGTGAGCACGGAGTGGCCCTCGGCCCGCAGCGCCGCCGCCAGCCGCTCCACCTGCGTGGTGGTGCCAGCGCCGTCCAGGCCTTCCAGGACGATCAACCGCCCGCGCCGGGCCGGCTTCCGGGCAGGGCTCACCGGGGCAGCAGCGCCGAGGGATCGTCCAGATGCAGCCGGCGGCGCAGCTCCATCATCGACTCGTAGCGCACCAGCTCGTCCGCCAGCACGGTGCGGCCCTTGAGGTAGCGCGACAGCGCGTAGGTGACGAGCCCCAGCGTCGCCGCCAGGCCCAGCCACGCCACGTAGGGCGCCCTCGTCGAGTCCCAGAAGAGCTTGCCCGTCGCGCCACCCAGGATGAGGGCGACGATGCAGGACACACCCGCATGGGCGAAGAGGTTGATGCTCTGGCGCGTGGAGAGCGCCTCCTGGAGGCGCTCGAGCTGCTCGTGGAGACTCTGCGTATCTGCGTTCACGGGGGCGGCAAGCTAGCGGAACAGGGGGGCCTCGTCGAGTCGGAGGAAGGCCGTCTCCACAGTGGACTCATCCCCCGCTCCCAGTGAAGGCGGCTGCCGATTAGAGTCCGGCACCGCGTGTCCACGACCGACCCCTCTCCCTCCGCCGACCCCTCCGCACACGAACCACCCCCGGAGGGGCCGTTGCCCCGGGTGCCTCCCTTCAGTCCAGCGGGGACGCTGCTCTGCACGGTGCTGCTTGCCCTCGTCGGCATTCCCATCCTGTGCGTCCCGGCGCAAGGGGGGCCGGACCCCGACGTGCTCGATCAGCCCATGGCGCTGGCGGCGCAGTACTTCGATCGCGAGCTGGAAATGGCGGACGCATCGTCCCGAACGCCCGCCTGGGCCCGACCGCTGCAACGGCTCGCCACGTCACCGGCGACCGATGTACGCGACGAGGTGATCCGGGAGCTCGGAGCAGTCCTCGAAGCGCACGCACAGGGGACGATCGAGGCCACGCCGGTGGAAGTCGTCCGGGTCGAAGGGCGGCTCGCCCTGGTCCTCGCCGAGACGGACAAGCGGGACCTTCTGCGGGCGCGGCTCGACACACTCGCGGCGCGCGGGTCGGAAGGAGCGCGCCTCGCGGCGCTGGTGCGCTTCGCGTACGGCCTCTCCGACGAGCGGCCCTCCGAGGCAGCGCTGGAGGAGGTGCTGGCGCTGCTGCGCGATGAGGCACGCCCTGGCCCTACCTGGGCCACGGATCGGTTGGCGTCGCGCGTCCTTCGCCGGCTGGGCAACGAAGCGGACGCGAGCGCGGCCGAGGCCCGCCTCCTGGACCGAGGAGGCCGGGCACAGACACGTGCCCTGTGGCTCGGGGGGATCCTCGTCGCGCTGGTGCTCGCCGGTCTGGCGGTCGGAGCCCCCCGGCTCGTGTCGCGCAAGCCCCTGCCTCGGCTGTCGTCGGGGGTCAGCCCCGCCCCCTGGTCCGCCGCCGAGGGGTACGCCATGACGGTGCGCGCTGGCGTCCTCTGCCTGCTCGTCCTCGTCGCGTACTACCTCCTCCTCGAGCTGCTCGTCTCGGACTTCGTCGCGAAGGGCCTGCCCTTTGGAACCCTGCTCGGCGCGCTGCCGATGCTGCACTACCTGACCCGGCGGGTGCCGGCGGCGCACGGCACTCGGCTCGTGGAGCTGTTCGGACTCCGGCTCGAAGCGCCCGCCACGGACCTGTTCGTCGCCACCCTGGTGCTCATCGCGCTCGAACAAGCCCTGGGGATGGGGGCATCGGCGCTGAGTCCGGGGCACTGGTACGAAGGGGTGCTGGAAGAAGCGTTACGCGGCGGCCCCGGACAGGTGCTGGTGCTCACCGTGGACGCGGTGATCTGGGCGCCCCTGCTCGAGGAGATCGCCTGCCGGGGCCTCATCTACACGTCGCTGCGTACCCGGCTCAGCCCCTGGAACGCGGCGATGGCGAGCGCGGCGCTCTTCACCCTGCCTCACATGTATTCACCTGGTGGGGCGCTGGCCTTGTTCACCGGCGCCATCGCGAGCGCCCTCATCTACGAGCGCACGCGCAGCCTGCTGCCCTGCATCGTCGCTCACGCGGTGAACAATGCCCTGGCCATGGGCGCGAGCCTGCTCGTGTACCGGGGGTAGGAGACACGCCTCTCAGAGATCGGCCAGGGCGCCTCGGACCGCGTCGATGTTCGCCGGCAGGTCCACCGGAGGATTGGCCAGCCGGCTCGTCACGTCCGCCAGCGCGCCCCGGTGGTAGCCCACCTTGAAGTCCGGGAACTTCAGCCCGTGCGCCGTTGCCACCACCGCCACCCGCGCGCCCCGGGCAATCACTCCCTGGGCCACCAGCTTCTCCACCGCCGCCAGCGCCACGCCCGTGTGCGGGCATGTGAAGGTGCCCTCCCGGTCCGCCCGCGCCGCCGCGTTGGCCAGCTCGGACTCCGTCGCTTCCTCCACCACCCCGTCGAAGGCCCTCAGCATCTTCACCGCGCGCTGGAAGGACACCGGGTTCCCAATCTGGATCGCCGAGGCCAGCGTGCGCTCGGCCTTCATCGGCACCAGTTCCTGGAAGCCTCCTCGGAAGGAGCGCACCAGCGGGTTGGCCCGCTGCGCCTGCGCCACGACGAGCCGCGGCCTCTTGGAGATGACGCCGAGCGCGTGCAGCAGCTCGAAGCCCTTGCCCAGGGCGCTCGCGTTGCCCAGGTTGCCGCCCGGAATCACCACCCAGTCCGGCGGCTCCCAGTCCAGATCCTGGCACAGCTCGATGGCCACCACCTTCTGCCCCTCGATGCGCAGCGAGTTCATCGAGTTGGCCAGGTACAGGCCCGCGTCCTGCGTCACCTGCTGCACCAGCTTCATGCAGCCGTCGAAGTCCGTGTCCAGCGACAGCACCCGCGCCCCGTTGGCCACCGGCTGCACGAGCTGCGACAGCGACACCTTGTCCTTGGGCAGGAACACCACCGAGGGAATCCCCGCCGCCGCGCAGTACGCCGACAGCGCCGCCGAGGTGTCCCCCGTGGACGCGCACGCCACCGCTCGGATGGGCACCCCGCGCGAGCGCATGTGCTTCACCGCCGACACCAGGACCGTCATGCCCCAGTCCTTGAAGCTGCCCGTCGGCGAGACGCCGCACTCCTTCAAGTCCAGGCTCGCCAGCCCCAGCTCCGCCGCCATGCGCGAGAGCGGCTTGAGCGGCACCCTCCCCTCTCCCAGCGAGACGATGTCCTCCACCGGGAGCTGTGGGTACACCCACTCGTGCTTGCCCCAGACGCCCGAGGCATACGGCAGCCGCGAGGAGCCGAAGCGCTGCTCGAAGCGGCGCCTCCACTCCAGCGCGGGCACCGAGCGCAGCGCCTCCACGTCGTGCGCCACTTCCAGCAGCCCCTGGCAGCGCGGGCAGCGGTAGACGATCTCCAGCAGGGAGGCGCGGAAGCCGCACCCCTCGCTGCAGGCGTATTCGGCGTGGAAGTCGGGCATGGTCTCAGTCCGCCGAGGGTACGAGGGTGCCGCAGGTGATGCAGGCCCGGCCCGCGTGCGCGGGGGTATGGCAGCGCGGGCACCGCGTGCGCTCTCCGGACGCGGCCGGCGCGGCGGAGGCCTCGGGGGTCGCCATGCGCACCTTGGGCAGCCGCATGCCGCAGCGATCGCACACGGCCCCGGACTCCTGCACGGTGCGGCAGTAGCGGCAGACGACCGCTCCCGAGGGCGGCGCCGTCTTCACGCCGTCCGAGGCGGCCCGCCCCGTGTCCATGTCCTGCATGGGCGCCACCATGACGTTGCCCGCAGCGGCGGAGCGCCCGGTGTCCAGCTCGGGCACCGCCTGGACGGCGACGCTCGGCACCGCCTGCTGGCGCGTCAGCTCCAGGTCCGGAATGGCCGCGACGGCTGGCACCGGCGCGCGCCCTCCCGCGAGCTGCGTCTGCTCCAGCTCGGGCAGCACCGCCACCGCCACCGCGATGGGGGCGACGGCGGTGAGCTTCTTTCCACAGACTTCGCACTCGGCGCCCTGAGCCTGCTGGTGCTCGCACATGGGGCAGATGATCATGACCGAGAGGTTAGCGGCCCCGCTCCAGCCGGGCAATGCGCGTCCGCGCCTCAGTGCAGGAAGGAGGGCGGCGTGCTCGTCATCGGAACGAAGCGCACGGCCAGCAGCTTCTCCACCTGGGGCACCTCCCCCCGGAGCGGCCGGGTGACGCGGAGCAGCTCCTGCGCCCC
>NZ_DASVSO010000490.1:0-10778 GCF_036388035.1 Archangium sp.
CGGAGGCCGGGCTTTTTCAGGCGTCGGAACAAGGCCAGCGGACTGTAGGAAGGTTGACCCTCGAAGGGCAAGAAACCGACGGTCCGGCCCAGGGCACTCGCCCATGACCTCCAGCACGAGGAGCGAGGAGGCAGACGCACGCGCCGTGTTCGCGCCATACTGCTGGGGTGGGAGCCCGCGCCATGACCCAGACGCTGCTGCTGACCGACCCTCTCTTCCTCCGACACGACCCGGGCGAGGAGCACCCCGAGCGGCCGGCGCGGCTGGCGCGCATCCTCCACCTGCTCGAAACGGAGCCCATCCATGGGACCGAGCGGCGGGCCCCTCGCCCGGCCACCGAGGAGGAGCTCGCCTCCGTCCACACGCCTCGGCTGCGCGCGTACCTCCAGGGGCTGAGGGGCCGGCATGAGCTCGTCGACCCGGACACGGTGACGTCGCCGGACAGCTACGACGCGGCGGTGCTGGCGGCGGGGGCCTCGGTGCAGGCGGTGGACGAGGTGCTCGCGGGCCGCTCGCGCAACGCCTTCGTGCTGGCGCGGCCGCCGGGGCACCACGCCGAGCCGGACAAGGCCATGGGCTTCTGCCTCTTCAACAACGTGGCCATCGCCGCGGAGGCCGCGCGCCGCCAGGGCGCCGAGCGGGTGCTCATCCTCGACTGGGACGTGCACCACGGCAACGGCACCCAGGCGGCCTTCTGGACGCGGCGGGACGTGCTCTACATGTCCGCGCACCAGTACCCGTACTACCCGCAGACGGGCGCGCCCTTCGAGGTGGGCGAGGGCCCGGGCGCCGGCTACACCGTCAACTGCGGGCTGCCCGCGGGCGGGAAGGACGCGGATTACGGGGCGCTCTTCCAGGATCTCTTCCTCCCGGTGGCCGAGGCCTTCCGGCCGGACCTCGTGTTGGTGTCCGCGGGCTTCGACGCGCACCACAGGGATCCGCTCGGCGGCATGGAGCTCACCGAGCGCGGCTTCGGGGCCATGTGCACGGCGATGAAGACGCTGGCGGACAGCACGTGCGGCGGGCGGCTGGTGCTGCTGCTGGAGGGCGGCTACTCGCTGGAGGGCCTCTCGCGCTCGGTACACACCTGCGTGGAGGTGCTCGCGGGAGAGGCAAAGGACAGCTTCCCGGAGGGGGTCTCACGGGAAGCGGCGGCGGCGCTCCAGCGCAGCCGTGAGGCCCTCGTGCGCTACTGGCCCGGGCTGGGCAGGTAGGCGGAGCCGAGGTGGAGACCCATACGACGACCGATGGTGGTGGGGTGAGACGTGGACCGTGAAGCCGTGGAGAAGTTGCAGCGCGCGGGGTTGAAGGTGGAGCAGCCCGAGATGCTCCGGGTGCCCATCCAGCGCGACGAGAACAAGAAGGTGGTGACGCTGCGCGGGGAAGTGCCGGTGATGGGCAACGAGGGGCTGGTGCTGGTGACGCTCCAGCCCATCTCGAAGCTGTGGACGGGCTCGGCGGTACCGCCGGACCTGTCGCGGACGCCGCCGCCGCAGTACCAGCCCTTCCTGCTGCTGCTGGAGTCGACGGCCGCCAACTACTGCGCGGCCACCGGCAGGCCCGAGACGGATGACGAGTTCGAGCGGCTCTACCGCCAGCTCCGCCGCCGGCCGGACGGGGATGACCCGCACCCGCTCTTCGCGTACCTGCAGGGCGCGGTGCGCCTGTACCTGTCGCTGCGCGACGTGAGCCAGGCCGAGTTCGAGGCGGTGGTCAACCGGCTGAGCCAGTCGGCGAAGTGGCACTCCTCGCATGTGGGCAGCACCAACTACTACCGCGAAGTGCTCAGCGGACTGTTCGGAGCTTGAGCGCGCCAAGCGCCTGAAAGGAACTTACCGATGATCGACCTGTACACCTGGACGACGCCCAATGGTTGGAAGGTGTCCGTCACGCTGGAGGAGCTGGGCCTGCCCTACGCGGTGCACCCCGTGGACATCGGCAAGGGTGAGCAGAAGCGCCCTGAGTTCCTCAGAATCAACCCCAACGGGCGCATCCCGGCCATCGTGGACCGCGAGGAGGGAGACTTCGCGGTGTTCGAGTCGGGGGCGATCATGCTCTACCTCGCGGAGAAGGCGGGAAAGCTGCTGCCGAGCGATCGCAAGGGCCGCTCGCGGGTGACGCAGTGGCTGATGTTCCAGATGGCGGGGGTGGGCCCCATGCAGGGGCAGGCCAACGTCTTCTTCCGCTACTTCCCGGAGAAAATCCAACCGGCGATCGATCGCTACCAGAACGAGACGCGGCGGCTCTACACGGTGCTCGACACGCGGCTGGGGGAGAGCGAGTACCTCGCGGGCGAGTACAGCATCGCGGATATCGCCAACTGGGCGTGGGTGCGCGCCCACACGTGGGCGGGCGTGTCCATCGACGGGCTGGCGAACCTGCAACGCTGGCTGGCGGCCATCGAGCAGCGGCCGGCGGCGCAGAAGGGGCTCGCGGTGCCGCACGTGCAGAAGCTCGACACGGACGCGGACCGCGAGCGGGCCATCAAGATGGCGCAGACCATCGTGCAGCGGTAGGCAGGCCCGAAACCATGCCGAAGTCACCTCACGGGGGCTGTGGGCCCCCTCGGGTGCCTATTCGATCTCCCGCACGCTCAGCCACTTGAAGTCCACATCGTTGGCGCCGTCCCAGCGGAAGATGGCGAGGGGGCCTCCCCAGGTGATGGGCATGGCGTCCACGGTGCCGCCGCAGGCGGAGGCATCTCCGCCCCAGTCCCCGGCATCGGTCATCTCGTAGACCTTCACCCACGACACCTTGTCGGCCCGGGTGTCGAGCCACAGTTCCAGCTGGACGGCCGTCGTGCCTTCCGCGGTGGTGACGTTGCGCATGATGGCCTTGAAGCCCACCCATCGGCCGCGCAGGGCCGTGGTCGCCGCCGCATAGGGAGACGACTCGTAGCTCACGTGCCAGGACTCCTTCTGCCACCGCACCTGGCCGTCGTAGTGGAGTGCTCCGTGGTACGCCGAGCCCTCGCAGGGCCGCCCGTCGGAGTGCTCGCCGCCTCGGGCCTGCCAGGAGAGGTTCTCCTCCGGTTTGCCGCCGGAGTTCACCCTCACGTAGCCCGTCATCTCCACGTTCTTCCAGTCGTTGGGCGCCAACATGTAGCCACTGCTCGCGAGAGCGTCACGATCGGTGGAGATGGCCGCGGCGTCGTACCCCGTCGACGTGAGGACCTGCATCCGCACCTGCTTGCTCCGGATCTTCCAGGAGCCATCCCGGTTACGCGTGAGGGTGTCCTGCGGATCGAAGCGCGGGTCCCTCGTCGCATCCGGCGCCAGCGTCCACGTCTCGCCGTCCACCCTCGTCGGGTAGAGCATCGCCACGCCGAAGCTGTCCGTGCCCACCGCCAGCGGAGCCGACGGAGGCGGCTGCGCTTCCCGCGCGGACACAGAGGTTCCCGCGACCGCGAGTCCGAGCACGAGGCCCACCCGCATCCGCTTCAAGAAGCACTGCCCCAGGTTCCACGCCCCCACGCCCCACCTCCATCCCACCCAAGGGTCCAACCCTGGCGGAACTCCCCTCACCCGGACACCCCATGAGACTCCCGGGCGAGCGAGTGCTCAGCCCACCTCTCCTGACCGGCTTGTAAGCTCACCTCGCATCCAGCGCCCGACACCCTGCCCCCGGGTGCGGTTGCACTGTCCCCGGCACGATGCGCGCGCCGCCTGCCGCACCGCGCCATTTCTCCTCCCCTCCCCCGCCCTTCCGTGGCAGGAAGGCACCGACATCCGGAGGAGACACATGGCGGAGATGAGCTATCGGACGGCGCTGGTAACGGGGGCCTCGAGCGGCCTGGGGCGCGGGCTGGCGCTCTGGTTCGGCCGGCGGGGCGTCAAGGTGTACGCCGCGGCCCGGCGCCGCGAGAACCTGGAGGCGCTCGCCAACGAGGCCCGTGCGGCCGGTGCCACCGTGGAGCCCGTGGAGCTGGACGTCGCGGACGCGGACGCCACCCTCGCGCGCATCCGGGAGCTGGACGCCGCCAGCGGCGGGTTGGATCTCATCATCGCCAACGCCGGTTACGGCCAGGAGACGTCCGGCAAGCGCATCAAATGGGAGACGGTGAAGCAGACCATCGACGTCAACATCACCGGTGCCGCCGCGACCCTCTGCGCCGTACTGCCACAGATGGTGGAGCGCAAGCGCGGTCACGTCGTGGGAGTGGCCAGCCTCGGCGCCTTCCGGGGCCTGCCGCGCAACGCCGCCTACTCCGCCTCCAAGGCCTTCCTCCACACCTTCATGGAGAGCCTGCGGGTGGACCTCCGGGGCACCGGCGTGAGCGTCACCTGTCTCTACCCCGGCTTCGTGAAGAGCGAGATGACGGCGAAGAACAAGTTCAACATGCCCTTCCTCCTCGAGACGGAGGAGGCCGTGGAGCGCATGGGCAAGGCCATCCTGCGCGGGGAGGCGCAGTACGCCTTCCCCTGGCAGATGGCCGGCGTCATGGGCCTGGTGAAGAGCCTGCCCAACGCCCTCTTCGACGCCGCCATGCGCAAGGCGCGCTGACGGCTACGGGGCGCCCATGAGGAATTCCTGCGCGCCCACCTGGCCCTTCTCGGGCGTCACGTCCTCCGGCTCCGTGCCCTTCTTGAACCAGATGTTGGTGGCGTCCTTCGAGCCCGAAGAGGCGATCTTCCCCGTCTTCTTGTCGATGCGCAGCAGCCGCAGGTCATCGCGCAGCCACTCGGGCGGCCAGAACTCGGCCTGGGGCCGGGCCGCCAGGGCCGGCTTCATGTAGTTGAGCCAGATGGGCAGCGAGGCGCGGCCACCCGTCTCGTAGCGGCCCAGCGGGTGCTCGTTCTTGTCGTAGCCCACCCACGTCACCGTCACCAGGTCGCGCGTGTAGCCGGCGAACCAGGTGTCGAACGAGTCGTTGGTGGTGCCCGTCTTGCCCGCCGCCGGCTTGCCCAGCTTCTGCGCCGGCCCACCCGTGCCCTCCGCCACCACGCCGCGCAAGAGCGAGGTGAGGATGAAGCCCGTCTCGGGGCTCATCACCTGCTCACCCGCCTCGAACATGCGCGCGTAGCCCGCCGCCACCCGGTCCTGCAGCGGCGCCCAGGCGTCGTCGTAGGCCGTGTGGTCCTCCAGCGTGCGCCCGAAGCGATCCTCCACCTTGCGGATGAAGTACGTGGGCTTCTTGCGGCCGTAGCGGTTGAAGGTGGCGTACACGTTGGCCAGGTCGTACGGGTACACGCACGAGGAGCCCAGCGCCGCGGAGAAGTCCATGTTCATCGGCGTGGTGAGGCCCAGCTTCTCGCTCCACGCGGCCATGTTCTTCACGCCCACCGCCGCGAACGTCTTCACCGCGGGGATGTTCATCGAGTTCACCAGCGCCGTGCGAAGCAGCACGTCCCCGAGGAACTCGTCGCTGTAGTTGTCCGGCTTCCAGCTCACCCCGTTCTCCGGGTCATGCTCGACGATGGGCGAGTCCACGATGATGGTGGCCCCCGTCCACCCGAGCTGCTCGAGCGCCGCCGAGTACACCAGCGGCTTGAAGGAGCTGCCCGGCTGACGGCACGCCTGGAAGGCCCGGTTGAACTCGTTGGCGTCGAAGTCGTACCCGCCCACCATCGCCGTGAGGTACTGGCGGTGGGGATCGATGGACACCAGGGCGCTCTGCAGCTCCGGCTCCTGCTCCAGCCGGAAGAGCGGCACGCCCTCGGGGACCTCCTTGTCCAGCTTGCGGTCGAACTGGACGTTGTCGTCCGTGAGGTCCTTCTTCACCACGTGGCGCACCACGATGACGTCGCCCACGCTCAACACCCGCCTGGCGGAGGTGAGCATCAGCCCCGGGTAGAAACCCTCGGGGTTCACCTTGCGCGCCCAGCGCATGCCCAGCAGCGGCAGCAGCCCCTTGTGCGGACCCACCTGCACGTCAGCGCCCTCGGCCTCCACCTTCGTCACCAGGGCCACGTACAGCTTGTTCTCCTGGAGCTGCTCGTTGCCCACGACCTTGGTGGCCTTCTCCAGGAAGGCCTTGCGCTCCTGCTCCGTGGCGAGCTGCATCACCGGCCCCCGGAAGCCCTGGCGCTTGTCGATGGACAGCAGGCCGTCCAGCACCGAGTCCTGCGCGGCGCGCTGACGCTCGCTGTCCATGGTGGCGAAGATCTTCAGGCCGTCGTTGAGCAGCACCTTGTTGCTGTAGCGCTCCACCACGTCACGGCGGACCTGCTCGGTGAAGAACGGCGCGAACTCGTGGAAGACGTCCTCCACCGGGTACACCTGCACCGGCTCCGCATCGGCCTGCTTGCGCTCGGCCTCGGAAATCATGCCCTCGTCGAACATGCGGCGCAGCACGTAGGAGCGGCGCTTGCGGGCCGCCTCCGGCTTCTGGAAGGGCGAGTAGCGGCTGGGCGCCTGGGGCAGACCGGCGATGAGCGTCATCTCCCCCAGCGTCAGGTCGCGCACGTCCTTGCGGTAGTAGTTCTCCGCCGCGCTCTGCACGCCGTAGCTGTGGTGCCCGAGGAAGACGTTGTTGAGGTAGAGGTAGAGGATCTCCTCCTTCGTCAGCGCCTCCTCCAGGCGCCGGGCGAGGATGGCCTCGCGAATCTTGCGCGTGAGGTTCTTGGCGGTGGCGCTCTCGTAGCCCTCGGCGGCGATGAGCACGGCCTTCGCCGTCTGCTGCGTCAGGGTGGAGCCACCCTGCATGCTGCCGCCCAGGCCCAGCTTCTTGCGAATGGTTTTGAAGCCGGCGCGCGCCGTGCCCAGCACGTCCACGCCATGGTGGTCGAAGAAGCTGGAGTCCTCACTGGCGATGAAGGCCTGCACCAGCCGCTTGGGGATGCGCTCGTAGGGCACCACCTTGCGCCGGTGGTGGTAGAACTCGCCGGCCAGCACCGCGTCGTCGGTGTAGACCTCGGTGACGATGGGCGGCCAGTACTGGTCCACCCGGGGGATCTCCGGCAGCCCCTGCGAGAAGTGGTAGTACACACCCGCCACGGCGATCACCGCCGCGGTGGTCCCCGTCAGCGTGGCCCACGCCGCGAACTTCAGCAGCCTCACCCACCAGGAGCGCTTGGGCGGTACGCCCTCCAGCACCAGCTTCGACTGGGAGCGATCGGTCTTCTCGTCGGGATTCATACTCATGTGGGGTCCAGCGCGGCGCGCTTGAGCACGTCCTTCAACTCCGGGGGCAGTTTGGCCTCTACCTCCACCTTGCCCCCGTGAGCCGGGTGGGGAAATTCGATGCTCTCGGCGTGCAGGAACAAACGTTTCAGGCCCCAGCGGGCCTTCACTTCTCGGTTGAAGGCGAAATCACCGTACTTCTTGTCTCCCGCCACCGGATGGCCGATGGCGGTCAGATGCCTTCTTATCTGATGAGTGCGTCCGGTCTCGATGACGCAGGAGAGGAGGGCTGCCTCGCCCGACTGCTTGATGACCTTCCATCGCGTCACGGCCTCCTGCATGTTCACCCCGCGTCGGGCCTTGGACTCGGCCGTCTGCTGGTGCTCGGCGAGCGGGAGGTTAATGACGCCTGAATCGCGCGGCATCTTCCCCTTGACCAGTGTCAGATACCTTTTGCGCGGATGTCCGTGAGTGAAGATTTCCGTGAAGTGGACCATCGCCGGCCGGCGCTTGGCCACGAGGATGACCCCGCTCGTCTCCCGATCCAGCCGGTGCGCGGGGCTGGCGGTGAAGTCGTTCCTCACGGCTTTTGGCCCCAGGTGGGCGCGCACGTAATCCACCAGCGTCCCTCCCGTAATCCCGCTGCCGGTGTGGACAGCCATCCCACTCGGCTTGTCCACCGCCATCATCCAGTCGTCCTCCATCAGGATGATGAGCTCGCTGGGGTCCACGGGGGGCGGGGGTGGAGGCTTGCGCTCCTCGGGGCTGGCCGGGGCGAGGAGCTGCTCCTCGGTCCCCCGGATGGAGACCATGTCGCCGGCCGCCAGGGGTTGCTCGGGCTGGGCCCGTTTTCCGTTCACCCGCACCTTCTTCACGCGAATCATCTTGAAGAGGTGCGAGGTCGGTACATTGGCGAGCTTCTTCCGTAGGAACTTGTCCAAACGGATACCCGCGTTGTCGTCGTCGATTCGGAACTCGATCATTTGACTGGCGCACGGACCAGACCACACCGATAAATTCGGGTCCATGCCGAAAGCCCCCTCGATTGAACAGCTCCTACAGAACGGAAGCGCGGAGTGGAACCGGCTGCGCAAGGCCGGCAAGGTGCCCACCGAGCACACTGGCGCTACCTTCGCGCAGCTCTTCTCCGCCAACACCGACCTGTCGGGTCTGGGACTGGTGGGCAGCGAGTGGGAACGCTGCGACCTGTCCAAGGTGAATTTCCGCGATACGGACCTCTCCAACGCCTACTTCCACGGCGGTCGCCTGCAGGACTGCGACTTCCGGGGCGCCAACCTCGAGGGCGCCACCTTCGAGAAGCTCAAGCTGCTGCGCTGCGACTTCACGGGCGCCAAGGGGCTGGAGGAGGCGGACTTCGAGGACGTGGACATGGACCGCGTCGTCGGACTCGATGGCGAGGAGGCCCCGCCCCCTCCGCCCCCACCGGTGCAGGGCATCACCGCCTTCACCCGCGAGCAGCGCGACAAGGTGATGGGCCCGGGCAGTCTCCTGGGTCCGTCCATGCCCGAGCTGCCCGCGGAGAGCGAGCTGCCGCCCTTCAAGCCCCAGGACAACCCGGGCCAGCTCTTCTTCCGCGCCCTCAAGCGGCTGGGCGCGCCACCCCTCTGGGTGCTGGACGTGCCCGGCCTGCGCCCGCTGCTGCCCGCGCGCCTGCCTCCCGGCTCCTCCCTGGAGACGCTCTACCGCGAGGCGGTGAAGACGCGGCTGGAGAACAAGAAGCCCTCGGCGGACCCCGGCGCGGTGGAGCGCGCCCAGCGCTCGCTGCGGCTGGGCAGCAAGGACTCGCACCTCGCCGCCATGTACCTGCGCGAGGTGGGCGTCGTCCCCGACTTCCGCTTCTCCGCCGCCAAGGTGCTCAAGGACGCCCTGCGCGAGGAGCTGAAGGTGGATGACAACACCGCCTCGGTGGATCCGCGCACCACCGGCGCCCTGCTGGAGCTGCGCTTGCCCCACGAGGTGGTGGAGCACACCCACGAGGTGCGCCGCCGGCTCGCCGCCACGCAGCTCTACACCGCGCTGCTGGAGGCCGGCTTCAACGCGGACAACAACTGGGAGGAGGCGCTGGAGTCGGCGGACGCCGCCATGGAGCTGGCCCAGCTCGCCGTCGGGGAGGACCGGCAGGCGCTGCTCGAGGGCTTCCAGGTGTTCTCCGCCCTGCCCGAGGAGGCCCGCCTGCGCCGCCTGGCCTACCTGGCCGAGTCCCTCGGCCACCTGGAGCTCATCGGCCGGCTGCCCGAGGGCATGGAGCCGGCGTGGCTCACCGGCGCCGAGACGCGCGAGTGCCACGACCGGGAGATGACGTACGTGCAGTCGCTGCGCGCCGAGGACATCCCCACCAAGGTGCCCGCGCTGGGCAAGGCCGAGCTGGGCGTGCCCGAGGGCGAGGTGCCCGAGGACAGCGACGAGGACCTCTTCGTCCACCTGCGCTGCGATGTGTGCGGCAAGGAGAAGCTCATCGTCCAGTCGCCCGGCGAGGAGTGACGGCCCGGGACACCCGTGGATGGGGGAGTGAACGACTCGGGACACTCCCCCTGTCCCATCCGGTACACCCGCCGGGCGCCCGTCCCCCTGGCTGCCCTGATTCCAGGGGGTTGGCTCGCGGCACGGGGAGTGCTTTGGGGAAGGCCCGTGAGCCGCAGGGCTCATGACATTGCCCTTCAACCCCGGAGCATCCCCCATGAAGCGCCTCCAGATCCTCGCGCTCAGCCTCTTCGCGCTCGCCTTCGGCCTCGTCACCACCGGCTGCGGTGAGTCCGGCGAGAGCCGCGTCACCATCAAGCTCACCGACGCCCCCGGCGACTTCAAGGCGGCCGTCGTCACCATCTCGGAGGTCTATCTCCAGGGTGAGGGTGGCAAGCTGGTGCTGCGTGACACGCCGGCCACCACCAACCTGGTGAGCCTGGCCAACGACACCGCGGACCTCGTCAAGGACGCCATCGTCCCGGCCGGCAGCTACAAGGAGCTGCGCTTCGTCATCTCCGGCGCCTACATCGAGGTGGAGCAGGCCGACGGCAGCACCCTCATCTACGCCACCTCCAATGACTATGCGGGCCTGCCCGCGGGCGCCAAGGTCGCCGGCAACCTGCAGACGCCGAGCTTCAGCTCCTCCGGCCTGAAGGTGAAGTTCGACGGGGACGTGGAGGTCTCCGGTGAGCAGAAGGTCATCCTGGTGGACTTCGACGTCTCCCAGAGCTTCGGCAAGGAGCGCGGCCAGGGCGACAAGTGGGTGATGAAGCCCGTCATCAAGGGCGCGGACATCACCTTCAGCGGCAGCGTGACCGTCACCCTGACCAAGGACGCGGCCGTCACCCTGCCCACCGTCAACGGCCGGGCCGTGACGCTGGCCGACTTCACGGCCACGCTCAAGACCACCGAGAGCAGCACGGATGGCGCCGCCGAGGCCGCCGCCGAGGAGATCGCCCTGACGGACGCCAACAACGACGGCGTGTTCGAGGCCCAGTTCAAGTTCCTCGTCCCCGGCGCCTACCAGATCAACTTCGTGGGCCCCGCGGGCGTGAGCTTCACCACCAACCCGGCCGTGCCGGCCCCCGTCACCATCGGCTCGGGCACGGACCAGACGCGGGCCTTCACCCTCAAGTCGGCCTCCGCGCAGTAACGGTTGGCGCGGTAACGGTTTGGAGTAAGTGAAGGAGCGGCCGGGGAGACGGTACGACACCGTCTCCCCGGTCGTTCTT
>NZ_DASVSO010000491.1:0-8499 GCF_036388035.1 Archangium sp.
AGGTGAAGGTCGTGCGCAGCGACTCGTGTCGGCGCACCACCTCCTCCATCGTGCGGCGCAGCGTCTCCACGTCCAGCGCGCCCGTCAGCCGCAGCACGATGGGCACGTTGTACGAGGTCTGGCCCGGCATGAGCTGGTCCAGGAACCACAGCCGCTGCTGGGCGAAGGACACCGGCGAGTGCCCCTCGCGCGCCACGCGCAGCACCGGCGGCACCTGCACGCCGCCTCCCTGGCGCTGCAGCTCGGCGATCCGCACGGCCAGCTTCGCCGCCGTGGGAGCCTCGAACAGGCCGCGCAGTGGCACCTCCACGCCCAGGGCCGAGCGCAGGCGCGACACCAGCCGCATGGCCAGCAGCGAGTGCCCGCCCACGGCGAAGAAGTCGTCGTGCACGCCCACCGCCGGCAGGCTCAGCACCTGTGCGAACAGGCCAACGAGGATCTCCTCCGTCGGCGTGCGCGGAGCCACATACCCCTCGGCCGACAGCACCGGCGCCGCCTCGGGCACCGGCAGGGCCTTGCGGTCCAGCTTCCCGTTGGGCGTCAGCGGCAGCGCGTCCAGCGCCACGAAGGCCGAGGGCACCATGTACTCCGGCAGCCGCTCGCGCAGCCCCCGGCGCACCGCCTCCACCTCCACCGACGCCGCGCCCGCCTGGCCTGTCAGGTACGCCACCAGCCGCCGCGTGTCCGACGTCTCGCCCAGCGCCAGCACCACCGCCTCCTTCACGGAGGGCAGCACGCGCAGCGTGGCCTCGATCTCCCCCAGCTCCACGCGGAAGCCGCGGATCTTCACCTGGAAGTCGGCGCGGCCGAGGAACTCCACCCGCCCGTCCGCCAGCCAGCGCGCCCGGTCCCCCGTGCGGTACATCCGCGCGCCCGGCTTGGGGCTGAACGGGTCCGGCATGAAGCGATCCGCCGTCTGGTCCGGCCGGCCCAGGTAGCCGCGCGTGACACTGTCACCACTGATGTACAGCTCGCCCGGCACCCCGAGCGGCGTCGGCCGCAGGCCCGCGTCCAGCACGTACAGGCGCGTGTTGGCGATGGGCCGCCCGAGCGGCACCGTGGCCTGCGCCAGCTCCGGCTTCTGCGACTCCGCCCGGCCGCACACCACGCCCACCGTCGTCTCCGTGGGGCCGTAGTGGTTGTACACCTCGCACGAGGGCATCAGCGTCCGCACGCGCTCCACCAGCGCCCACGTGGACGCCTCGCCGCCCACCACCAGCCGCTTGCGCGGCAGCACGTCCCGGGGCTCGCTGGCCGTCATCAGCGCCGCCAGGTGCGAGGGGACGATCTTCAAGCAGTCCACGCCGTGCTGCCGGAAGTAGTCCGCCATGCCCTGCGGGCTGCTCGCCCGGTCCTTGGACATGACGTGCAGGAACCCGCCCAGGCACAGCGCCGGGAAGAGCACCGTGTTGCCCAGGTCCGCGGCGAAGGTGGACACCATGGCGAAGCTCTCGCACGCGCCCAGGTCCAGCCGCTCGATGACGCTCTGGATGTAGTTGAGCAGGTGCCCGTGCGCCACCGCCACGCCCTTGGGCCGGCCCGTGGAGCCGGACGTGAAGAGCACGTAGGCCACGTTGTCCGCGTGCAGCTCGCACGGCGGCGTGTGCGTGGGCAGCGCCGCCAGCGCGGCCCCTTCCGTGTCCAGGCACACCACCCGCACGGGCAGCGAGGCGAACACCTCCGCCTTCGCGGATTCCGTCACCACCACCGGAGCCGCCACCTCCTCCACCAGGGTGCGCAGGCGCTCGGCGGGCAGCGCCGGGTCCAGCGGGACGTACGCGCCCCCCGCCTTCCACGTGCCCAGGATGGACTCCACCATCTCCACCGAGCGGTCCAGGCACAGCGCCACGCACGTCTCCGGCCCCACGCCCAGCTCGCGCAGCCGCCACGCCAACTGGTTGGCGCGCGCATTCAGCTCGCCGTAGGAGAGCCGCCGGCCCTCGCACGCCACCGCCGGCTTCTCCGGGGCCCGTGCCGCGTGCTCCTCGAAGAGCGACTGCACGCTGGCACGCGGCGGGAAGGTCTGCGCCGTGGTGTTGAAGGTCTCCAGGAGCTGCCGGCGGTCCGTGTCCGTCAGCAGCGACAGCGCGGACAGCCGCTGGCGCGGGTTGCGCAGCACGCTCGTCAGCAGCACGCGCAGCTGCGCGGCGAAGCGGGCCATCGTCTCCGGGGTGAAGAGGTCCGTGTTGTACTTCAGCGCTCCGGCGACCTCGCCCGCCACGTCCACCAGCATCAGGTTGATGGCGAACTGCCCCTCCTGCTGCCGGAGGAAGGGCTTGAGCTCCATCTGCACGTCGTCCCGCGCCACGTCCAGGCCGGGCATGCTGTTGAACTGGTCGAAGGAGAACTCCACCTCCACCAGGCGAGGCCGGCTCGGGTCCTGCTTGACGCCCAGCCGCTCACACAGCACGTGGAACGGGTAGTCCTGGTTCTCGATGGCGCCGAGCACCCGCCGGTACAGCCGGTCCATCAGCTCCGTGAAGGGCGGGTCCCCGGACATGTCGCCGCGCAGCGCGACGAAGTTGACGAAGTACCCGGCCAGCCGCTGCACGTCCGGGTGCGTGCGCCCCCACAGCGGCGAGCCGCACAGGATGTCGCTCTGGCCCGTGTAGCGGTGCACCAGCGTGAGGAAGGCCGCCAGCAGCACCGTGTAGAGCGTCTTGCCCTCGTTGCGCGCCAGCGTCTTGAGGCCGGCACTCAGCTCGGGCCCCAGGCGCATCGGGAGGGTGGTGCCCCGGAAGGACCAGCGCGCCGGGCGCGGCATGTCCGTGGGCAGCTCCAGCGGGCCCGGCAGCTCCTTCATCTGCGACTGCCAGTACTCCCAGAGCTGCTCCTGGCGGGCCGGCGTCATCTGCTCGCGCCGCAGCTGCACCGAGTCCACGTAGTCCAGCTTCAGCGGAGGCAGGCGCACCGGCTCGCCACGCAGCTCCCCGCGGTAGAGGTGCTGCAGCTCCTCCATCATCATGCCCATGGACCACAGGTCCGTGGCGATGTGGTGGATGACGAGCAGCAGCACGTGCTCGGTGGGAGCGCGGGTGAAGAGGTCCGCCCGCCACACGGGGCCGTGCTCCAGGTCGAAGGGCCGCAGGTAGCTGGCGCGCAGCTGGCCGTCGAGCTGCTCCTCGGTCATCCCCGGCGCGTCGTGCCGGGTGAGCGCCAGCGGCAGGCGCGCATGGACGCGCTGCACCGGCTTCTCGTCCTGCGTCTCGTAGGTGGTGCGGAGGATGGCATGGCGCTCGGCCAGCAGGTTCAGGGAGCGCTCCAGCATCGCCGGATCCACCGGGCCTCGCACGCGCATCGCCAGGGCGACGTTGTACGAGGGGCTCTGCGGCGCGAGCTGGTGGAGGAACCACATGCTCCACTGGTTCTCGGACAGCGGGAACACGCCCACCTTGGCGCGCGCGGGCTGCGCCGGCTTCTGCGCCGGGGCCTGCTGCTCCTGCTGCTGCTTGAGACGCTGCGCCAGCTCGCGGCGCTGCTCGGGGGTAAGCGCTGCGAGACGATCCTTGAGCGACATGTGAGGACGACCCCTCTGGTACACCTGTAACCGCGGACAGGCCGCCCCGGGCCGCGAAGCGCGGCCCCGGACAGCCTTCCCGCCTGCATGCGTGACATGACGGGCGGGCCGTCCGGGTTCGCCTCGTGGCGAGCGATCCGGACAGCCCCCCGCTACTCAACCCCTCGGGCCCGGACTCAGGCCGACTTGAGGGACTTCTCGGGGCCGTCGGCTTCCTGGAGCAGCGCCTCGACCTGGTCCGCGCCCAGCTCGCCGAGCTGCGCGGCGAGCGCGGCCAGCTCCGCCTCCTCCGGGGTGCTCTCCGGCTTGGGCAGCTTCGGCAGCAGCGCCTCCGTCAGTGACGTCACGCTGGCGCCCTGCAGCAGCTCCATCAGCGTGGGGCTGATGCCCAGCCCGCTGTTGATGTGGTGCCGCAGCTCCACCGCGATGATCGAGTCCAACCCGAAGCCCTGAAGCGGAATGCTCGGGTCGAGCTGCTCCGGCGCCAGCTTGAGCGAGCGGGCCACCGTGCGGCGCAGGAAGTCCTCCACCACCGCGCGGCGCTCCGCCTCGTCAACCAGCTGGGCCAGCTTCGTGCGCACGTCCTCGCGGCCCTGCGAGCCCTGGCCCCCACCCGCGGCGGCGGCCGCGGCCAGCGCCTCGATGATGGGCTGCAGCATGGGAGGCGCACTGGCCCCGGCGAAGTTGGTGCCCAGCAGCCGCTGCCAGTCCGCCGCCAGGACGACGACCTGCGACAGGTCGTGCTCCAGGCTGCGCTCCAGCGCCGCCAGGCCCTGCTCCGGCGGAATCGGGGTGATGCCGCGCAGCTCGAAGTCGCGCGCCACCTGCTCGATGCTGGCCATGCCGACCTCACCCCAGGCACCCCAGTTGACGGCCAGGGCGTGGTGGCCCTGGTGCCGCCGCAGGTGCGCCAGGCCGTCCAGGAAGGCGTTGGCGGCCGCGTAGTCCACCACGCCCGTGGAGAAGCCCAGGGCGTTGGCCGACGAGCACATCACGAAGAAGTCCAGCGGCTCCTCGGCCAGCACGGTGTGCAGGCTCCACCCACCGGCCAGCTTCGCGTCCATCGTGGCCAGCAGCCGCGCGGCCGTCTGGTCCGAGAAGCGCGTGGGCTGCACCACGCCCGCGGCGTGGATGACGCCGCGGAACGCCGGCCACCCCTCGCGGCGGAAGGACGCGTGGAAGTCCCGCACCTGCGCCTCGTCCGACACGTCCAGCGCCACCGCGTGGATGCTGGCGCCCAGGGCCTCCAGCTCGCGGATGGCGGCGATCTGCCGGCCCACGGAGGAGTCGGGCGCCACCGTGTGCCAGTCCCGGCGCTCGGGCAGCGGCGTGCGGCCCGCCAGCACCAGCCGGCGCGCGCCCCGCTCGACGAGCCAGCGCGCGAACAGCAGGCCCAGCCCGCCGCGACCGCCGGTGATGAGGTACGTGCCGTCCGGGCGCATGCGCGCCGGCAGCGAGCCGTCCGCGAGCTGCGGCGCCAGCTCCATCCGGTCGCTCCACAGGTTGCCCTGACGCAGCGCCATCTGGGTGTCCGCCGGAGGCTCCGTCATGAGCGCCAGCAGCGCGGCCGCCTCACCAGCGGGCGCCCCGGGCTCCAGGTCCACCAGGCCACCCGCCAGCTCCGGGTGCTCCTGCTGGAAGAGCGATGCGCCGAAGCCCCAGATGGGGCTCTGGGCCACCGCCAGCGGGTGCGAGTCGCCGGTGACGGCGCGCGCCCCGCGGGTGACGATCCACAACTGCGGCGGCTGGGGCCACACGGCCTTCTCCAGCGCCTGTCCCAGGTGCAGCAGCGCCACCGTGCCCGCGCCCTGCGCCTCCATCAGCCCCTTGGCCGTGAGCGCGCGGGCCTCCGGCGCGTCCAGGCCCCACAGGTGGACGAGCTGTCCCGGCCGCTCGCCCTGTGAGAGCGCGCCCAGCAGCTGGCCGAAGTCCTCCACGCTGCCCGGGTTCACCTCGAAGTGGCGACCGTCCGCCGACGCGGAGAACGCCGCGCCCGGCCGCACGTGCACCACCGAGCCGCCACCCGCCTCGATGCGCTCGGCCAGCGCCCGGGCCGTGCCCGTGCCGTCCGACAGCAGCACCCAGGGTCCGCGCACCTCGCGCTTCTCCTTCCGGGTGCCCGGCTGCACCTGCGCCCACGTCAGCGACTGGAACAGGCTGCGCAGGCCCTTGCCGTCGCCCTCGGCCTCCAGCGACTTGACGCGCAGGCCCTCCAGCGACACCAGCAGGCGCCCGTCCTCGGAGAAGATCTCCAGGTCGCCCACCATGGCCCGCCGGTCCACCTGCCGCATGCGGCCATGCGCCCAGAGCGAGCCCACCAGCGGCCCGTGCACCGCCAGCCGCTCGATGCCCACCGGCAGGAAGACGTCCGTGGAGCCGCCCTTCGCCTGCCTGCCGGCGATGAGCACCTGGAAGCACGCGTCCAGCAGCGGCGGGGTGATCTCGTAGCCCGCCAGCCCCTCGAGCTGCTCGGCCCGCAGCTCGATGCGGGCCAGCGCCTCGCCGTCCCGCAGCGCCAGCCGCCGCAGGCCCTGGAAGACAGGGCCGTACTCGAACTGCAGCGAGCGCAGCCGCGTGTAGCACTCCTCCGCCTCCAGCACCTCGGCGCTGAGGAAGGACGCCTGGAGCGCCTGGAGGCTCTCGCCCCGCGCCCTGCGGGGGGCCGCCGAGCGCATGCTGCCCGAGGCATGCCGGCTCCACGACGACTCGGTGACGCCGGTGCGGCTGAACACGGTGAAGCGCAGGCCGTCCGGCTGCACCTCGGTGCGCACGTCCGTGGGCTCCTCCCGCAGGAAGAGCGCGCTGTGGAAGCGGATGTCGCACAGCTCCACCGGGCCCGTGGCGCGGCCGGTGGCCTGCCGCAGCGCCTGCAGACCCAGCTCGATGTAGCCGGCGCCGGGGAACACCACCGCGCCCTGGATGGCGTGATCCACCAGGTACCCGGGCGAGTTGCGATCCACCTGGCCGTGCCAGATGGGCTGCGGCGTCACCTGACGCCGACCCAGCAGCGGGTGCGTGGAGCGATCCAGGCGGTCGGCGCGAGCCTCCGCGGACTCGTCCCAGTTGTGCTGGCGCTCCCACGGGTAGGTGGGCAGCTTCACCGGGCGAGAGGGCGCGGGCGCCAGCTCCTCCCAGCGAGGCTCCACGCCAGCCGTGTACAGCGCGCCCACCGCGCCCAGCAGGTTCTGGTGGTCGTCACCGCCGCGGCGCAGCGTGGGCAGCGCGCGCACCGTCACATTGCGCTGCTGCGAGCACTCCTGGATGGAGTTGGACAGCACCGGGTGCGGGCCGATCTCCAGGAAGACGCGGTAGCCGTCCTCCAGCATCTTGTACGTCGCCGAGGCGAAGTACACCGGGTCGCGCACGTTGAGCCACCAGTAGCTGGCGTCCAGCTCCGGGCCCTCCGCGAGCTGGCCCGTCACGGTGGAGTACAGCGGCAGCGTCGCGGCGGACGGCTCGAGCGGCAGCAGCGACTCCAGCAGCTCGTCGCGCAGCGGCTCCATGTAGTGGCTGTGGAAGGGCACGTCCACCTTGAGCGGCTTGCAGAAGACGCCCTTCTCCAGCAGGGGCGCGGTGATGCGCTCGAGCACCTCCGGATCGCCCGCCAGCGTCACCGCGCTGGGGCTATTGATGGCGGCGATGGACACGCCCTTGTGGCCGTCGATGACCGCCAGCGCCTGGTCGTACGGCATTCCCAGCGCATACAGCTTGCCCTGGCCGGACGTGCGGTGCTGCAGGCGGCTGCGCGTGTAGATGACGAGGCAGGCCTGCTCCAGCGTGTACGCGCCCGCGGCCCAGAAGGCCGCCGCCTCGCCGGCGCTGTGGCCGACGATGGCCGAGGGATTCAGGCCCCAGGAGCGCAGCAGCTCCGTGAGGGCCACCTGGATGCCGAAGTTGGCGGGCTGGGAGATCTGCGTCTCGCCCATGCGCGAGCGGGACTCCTCCGCGCTCAGCTCCGCCACCAGGGACCAGCCCGTCCACGGACGGAGGATGGCGTCCACGCGCTCCATCGCCTCGCGGAAGACGGGCTCGGACTCCAGCAGCGCCCGGCCCATGGCCCACCACTGCGGGCCCATGCCCGTGTAGACGAACGCCACGTCCACCTTGGTGCGCGAGCTGGCCTGGCCCGCCACCACGCCCGGCCGCTCGACGTTGTCCACGAAGGCGCCCAGCGACTCGGCCAGCTCCCGGTAGGAGCGGGCCACCACCGCCAGACGGTGCGGGTGGTGGCTGCGCCGGTGCGCCGCCGCCCCCGTCAGCTCGGAGAGCAGCGGCGCGCCCTCGGGCTGGCTCTCGTTGCGCTCCGCCAGCTCGCGGTACGTCACGGCCAGGCGCCGCAGCGACTCGGCGCTGCGCGCCGACAGGGGCATGAGCGCCGGACGCGCCGCCACCTTCGCGGGCGGACGCGCCACCACCGCCGGGGCCTCCTGCAGCACCGCGTGCGCGTTGGTACCGCCGAAGCCGAACGAGTTCACCGCCGCGAAGGCCGGGCCCTCGCCCTCGGGCAGCTGCTCCAGCTTCTGGGCCACGCGCAGCTTCAGCTTGTCGAAGTCGATGTTGGGGTTGGGCTGGAGCAGGTGCAGGTGCGGCGGCACCTGCTTGTTCTTCAGCACCAGCGCCGCCTTGATGAGGCCGGCCACGCCCGCGGCCGCCTCGAGGTGGCCGATGTTCGTCTTCACCGAGCCCACCAGGCACTTCTCACCCTCGGGGCGCCCCGAGCCGAACACCTCACCCAGCGCCTTGGCCTCGATGGGGTCACCCACCGGCGTGCCGGTGCCGTGCGCCTCGATGTAGCGCACCTGGCCCGGGGCGATGCCCGCCAGGTCCAGCGCCTCGCGCGCCAGCGTCTTCTGCGCCTCGCCGCTGGGCACGGTGATGCCGGGGGTGCGGCCGTCCTGGTTGGACGCGGTGGCGCGGATGACGGCGTAGACGGCATCTCCGTCCCGCAGCGCGTCCGACAGCTTCTTGAGCACCACCATGCC
>NZ_DASVSO010000492.1:0-11578 GCF_036388035.1 Archangium sp.
GCGGAGTCCTTGTTCGCGGGGAGCTGCTCGCGGATGTCGTAGTGCTGCAGGGTGAACTCGCGCTTGTCGGTCTTCTGCTCCGAGCCCGAGTCCACGAAGCCGCTGTTGACCACGGAGACCAGGGAGACGTGGCTCGAGGTCCAGGTGTTGGCATCGGAGACCTCCACGTCCGCGGCGCCGCGGGCTCCGCCACCCATGTAGGCGGCCAGGGCGCCCTGCAGCCCGGAGGTGGTGCCTCGGCTCGCGGCCGGCTCCGTGAGGTCCGCCCACTTGACCTGCTCCCGGGTGCCGAACACCAGCAGGTGGTCGCGCGCGTTGATGGGAGGCACGGCCCTCTTGACCATCGAGAAGGTGTACTCGCGCGTCTGTCCCGGCCGCAGGACGATGAACTGCTGCTCCTTGGCCGGGTTGGGGAAGCCCGTGATGGAGCCATCCCCACTCAGGAGCACGCCGCCCACGTACAGGGGGATGTCCTTGGCGTCATCGGCCAGCTTGACCCGGACCTGGTAGCAGACGGTGAGCGGCAGCTCCACCTCGGCGGTGCCCGCGGGGTAGCGCTCGCTGTCCCAGAGCGGGGCGGCCTCCGCGCACTTCGCGTTCCCCTTCGTGACGGGGACCAGCTGGACCTGCAGGGTCTTGTCATTCTTGAAGTCGTCACCCGCCTCGCCCTGCACCTGGAGCAGGGCCTTCTGCCGGGCCTGCTGGCCGAGGTTCCTGGCGACCGCGGCAGCCTCCTCCGGGGTCTTGGGCCTGGTGTCATAGGTCATGCGCAGGTTGTTGGCCGGGTCGAAGAGCTGCAGCTTGCTCTCGCTGTTCAGGCTCAGCGTCCACTCCTCGGGGAACTTGTCCTTCGGCTGCGAGACCACCACCGTGTTCTTGAGGTCCGGGTTCTCCTCGAGGGCCTTGGTGATGAGCTGCGCGCGATCCGCCGGAATGCCGCCCGGCTTGCCGGTGGCGAGGCGCACCCGGATGGAGACGGATTCCTTGCCGGGCAGGTACAGCACGGCGATGTCGCCCGGGTGGATCGACTCGAGCCGGGCCTTGCTCGTCTCATCGAGCTTGTCCAAGAGCTCCACCGTCGCGCCCTCGACGCCCTTCATCTCGGAGACGACGCCGGTGGCCTTCGCCTTCTTCGGGTCCTTGAGGTCAGCGAGGGTCGCCGCCGGGCCCTGCGTCCCCGGCAGGTTGTAGATGCGCACCTGGGCGCCACGGCTCCAGCCCGGGAGCGGGGTGCCCTTCAGCTCGAGCCTCTTCGTCGTGAGATCGACACGGGAGGCGACCGAGTAGCTCGCGGGCCGCTGGACGGTGGACGCCCCGAAGACCTTCAGGTCCGGCCGGGAGCCCTGCACCTGGACCTTCTGGGGGCTGCGGCGCGCCGCGACGAGCGGGTTGAGGCGAAGCTGGAGCTGGCCATACGTGAGGGACGTGCCCCCCGCGTCACGGAGGGTCTGGATGAGAGCGGTGGTGAAGACGCCCTCGCCGTTCATCTCCAAGGCGGGCGTGCCGTCCACGGCGGCGGAGATGAAGGAGAGACCCGGGAGATCCTCGCCGTCCCAGGCAGCACCCGTGGGCGAGGCGGCCGGGATTCCGGAGCGCAGGTCCAGGGTGTCCTTGGTGGTGTCGAAGTAGCGGGACTGGGTGGTGGTGTTCTCGTCGCCACGGGTGGCCGTGCCCGAGTTGCACGAGTCCAGGACGACGGTGACGTTCTGCTCCTTCCCCGCGTTCTCGCCGTTCATCTTCTTGTACAGCCCGCCCAGCAGTTGGTTGAGCTTGTCGTCGACCAGGTCGGGGACGCCGTTCGTGCGGGAGTCGTAGAGCAGGAGGGTCTCGTCCTGCAGGTCCGGCTCGTCCAGGTTGCCGTCCTTGGCCTGGGAGCCGTGGCCGGCGAAGTAGACGACCACCACGTCGCCATCCTGCGCGCGCTTCACCAGACCCTGGTCGAAGGCCTTCTCGAAGTTGGCCAGGGTCGCGTCGCTGTCCTTGAGCAGGCAGACGTTGTTCTTGGGAAAGCCCATGCCCTCCACGGGATCCGTCAGCAGCTTGTACATGCGGTCGGCGTCCTTGGGCGGACCGACGAGGTTGGGCGGCTTGGGGGCGTTCTTGTACTTGCCGACCCCCACCACGAGCGCGAGCCGGCGACGGCCCTTGAACTCACCCTCCTGCTCCACGACCGCCGGCGCGTCGAAGGAACAGGCCGGCTTGGTGGTGACCGCCGCGGGTGCCGGAGGGGTCGGCGCGGGTGTCTTGGCCGCCGACGCGGGTGCCTTGGCGGTGGGAGCGGCGCGAGGCGCGAGAGCGAGGGCCGTGCTCGGCCCCGTGACGCTCAACAGGAGGGGGACAATCCAAGACAGACGGCCCGCCAGCGTGGTCTCTCGCCGGTTCTTCCAAGACAGCAACATCATCTTTCCCCTGCGTAGGTGAGGCTGCTTCGCGGATCCATCCGCGCCAGGCGGCCAATTGTGCGGTGTTGAACGGCGACAAGGGGAGAAAAATTGACGTGTGCCCGCTCCTTGGGCTTGGGGCCAGGAGGCGCCCGTTGGGCTCGTCCGCCGTGTGCTGGAAGTGAGGGCTCAAAGGATCGGTACGCGCGCGCTCCCCTCGGGTGGGTTTTCCACTAGGGTGCGCGCCCCTTGCTCCCGGGAGCCCCGACATGAATGCCGTCATCCAGCTCGTCATCGCGATCGCCATGCTGGGGATGGCCGGCATGCTGCTGTTCCTCAACTTCTGGCGCGCCGTCCTCTTCTTCTTCCCCGACAGCGTGCGGGTCCGGCCCGTGGCCCCCGGGGACGCGATGGGCCTGCCGCTCGCGCTCACCCCGCTGGCCAGCCAGCTCCGGGCGCTCGGCTTCGTCCCGCTCGGGGCCCACGAGGAGAAGCCCCGCTTCCGGCGCGCCACCCGCGCCTATGACTTCGCCCACCCCACCGAGCGCGCCTTCGCCACCCTTCATTTCGCGGCGGACGGCAAGCCTCGCCTCTACCTGCTCACCCCGCTCGCCCCGGAGGGGTTCGTGCTCACCTTCGGCTACCCCCGGCCGGGATTCGAGGTCCCCGGCCGTTATCGCTCGGGAGGCCTCGCGGAGACCTCTCCCGAGCGCTTGCTGCGGGCTCACCAGGAGCGACTCCAAGGGCTCGTTCCCACGGAGGATTTTTCCCAGGACGCCCGGTTGCGAGCCGGGCAGGCGTGGTACCGGGGACCGGGTCAAAAGGAGATTCGACGACAGAACGTCCAGGGAGTGTTGTGGACGGTCGTCGCCCTTGCCATCGTCGCCAGCCTCTTCCTGGGAGGCGGGCGCTCGACGTGATGCACCTTGGGCGTGCACCGCGCGCCCACCAGGAGTAGGAAGAGCGAATCTTTTCAGCCTGTCTGGAGCCCCCCGCGATGAAGAGCGTGTCCAAGTCCGAGGAAATCTACTTTGTGTCCGGAAAGCGTACCCCGTTCGGGACGTACGGCGGCGCGCTCAAGGACCTGAGCGCCACGGACCTGGCGGTGGAGTCGGCGCGCGCGGCGCTCGCCCAGGCGAAGGTGTCCCCGGAGTCCGTCCAGCACGTCATCTACGGCAACGTGGTGCAGACGAGCGCGGACGCCATCTACCTGCCCAGGCACGTGGGCCTGCGCACGGGGGTGCCGGTGCCGGTGCCGGCGCTGGGCGTCAACCGGCTGTGCGGCTCGGGCTTCCAGGCCTTCGTCACCGCCGCGGAGATGATGGTCACCGAGCAGGCCGACTGCGTGCTGGCCGGCGGCACCGAGTCCATGAGCCAGGCGCCCCACGTCATCCGCGGCGCCCGCTTCGGCATTCCGCTGGGCAAGGGCGGCATGGAGGACATGCTCTGGAGCGCCCTCACCGACAGCTACACCGGCAACCCCATGGCGCTCACCGCCGAGCAGCTCGCGGTGGACTACTCCATCTCGCAGGACGCGGTGGATGAGTACGCGGTGCTCACCCAGAAGCGCTTCGCCGCCGCCCAGGAGTCCGGCCGCTTCGAGCAGGAGCTGGTCCCCGTGACGCTGAAGACGAAGAAGGGCGAGACGCAGTTCGCCCGGGACGAGCACAACCGGCCGGACACCACGGTGGAGGGCCTGAAGAAGCTGCCCAAGGTCTTCAAGAAGGACGGCGTGGTGCACGCGGGCGCCGCCAGCGGCATCTGCGACGGCGCGGGCTCCATGGTGATGGTCACCCGTTCCTTCGCGGAGAAGCACGGCCTGAAGCCCCTGGCCCGGCTGGTCAACTGGGGCATCTCCGGGTGCGACCCGAAGGTGATGGGCATCGGCCCGGCGCCGGCCATCCGCCGGCTGCTCGAGCGCGCCCAGTGCAAGCTGGGGGACGTGGACCTCTTCGAGGTGAACGAGGCCTTCGCGCCGCAGTACCTCGCGGTGGAGAAGGAGCTGGGGCTGCCGCGCGACCAGACGAACGTGAATGGTGGCGCCATCGCGGTGGGCCACCCGCTGGGGGCCTCGGGCGCGCGCATCACCATGACGCTCGCCTACGAGCTCAAGCGCCGGGGGGCCCGCTACGGCATCGGCTCGGCCTGCATCGGCGGGGGCCAGGGCATCGCGCTGCTGATCGAGGCGCTCTGAGCCCTCGGGTTTCGGACGAATCCAACGGAAGATGACGATGAGCAACGAGCTGGATGCGAAGGCGGCCCGGGAGCGGGCCAAGGCGATCGCCGAGCAGCGGCGTGCCGAGCGCCGCAACCGCAAGCGCAAGTGTGTGGTGTGTGGCGTGGAGGAGAGCGACAAGACGCCCCTGGGGCCCCACCCGGACGGCATCGGGCCCTCGTGCAAGGACGAGGTCACCTGTCAGGCCCGGCGTGCCGGGGCCGCTCGCTAAAGACGCACCGGGGGGCAGCCGGGGCCACGTCTCCGGCTGCTCGCCCCTCCTGCCGGGTAGGGTGGGATGTCACCTTCAGAGCAGGGGAAGGGCTGGAATTTGGGGCCGTTTCCTTGATGACCGTCGGTACTCGCGGTAAACGTGCGGAATCTCTGGTCTATACGAGGGTCGGAATGGGCGTCATCAGCTTCACGGGAGTCAAGGTGTTCTCCACCACGCTCGCGCGTGACCGTGAGAACATGGGTGAGAACATCACCAAGTGGCTCAAGGAGAACACGAACGTCGACGTGGTGGACAAGATCGTCACGCAGTCCTCCGACAAGGAGTTCCACTGCCTGACCATCACCCTGTTCTACCGCCACAAGTCCTGAGCTGGACGTCTCACCGTGACGTCGCTCGCTGGGCGCTCTCCCCAATCATGGGGATGGGCGCCCTTCGGCGTTTGGGGCGCCTGGAAGTGGACGAATCGGTTGCGAAGCGCGCCCGGTTCCCCCACCTTTGGACGACTCTCGGGTGCCCCGAGTGGAGGACGACTTGATGCGACCGATGCGGAGCTTTGGCGGCGGCGGCGGAGGATTCGGCTTCGCCGGCGTGGAATCCATGGCGGCCAGGCTGGCGATCGGGCTCGTGGCGGGCTCGGTGGTGTCCCTGTTGGCGCGCGGTGGCCTCGGGGACCTGCTGCTGCTCACGCCCAACGGCGTCTTCTCCCGGCTGTGGCTGTGGCAGCCCTTCACCTACGCGTTCATCGAGCGCAGCCCGATGGGCATCATCTTCGGCGCGATGATCCTCTACTCCATCGGCGGCGGCCTGGAGATGAGCTGGGGCTCGCGGCGCCTGCTGTGGGTGCTGTGGGGCGGCACGGCGCTCGCGGGATTCCTCACCGCGCTGCTCTCCCTGGTGGTGCAACTGCCCGCCGGTTATCCCGGTGGGTTCGTGATGGGCACCATCGCCTGGGTGGCCTACGGCATGTCCATCGGGCGCGGGCAGGCGAACTTCTGGGGCATCCCCGTCACCGGCAACGTGCTGGCGGGCATCGGCGCCGGCTTCGTGCTGCTCAACGTGCTCACCTCCCACTGGAGCACCCAGGTGCCGGAGCTCTTCGCGCTGGGCATCACCTTCATCTACATGCGCGGCGGCAGCCCCCGGAAGCTGTGGCTGCGCTTGCAGCACGCGCGGCTGCAGCGGCAGCTGCACAACCGCTCGCGCCACCTGCGCGTCATCTCCGAGGAGCGGCCGTCGGACAAGTACCTCAACTAGCCGCGCTCAGTTGGGTGGCTCCGCCTCGCCGTACTGCTTGAGCTTGCGGTAGAGCGTGGCGACGCCGATGGCGAGCTGCTCCGCGGTGCGCGCCCGGTTGCCTCCGTTGCGCGCCAGCACCGCGAGGATGTACTCGCGCTCCATCGCCTCCAGCGTGCGCGGCGAGTCCCCCGGCAGCAGGCTCGGGGGCGCCGCGCGCACCTCCTCCGGCAGATCGTCCCGCTCCACCCGCGAGCCCTCGCACAGCGCCACCGCGCGCTCGATGGCGTTGGCCAGCTCGCGCACGTTGCCCGGCCACCCGTAGCGCAGCAGCTGGTCCGCCGCCTCCGGTGACAGCCCCGTCACCCGGCGCCCCATCCGCTCCGTCGCCTCCGCCAGCAGCAGCCTCGCCAGCGGCAGGATGTCGTCGCGCCGCTCGCGCAGCGCGGGCACCCGCAGCTCAATCACCCGCAGGCGGTAGTAGAGGTCCTGCCGGAAGCGGCCCGCCACCACCTCGGCCGCGAGGTTGCGGTTGGTGGCCGCCACCACCCGCACGTCCACCTTGCGGCTCTGGTTCTCCCCCACGCGCCGCACCTCCCTCTCCTGCAGCACGCGCAGCAGCTTGGCCTGCATCGACGCGGGCACCTCGCCCACCTCGTCCAGGAAGAGCGTGCCGCCGTGCGCCGCCTCGAAGAGCCCCGGCCGGTCATGCGTGGCCCCCGTGAAGGCGCCCTTCGCGTGGCCGAACAGCTCGCTCTCCAGCAGGCTCTCCGTCACCGCCGCGCAGTTCACCGCCACGAAGGCCTTGTGCGCCCGGCCCGACTCGTCGTGGATGAGCCGCGAGATGCGCTCCTTGCCCACGCCGCTCTCGCCGGTAATGAGCACCGTGGAGTCCACCTTCGCCGCGCGGCGCGCCAGGTTGAGCACCTGCTGCATGGCCTCGGTGCGCGCCACCATGCCCGCGGGGTCCTCCGGCACGCCCGACACCCGCGCCAGCGTCTGGCGCTTCGCCCGCAGCTTGCGCTCGGCCTGCTTGAGCGCGTCCGTCACCTGCGCCAGCGCCCCCTCCATGCACTGCGTCTCGTAGAAGCGCAGCGCCTCGCGGCACTCGAGGCTCCACTCCTCCTCCGGCTTGCCGAGGATCTGGCACACCGGATCTCCCTTCCCCACGCAGCGCGTCTCGATGCAGTACACGGGCTTGCCGTTGCAGTAGCTCATGTAGCCGCTGGCGAAGCCCGTGAGTGCCCAGCACACCGGCTCCTCCGCCTTGCCCAAGTGCAGCAGGTGCTGCTCCGCCTCGTACGAGTCATGCCAGAGCGCCTCCGCGAAGGGCTCCGGTCCCTCCTCGGGGCCTCGCTCCACCCGCTCCAGCACCACCTGGCCCTGCAGCGTGTGCAGCCGCCCACCCGCCCGGCGCCATTGCGCCTCGTCCTCCCAGGGGAAGGCGTTCTTCATCGTCTCCGCCGTGCGCCAGCCATGCGCGAAGCCCAGCCGGGTGAAGATGCCGCGCGTCGCCGTCAGCCCCAGCGTGGAGATGAGCTCCTTGCGCAGCAGCCCCAGCGCCACCGGGTCCAACAGCAGCACCCGTTGGCGCGCGAAGTGGATGAGGCCCCCCGTCGGCTCGAAGGACAGCAGCTCCCTCAGGTCCAGCTCCAGTCTCGGCGCCATGGCTCCTCCCTCTCAGGATGAGGGTCTTCTCTATCGTTTTGAGAGCCCCCGTGCGACCCCCGGTGATGCTTTCGAGTAATTTCAGGGGGTTGGAAGGTTGAGTGGCTGGCCCGGGGGTTGCTATGAAGCTCCCCCAAGATGAGCGCGGACCTGAATCGGCGGGAGGTGTTGCAGGCAGCGGCAGCCGCCGGCATGGCGGGCGTGCTGGGAGGCAAGGGTGCGGCGGTGATGCCGGCGCTCTTCGTGTCCCACGGCTCCCCGATGGTGGCGCTGGAGACGGACGCGTACCCCCAGGCGATGAAGGCCTTTGGCGAGAGCGTGGCCCCGCGCGCGCTGGTGGTGGTGTCCGGCCACTGGGAGACGCTGAACGAGGTGCGCGTCACCGCGTCCGCGGCCCCTCCGCTCATTTATGACTTCGGCGGCTTTCCCGAGCCGCTCTACCGGCTGACGTACCCGAGCCCCGGGGCTCCCGAGCTGGCGCGCGACATCGTGGCGCGGCTGGACGCGGCGAGGCTGACGGCCGTGGCGGATGTCGCGCGCGGGCTGGACCATGGCACGTGGATTCCCCTGCGGCTGGCGTACCCGGCGGCGCGTACACCCGTGGTGCAGGTGTCCTTGCCTTGGGGTGCCTCCGCGGCGGACGTGGCGAGGATGGGCGAGGCCCTGCGCCCCCTGCGCGCCGAGGGCGTGCTCCTCGTGGGCAGCGGCGGGCTCACCCACAACCTGCGCCGGCTCGCCTGGCGGGACAAAGCCGCGCCGGCTGAAGCCTGGGCAAGGGAGTTCGACGGGTGGGTGGCCGAGAGGCTCGCCGCGCGGGATTTCGTCGGGGTACAGTCCTGGACGAGCGCACCGCACGCGCGGCTCGCGCATCCAACCGCCGAGCACTTGCTCCCGCTCTTCTTCGTCCTTGGTGCCGCCCTCCCCGAGGATCGGGTCACCCCCGTGTTCGAGGGCTTCCATTACGCAACCCTGTCCATGCGCAGCTTCGCGCTGCGTGGATGAAACCCGCAGTCCGCAGTCCCCATTGGAGAGAAACACCATGAAGCTGTCTCTGAAGCCCGCCGTTGCCGCCCTCGTGCTCGCCGCCCCCTCGTTCGCCTTCGCCGCCGAGTACGTCATCGACTCGGCCCACTCGGGCGCGCAGTTCTCCGTGAAGCACATGATGGTGTCCAACGTGCGCGGCTCCTTCGGCAAGGTCGCCGGCACGGCCAACATCGATGAGAAGGACATCACCAAGTCCACCATCGAGGCCACCATCGACGCCGCCTCCATCAACACCAACGAGCCCAAGCGCGACGAGCACCTGCGCAGCCCGGACTTCTTCGACACCGCGAAGTACCCCTCCATCACCTTCAAGTCGACGAAGGTGGAGCAGGCCGGTGCCAACCTCAAGGTGTCCGGTGACCTGACCATGCACGGCGTGACCAAGCCGGTGGTGCTGGACGTGGAGGGCTTCACCTCCGAGGCGAAGGATCCCTGGGGCAACACCAAGCGCGGCGGCGTGGCCACCGCGAAGCTCAACCGCAAGGACTTCGGCCTGGGCTGGAACAAGGTCCTCGAGACCGGTGGCGTGGCCGTGGGCGAGGAGGTCTCCATCACCCTGGACCTCGAGCTGAACAAGAAGCAGGCCCCGGCTCCCGCGGCGGCGGCTCCGGCCAAGGCGGCCCCGGCCAAGACGGCCAAGGACACCAAGTAATCGTCTGAGCAGCATGGGGCGGTAAGCCCGGAGGGGTCTCGGTGACGAGGCCCCTCTTTCATTTGCGGGCCACGGCCGCGAGGGGAGGGGCGCCGCCGGTGGGACTCCCGGCGGCGCGAGGCGGGCGGCTCAGCCCTCGGCGACGGCCTGCACGCTCGCGCGGTAGATGAAGATGCGCGAGGTGTTGGTGCGCGTGTCCGCGGGGATGACGAAGAAGCCCTGACCGGTGCTCTTGTAGTCGTGCGAGAAGCCGGCCACCTGGCGACCGTCAGTGAAGGTGACGCGGATCTTCTGCCCGTCGGGCTGCGGCGGACGGCTGCCGGTGGCGAGCATGAAGAAGACGGCCTTCACGCGCGTGACCGGGATGCGCTCGGGGGCGAAGCCGGTCTGCTGCTCGAGCGGGATGGCCTCGTCGAGCAGGTCCACGTCGCGGATGGCACCGCGCTTCACCTGGCCCTCCACCGTGTGGATGATGACCCGGTGCTCGCCCTCGATGAAGGCGTTGATGGGGGCCATGGGCACGGGGGACGCCGGCTGCGCCGAGGCCCGCACCGTCTGCGTGGCGAGCTGCGAGACCCGAGGCGGAGGCGCCCCAGGCACGAGCACCGGAGCCGTCGCCGGAGTCACGGGAGCCCTCGGGGCCGCCACCACGGGAGCCGGGGGCTCCATGGGCGGAGGCGGAGGCATCGCCGGGGCCGGGGGAGGCCTCGGAGGCATCACGGGGGCCGCGGCCCTGGGCGCGGGCGCCACCGGCACCGCCACGGAGGGCGGCTCCACGATGTCCTCCGAGAGATCGATCTCCGTCATCTCGGGCTCGACCTCCATGACCGGGAGGTCGGCCTCGGGCGCGCCCAGGTCGATCTCGGGCATCTCGGGCTCGGCCTCCATGACCGGGAGGTCGGCTTCGAGCACCTGCTCGGAGTCCGAGAGGTCCTCGACGGGCGTGCTGTACCCGCCGTCGTTCTGACCCCACGCGGACGCCTGCTGCTGGCCGGACCAGTGCTCCTGCGCACCGGCCTCTGGCTCCGCGGCCGACCAGGTCTGGCTCGCCTCGGGGCTCAGGGGCTGCTCGGCGTCGTGGGCCGTCGCGTTCCACTCACCCTGGCTCTCGACGGGTGCGTTCCAGCTCGTCTCCGCGGGCGCGCTGGCCCACTCTCCCTGGGGCTGGGGCTCGCCGCCCCAGGCCGTGCCCTGATCCGCGGGGGTTGCCTCGACGAGAGGCTGTGCATCCGTGGCGGGAGCGACCCACTCGGACTGCACCTCCTCAACGGGGGTGTTCCATTCGGGCTGGGCCTCGACGGGAGCGTTCCAGTCCTGCGCGGCGCTCTCGGACGCCCACTGAGGCTGGAGCTCGACGGGGGCCGACGGCTCGGCGGCGCCCATCCAAGGCTGCTGCTCGACGGGAGCCGACCAGTCGGTCTGTCCCTCCGCGGCGGGGGCCTCGGCAGGAGCGCCCCACTCGGGCTGGGCCTCGAGGACGGGCTGCTCCTCAACCGGAGCGCCCCACTCGGGCTGGGCCTCGGCGGGAGTGGCCCACTCGGGCTGCGCCTCGGCAACAGGCTGCTCCTCGGCGGGAGTGGACCAGTCGGTCTGTCCCTCGACAGGAGTGGCCCACTCGGCTTGAGCCTCGGCGACGGGCTGCTCCTCGGCGGGAGTACTCCACTCGGGCTGGGCCTCGAAAACGGGCTGCTCCTCAACCGGAGCGGACCACTCGGGCTGGGCCTCGGCGGGAGTGGCCCACTCGGCCTGCGCCTCGGCGACGGGCTGCTCCTCGGAGGGAGCGCTCCACTCGGGCTGGGCCTCGAGAACGGGCTGCTCCTCGGCAGGAGCGGACCAGTCGGTCTGTCCCTCGGCGGGAGTGGTCCACTCGGCCTGTGCCTCGACAGCAGGCTGCTCCTCGGCGGGAGTGGCCCACTCAGGCTGAGCCTCGACAGCAGGCTGCTCGGCGGGAGCACCCCACTCGGGCTGGGCCTCGAGGACGGGCTGCTCCTCGGCGGGAGTAGCCCACTCGCCCTGGACCTCGATGACGGGCTGGGGCTCGGCGGGAGCGGACCAGTCGGTCTGTCCCTCGGAGGGAGTGGCCCACTCGGCCTGCACTTCGACAGCAGACTGCTCCTCGGCAGGAGCCGCCCACTCAGGCTGGGCCTCTG
>NZ_DASVSO010000493.1:0-8609 GCF_036388035.1 Archangium sp.
CCGCGACTTCGCCAAGCTGTCGGACATGCAGGACGCCCGCATGGCCGCGACGCTGAACGAGGACGGAACCTTCTCCGCGGCCGAGGAGGCGACCTACCAGAAGCTGCGCTCCGAGATCGTGGCGCTGGTGAACTCGCTGCACCTGCACACCAACCGCATCGACGCGCTGATCGACCAGCTCTACGGCATCAACAAGCGGATCATGACCATCGATTCGGCGATGGTGAAGCTCGCCGACCAGGCGCGCATCAACCGGCGCGAGTTCATCGACGAATACCGCGGAAGCGAGCTCGACCCCGCCTGGCTGGACCGCATGGGCCAGAAGGCCGGGCGCGGCTGGCAGATGCTGATCGAGCGGTCGGCGCCGAAGATCGAGGAGCTGCGTGCCGAGATGGCGGCGGTCGGCCAGTATGTGGGCGTCGACATCAGCGAGTTCCGCCGCATCGTCCAGCAGGTCCAGAAGGGCGAGAAGGAGGCCCGGCAGGCCAAGAAGGAGATGGTGGAGGCGAACCTCCGGCTCGTCATCTCCATCGCCAAGAAGTACACGAACCGCGGGCTGCAGTTCCTGGACCTCATCCAGGAGGGCAACATCGGCCTGATGAAGGCCGTGGACAAGTTCGAGTACAAGCGCGGCTACAAGTTCTCGACCTACGCCACCTGGTGGATCCGTCAGGCGATTACGCGCGCCATCGCGGACCAGGCCCGCACCATCCGCATCCCGGTGCACATGATCGAGACGATCAACAAGCTCATCCGCACCAGCCGCTACCTCGTGCAGGAGATCGGCCGCGAGCCGACGCCCGAGGAGATCGCGGAGAAGATGGAGCTGCCGCTCGACAAGGTGCGCAAGGTCCTCAAGATCGCCAAGGAGCCCATCTCCCTGGAGACGCCCATTGGCGAGGAGGAGGACAGCCACCTGGGCGACTTCATCGAGGACAAGAGCCTCGTGTCGCCCTCGGACGCGGTCATCAACATGAACCTCGCCGAGCAGACGCGGAAGGTGCTCGCCACCCTCACGCCTCGCGAGGAGAAGGTGCTGCGCATGCGCTTCGGCATCGGCGAGAAGAGCGACCACACCCTGGAGGAGGTCGGCCAGGACTTCGAGGTGACCCGTGAGCGCATCCGCCAGATCGAGGCGAAGGCGCTGCGCAAGCTGCGCCACCCGAGCCGCTCCAAGCGCCTGCGCTCCTTCGTGGAGAACTAGCAGCGCCCTGACGTAAGAAGAAGCCCCCGCTCCATTCCTGGACCGGGGGCTTCGTCGTTTCAGGAGGTCCGCCATGGCCCAGCGCGGGACGGCACGCAAGAGCGCACGCGGGAAGGCGGCGCCCCGGCCAGACAAGCCCCCCGCCTTCCCCGAGGCCGTGCGCCGCGCGGTGCGCGCCATTCCCCGGGGCGAGGTGCGCTCGTACGCGCAGGTGGCCCTCTACGCGGGGCGGCCGGGAGCGGCGCGCGGCGTGGGGCGGGAGCTGAAGACGTTGGAGAACGTGCCCTGGTGGCGCGTCATCCGCGCGGACGGGACGCTCGCGCCCCCCGTGGCGGTGGAGCAGGCCCGGCGGCTGAAGGCCGAGGGCGTGCGCCTGGAGGGCCAGGGCACGCGCTGGCGCGTGAGTCGCTGAACCTCCCGCGCGGACACCCTCTTGCGCCCGCGCGGGGTGCGCGATAGTTCCCTCGGTCAGAACGGTGCTTCGGCACCGTCCGTGCGTGGCTCGAGGGCCCTTAGCTCAGCGGTTAGAGCTGTCGGCTCATAACCGATTGGTCCCTGGTTCGAATCCAGGAGGGCCCACTCCCTGTAACTCCGCCCCGTGCCTCGGGATTTTCCTCCGGGGCGCGGGAGCGGAACCCCGCACCTTCCGAACTCCGCACCACCGGCGCACCATGCGGGCCGCCCACGGCCAGCGGGAGCACCTCGGCAAGGGGCTCCTCGGCTGGCTGGAAACTGAGCTGCTCCAGGCCCGCGCGTATGTCGTCAACGTCGAGGTGTCCGTAAACGCCCGCCGTGATGGTGGGCGAGGAGTGCCCGAGGATGCGCTGCACCACCGCCAGCGGCACCCGCGCCTTGAGGAGCAACGTGGCCGTGGTGTGCCGCAGGTCGTGGAAGCGGGTGGTGCGCGGCTTGGGCGAGGGCCACAGCGTGAAGCCGCAGCCCGCCATGGAGCAGCGGCGCACCTCGGAGGAGGCCGAATGCTCGACGTGTCCGCAGCGGCGGCACTTGAGCCTGCTCCTCCCCAGCCACACCTCACCAGGGCAGCGCGGAGATGGGTCCTGCGGTCACCTCGTTCCGAACGCGACGAGAGACCCTATGGGGTATCCGGGGCGGAAGGCTGATAGCCCGGCTTGTTACGAGCGGCGGCGGGCGACGGGCAGAAGTGACGAAAGTCACAAGCGTCGCAGGTCGAATCCTCTCCGCACGCTGGCCAGTGGGCCATGATCTTCCCGTGCTGGGCCTCTCGCGCGACGCACGACTCTATGTCAACGACGACCTTGTCGAACGCGGCGAGCGCCGCGGTCATGCTCGGATTGGTGATGGGCACCGCTCGGATGGCGCGTTGCATCCGAAACTCCAGGGAGAAGGTCGGAGTCTGCGCGCCGGGAGACCACGTCCTCAGCAGGTAATCGTCGCGAGAGCCCGGCACGGGCTGCACGTCCGTACGACCGTGCTTGACGTCGCGTTGGAGTTCGACGAGGCCGGTTTGACCGAGCGCGAGCTCGTTGATGTAGATCAGCACGCCTGCTACGACCGGAGCCGCGCTCGGCTGCTTCGAACGAAGCCACGCGTACATCTGCAGCTGCCAGTCACCCTGCTTCCAGTACGGATGAGCCGTCGAGGGACGCGCCGCGCCCTTGTAGTCAACGATGATCTCGGCACCAGACGGCAGGTTGGGAACCACTGCCCTCACCGCGTCGCAGATCGCGTTGCCGCCGGTGGCGCCTACCGTCACCGAGGACAGCACGTCCATGATCCCGTGGAGTTCGTACATCCGGGCGCGCCCCTTCATGCCCGCAGGCATGGTGAGCGGGCGCGTGCCGATGACCCGCTCCTCGGCTGATTGCACCAGCGGGAATAGCTGGGGGCCAAGCTCGTTCACCGCTCGTTCGGCGCGCTCGTAGGCGCTGTCGCGCAGGTCTCTGCTCCTGGGGTTCTTCCCCGCAGCGGCGAGCGTCGCCTCGACGACGTCTCCGATGACGCCGATGTCGTGGGCCGCGCGGTTGGAAGGAGGGGCCGCGTTGTAGGGCGTCTTCGAGCAAGGCCAGGGGAACGGCGGTTGGCTCGACTTCCAGAGCCGGTAGGCCGTCTCCATGACGCCGTGGATGAACTCGCCGAACCACATCTGCACGGGTCTCGAGGGCGGCAGGGCGCTGCCGCTCTGGTAGCGGTACTGCAGCCCGCAGCGCATGAACGAGAGGAGATCTCCCGTGAGGGAGTAGTTGGGAACCAGCTCGCGCTCTCGGCGTCGCTCCAGCATCAGATCAACTCCAGGGGAATCGCGTTGGCCATGCCGGGGGGCCTCCGGCCCGAGTAGGGGGTTGCCCAGGGCCAGGAGCCGTCCCGTCTCCAGAACGTGGCGATGTTGTGGATCGTGGTCGAGTACTTCAAGCAGGGGTCTAGGCCCACGAGGAGGAGCACCGATTGAGGCCTGCTGTACGCGACGTAGTAGAGCCGGATGAGATCCTCGTAGGTACGTTGCAAGGGCATCCGTTGCTGCCGGAGTGCGCCGACTGCGCAGGTAGGCGCCAGATCGTCTTCCATCTCGGCGACATTGCTCGGCTGGTCGGGAAAACGCTTGAAGCGATTCTTCGCGTGGTTCGTCTTGAAGTCGGAGGCGACGTCCACGATGACCAGCGGGTACTCAAGCCCCTTCGCCTGGTGGATGGTCATCAGCGAGAAGCGATCCCGTGGCACCGCCGGCATGATCTCCTCGTCGACGTCGATCAGGCTCTCGGCAAGCGGCACAAAGATGTCGCGCAGGGCACTCTCCACGCTGCGGCGGTCGTGAATCCCCGAACCGACGAGGACGAGCGACTGGTAGGGCGAGAAGGTCGCGGATTGACTGATAGCGCGCGTCACCGCCTCAAGGTGCACCTGCCCCTCGGGATCGTCCCGGAGACGCGGGAGCCACGAGAGGAGCTTGAAACACAACTCAAGGACGGGCCACTCGCGCGGCCAGGCGGCGGTGGACTGTGACTGGCGGCGTCCCCAGGCCGTGACGAACGCCGAGAGGCCTTGAGGGTTGGTCGGAGGCGGGGTCGTGGCGGCGTATTGCGCGTACGCGTTCCGGAACGTATCGAGGTGTTGCTTGGCTTCAAGGCGCAGGCGCATCGAGGCCTGCACCGTCCCGGCCGGATCCAGGCACTCAAGCATCGCGCCGATCAACTGCTGGATGTCCGGGATGTCGCGCAGGGCCTGCCCCCGCGGATTGAAGACGTGGATGTTCCGGGAGACCAACTCCTGCCGCAGGAAACAGGGCAGGCGAGGCCGGGGCGGCTGCCCCATGAACCCGGCTTGATACTCGTTGACGGAGTGGGCCAGCAGCACGGCATCGCCGAAGTCACCTCCGTTCGGATCCCGAGTGATGGTGACAGGCCCCGCTTGGAACTGAACGACGCGCCCGTTCCCCCGGAACACATCGTCGAGGAACGACGCGAGATCCGCCGCCAGCGTCTCGGCCTTGTCGCGGAACATCCCCAGGACGGGCACACCCTTCGAGGGCAGCCGCGCTTGGATCGCCGGCTTCGGGGGAGCGACCCGCGCCGGGCGGAAATCGGGATCGTTGTCGATGAATGAGTTGAAAAAGGTGACGAGCTCGGGCGTGGAGCGATAGTTGAGGAAGAGGTCGAGGCGCTGAGCGTTCGTGCCGGGAACGGCGCTCGCGAGCCGATTCCGGAAGTCCCGGAAGAGTTCCACCGTCGCGCCGCGGAAGCGATACAGCGACTGATCATCATCTCCGACGACGGTGAACGACGCGTTGCACTTCCGGAAGAGCTGGAAGTAGATGCTCTCCTGGAGCAGGTTCGTATCCTGATACTCGTCGACGAGAACGGCGCGGAGTCCGTCCGTGAACCTGTCGAGCCGGTTGGCGGAGAGCCGGTCGAGGAACGCCTTCTCGAGCAGGGCGAAATCCAGGCGATTGTTGGTGCGCAGGTTTTGGACGTAGGCCTCGTACCCGCGCGTGAGGAGATCGCGGGCGGAGGTATGCGTCGCCAGCGTCCGGAATCGCTGCAGGTCGATGACGTCGTGCGAGAAGCGGTCGAACAGCGGGCGCACGGTCTTAACGAGCTCGGCCACGTTCGAGGGGCTCGTCCGATCGAAGGTGAAGCCCGCGAGGTACGCCGCCACATCCGGATCGATCGTGCCGCCGTTGTAGACCGTCCCGGTCAAGCCCCGGCGGTGCATGAGCGCGTTCGCCGCGAAGCCCTCCAGCAGGACCGGCGCGGCGTCCGTGGGCGCGCGCAGTCTCCGCAGCACATCCTCGCAGACGCTGTCGAGCGTTCCCGTCAAGAAGCGGTTGACGTCCACCTTCGCCAGGTGCGCCTTGAGGCCGGAGGAGCCGTGCGCCCGGAGGTGATCGACGAGGAGGAAGCCCCACTCGATGAGCCGAGTCCGGAGCTCGTCCGCAGCCTTATTCGTGAAGGTCGTCAGGAGGATCTGCTCGGGGAGTAACCCATCCACGAGCACGAGTCGCAGCGCGCGGACTACGAGCACGGTCGTCTTCCCGCTGCCCGGACCGGCGACGATCTGGAGCGGAACGTTCGCAGCGTGATGGATACACTGCTCCTGCTGGGGATCCGGCGGCTGCGAGGCAAACCGAGGGATGACCTTGCGGAGCGTGGGGATGAGGTCGTTGAGGGGCAGCACGGTCTGCATCAGACGGGAGAGGAGCCACCAAGGTACGGCACCAGCACCCCGTGACAAAGGAAAAAGCCCCCAAGTCCCAAGGACTTGGAGGCTCTTTGAGCGGGCAAGCTTGGCCACCTCCCACTACGAGCTCGCGGCCTTTTTGTCGTAACTGCCGGAGGCGGCATGAACGCGGCGAGCGTCCAGGTGTTGGCGGTGCGAATCGGCTGCCCCTACGGGGCCTCCGTGGTTGTGTGCCTTTACGGTGAGACGGTCACGACCTGCAAGTGCGGGCAGGTCTAGCGAGCCAAGACGGCCCTGTTGCTGAAGTCGGACCCGGCCGTGGCCGCGGAGCCGGCGTGCATCGTGCTCAAGGGGGTGAGCCAGTGATCCGGGCGACCAGCGGCAGCACATGCGTCACCAGAGCGTCGCGGTGCCGCGTCTCTACCTGAGCATCGGCGGGGCCACCGGCCGCACCAGGATTCGCACCACCGGCGCACCACGGCCAGTCGCACGCAGCGGTGGAAGCGGTGCCAACCGACACCGCTGCCGACCCGTGGGGAACCCCACTTCTTTCCGCAGATCGCGGGCCGGTGACAGGGGCGGCGAGCCCCTGCCAACCCGCTCCCTCCCGGCTCATCACCGATTGGTCCCTGGTTCGAATCCAGGAGGGCCCACTCCCCTTCCCTCGCACGGTGCTGCTCAGGCCTTGGCCTCTCCCGTGGGGCTCTTCTCGTCGCGCCCGTGCACTCCCGCCGGCGGGCTGGTGGCCTCCACCGCGGTGAACGCCTCGAGAATCTTGTACGTGTGGCTGGCGCCCTTGGGCACGAGCCACGAGTCCCCGGGGTTGAGCAGCAGCACCTGTCCCTCCAGGTGCAGCTCGGCGCGGCCCTTGATGACGTAGCCCACCGTCTCGTAGTCACGCGCACTGGGGGGCAGGGGCTCTGCCGGCTGCTCGTTCTCCCACAGGCGCATGGAGACCCGGATGCCTCCGGCCAGGTACTTCTGTCCCATCTGCCCCTTGGGGGAGAAGTGGGAGTCAACCTTCTTCACACTCGTGTCGCCCATCTTGGCTCCTTCGCGCACGCTGGCGGTTGTCCTTTGCCGGACAAGGTAAGGAGCGCCGGGCCACACGGACCCCGCAATGGAAACGCCCGCTCTCTCCTCTGGGGTGAGAGCGGGCGCGAAGGGGATGATGGCCCGAAGGCCATCGCGTTACAGCCTCACCCCGCGGTGCGCACGTTCTGTGCTTGCAGTCCCTTGGGGCCGCGCGTCACCTCGTACTGCACCTTCTGGCCCTCCTGGAGAGAGCGGAAGCCATCCATGTTGATGGCGGAGTGGTGGCAGAAAACGTCCTCGCCACCGTCATCCGGCGCGATGAAGCCAAAGCCCTTCGCGTCGTTGAACCACTTCACAGTACCCGTAGCCATGCACATCCCTGCTTTCTGCGGACTGCCGAACGGACATCCCGGACATGGGGATGCCAACACCCCGAACCCAGGGGTGCCTGCGAGTACCAACGACCCCCGCGGACACCCCATTCCTCCCTGCCACCTTCACACTTCTTCATAAGTACTGGGCGCCCGCTTCACACCCCCCCCGTACCTTCTACACCAACCGATGGATGCCGGGTCCTTGACCGCCCGGCCGCTCACGGAAGGAGCAGCACATGTTCGGATTCGTCTTCGGAACCGCCTGCCTGGCCGGCCTCCTCTACACCCTGCGGCGCGGCCGCTGGCACCACCGCTACGGTGGACCCGGTGGCCGCCGGAGCTGGCGCGGCCGGATGCGCTGGCTCTTCGAGCGCCTGGACACCTCGCCCGGCCAGGAGAAGGTCCTCGTGCAGGCCGCAGATGACCTCACCGAGTCCTTCGAGAAGATGCGCGACGAGCTGAGCGCCACGCGCGCCGCCATCGCCCGCTCCCTGCGCGGCGAGACGTTCGACTCGGCCAGCCTGCGCGAGCTGGACGCGAAGCATGACGAGCTCGTCGACAACCTGCGCAAGACGCTGCGCACCTCGCTCTCGAAGATCCACGAGGCGCTGGACGCCAGGCAGCGGCGCGAGTTGGCCGACCTGCTCGAGCATGGCTGGGGCTACGGCTACGCCCGAGGCGGGTGCGGCGGCGGCTGGCGCGGTGGCTACTCGCGCTGCTGAGCCGTCCTCCACCCCGACACAGGAAAGGAACCCACCATGCGCCGCCGCGTTCTCATCGCCCTGCTCGCCTTCGGTACCCTCGCCGGCTACTCCTCTGGCTTCGCCAGCCTCTACCGCTGGCACCGCTACGGCTCGCCGTACGGCGGGTGCCACCACGGGCGGGGCTACGATTACAACTACAACTCCCACAGGGAGCGGTGGGCCCCGCCTCCCACCGCGACGCCCCCCGCGCCCCAGGCCCAGGCGCCCGCCATCGACGCTCCGGCCGAGCCCGGCCCGCGTTAGAGTCGGACCCCGCCCATGGCCACCCGCGTCCTCCTCATCGACGATGACACCCGGATGTACGAGCTGCTCGCGCAGTACCTCGGGCAGAACGGCATCACCGTCTCCCACGCGCCCGACGGAGGACGCGGGCTGGCCGCGCTGGAGGCCGGCGCCTACGACGCCGTGCTGCTCGACGTGATGATGCCGGGCATGGACGGCCCCAGCACTGTCCTCGCCCTCCGGGAGGACCCGGCCACGCGCGACATCCCGGTGATCTTCCTGACGGCCAAGGTGGGCGGTGACGGGCATCGGCAGTGGGAACACCTGGACGTCTCTGGTGTAATACCCAAGCCCTTC
>NZ_DASVSO010000494.1:0-6198 GCF_036388035.1 Archangium sp.
GGGGGCGGCGGTGGGGGTGGGGGTGGCGGTGTGGATGCCGGGAGCGGTGGGGGCAAGGACGGCGGCTCCCCGGAGCCGACGGCTTCCTTCCCGGGCAGCGGGCTGAATGGTGACCCGGGCACGGGCGTGCTCTGGCTCGTGCGCATCGATCGTGGGACGGCGAACCTGGCGGCCTCCTATGCCACGCTCATCCGCGGCATGACGGCGCAGCTCGCCGCGGAGGGCTTCGACGTCCGGGTGACCGGCGTGGCCTCGCTCTACGAGTCGCGGCTGTACTGGGCTCGGAGTGGCAAGGACCTGCCGGCGTCGGAGCTACAGACCCTGCTGGAGAGCGCGGCCAATTCGTCGAGTGGCGTGGCCCCTCGGGTGTGCAGCACGGCGGCGCTGGCGGATATGGGCGGCCGGCTGAGCTGGATGACGGTGAGCGCTCCCGATTACAGCACTCCGTCGGGCGGCACGCCCTTCAGCCCCCGGCTGGGCGCACTGCTCGTCGTCATGCTAGACCACGGCGCACGCCCGTCGGGCTACGGCGCTTCCGATTGCGGCACGGGCTCCATGGATCCGGCGGGCTGGTTCGGCGGCTCGCGCAGCCCCACGTTCTGGCTCAACCGCAGCACCTCCACCTGGAACCTGCCACGGGCGCAGACGCGCTTCCTCTTCATCTCCACCTCGGAGACCGAGAGCTACGAGCAGATGCGAGCCCGCTGCGCGGCCATGAGCGCCTTCCCGCGGACCGCGCTGGATGCGATCAGCCCCTCGCCCATCGTCTTCTACGCGCCCTTCGCCATCGGCCTGGACAACTACCAGGGGAATCTGGGGTTCCAGGAAGACCTGTGCGCCGCCGTGGCCGGTGACTGGTCCGCCTACTCGCGCGGCTTCGCGAAGGGCTGGACGAGCCTGCTGCGCCTGCCCGAATCCCAGCGATGAAGGGACGGGGCGCGGCGCGACAGACCCGAGTGAACCCCCGGGGCCGTGCCGTCCGGCGGCCCCCCGGAGCCCTCCGGCGTCGGGCCGTGGCCGGGCGTGGGGGCCGGGGGCGCGTGCCCGTTCCCGCTCGGCCAGCGCGACGTCGGCGGTGGGCGCTGGCCGCGGCCCTGTTGCTGCTCGTGGTGTTCTGGTTGTGGCCTTCCGCCCCGCCTCCACCCGCCCCGGTGCCTCCGCCCGAGCCGCCTCCCGCGCCCGTGGTCGTCAGGCCAGTGGTGAAGAAGCCCGCGCCGAAGAAGCCGCCGGCCCCCGCGCCCGCGCCGCCGCCCGCCGCCCCGGCCTCCCAGCGCGCCCTGCTGCGCAAGGCCGTGGAGGCGCGCGCCCCGGACCTGCGCAACTGCCCCCTTCCGCCCGGAGTGCCGACGACGCTCGGGGCGAAGATCCGGGTGGTCCGCAGTGGGGCCACGCGTGCCGTCACCCTGTCCACCGCGCAGCCGCTTCCCCGGGAGCTCTCGGAGTGTCTGCGCCAGCGCATCCTCCAGTGGGAGTTCTCCGACGTGGGGCTGAGCTCCGACGTGGAGATCCTCGTCAACTTCGCGCTCGGGCAGTGACGCGTCCCGGGAGTGGGCGACCTCCGTCGTCCACCCGGTAGACCGATTTCGCCCGTCGTCCGTTAACCCCGGCATCCCATCTCTCCGGAGGTTTCCATGGCCCGACTGGCCCTGGCCGCGCTTTGTCTCGCGCTGTCCACACCCGCGCTCGCCGCACCCCCTACGTGTGACGTCCAACCCCAACAGGTGGCCGCGTCCCGGGGAGATCCGAAGGCCCGCGAGGCCGCCCACAAGGGGCTCGGCTACCTCTCCCGCTCCAGCGCGGAGTGGACGGCGCAGCACGGGTGCTTCGGGTGTCACGTCCAGGCGGTCACGCTCGAGGCCCTCACGGCGGCCAGGCACCACCAATACGATGTCGCGCCCAAGGACATCACCGCGATGGTCAAGGCCCTCAAGCTCGGGGTCACCGCCGGTGGCCGGGTGACGGGCGCCGCCTTCGAGGGCTCGGCCTGGGCCCGGTATGACCAGTGGGTGGATGCGAAGTTCACGGACGACCTGCTGCGGTACGCGAAGCAGCTCGTCTCGTTGCAGGCGACCAACGGCAGCCTCCCGGATGACGATGCGCGCCGTCCGGTGTCGGGCGGCACGATGCAGACGACCTTCCAGGCCGCCCAGACGTGGCGTCAGGCCTACGCGAGGACCGCGGACGCGAAGTGGCTCCCGCCGCTGCGCAAGGCCGAGTCCTTCCTCACCGCGACAAGCGCCAAGTGGCAGCGCGCGAGCGGCACCGTCTACCTCCAGGACGTCAACTTCGCGCTCCTCGGCATGAGTGCCTCGGGCGTGGGCCGCGCCGAGCCCGGCTCGCTCCGGCTCCAGCGGATGCTCCTGGAGCGGCAGAACCAGGACGGGGGCTGGGGGTTGGACAAGGGGAAGAGCGACGCGTTCGCCACGGGCCAGACGGTCTACGCGCTCAAGCTCGCTGGCTACTCGGACTCGGATGCGCCCATCTCCCGCGCCATGCGCTACCTGGTGCAGCACCAGCACCCGACGGGCGCGTGGCGCACGTACACGAGTGGGCAGGGAGGCGCGGAGAAGGCCGAGACGATGTGGGCCGTGCTCGGGCTCGTCACGGTGGACGTCGCGAGCATCGCGGTGAATGGGCTCGTGGATGGCCAGCACGTCACCGACACGATGAACATCCAGGTGCAGGCCATGGACAACCAGTCCGGCGGCATCGCGAAGCTCGAGCTGCTCGTCGATGACCTCCCGGTCCACTCGGCCTGCGGCGGGAAGCTGACGTACGCGTGGAACACCTCGGGGCTGAAGGATGGCAAGCACGCCCTGGACGTCGTGGCGACCAACGCGAAGGGCCTGACGAGCAAGCGCCGGTTCGAGGTGTTCGCCGGCAACGTCTTCATGACCCAGGTGGGGGCGAACTTCGACGAGGCCTCGCAGCGCACGCTCATCACGCTGCGCAACCTCGCGGACCCGAGCGCTGGCGGAGCCATCGAGCTGGAGGTCTGGGAGGTGGGCGAGGGCAGCGAGGCGAAGCCGAAGGCGAAGGTGTTCTCCACGTCGAGGAAGGGGGAGATCGGCGCGGTCGAGTTCGCCTGGGACGGCAAGGGCAATGACGGCAAGGCGAAGCCGCGCGGGCGCTACCTGGCCCGGCTCGCGTACCGGGATGCCAGGGGCCAGGTGCTGCAGACGGAGAGCTCGCTCTTCTTCCACGACAGCGAGTCGGTCCAGCGCCAGAAGTACGGGGAGATCGAGGGACAGCTCTCGCTCAAGGGCGGCCAGGGCCAGTCGGCGAACACGGTGATGGAGCTCGTGGATGACCAGGGCCGTGTCGTGCAGTCGACCGTGACGACGGAGCAGGGCAACTACCGGTTCAAGAACGTGGACAAGGGCCAGTACCGCGTCCGCGCCAAGAAGGAGGGCTTCCGTGACCTCGAGCAGCCTGTTGCCGCGGAGCCGGCCGCCGCTCCCTCGAAGGCCATCATGACGTGGTGACCGGCCCAGGCCGTGCCCAGATTCTCCCGGGCCTTGGGGCCCGGGTGATTCCGAATCCGGAGGTGCGGCGTGGAGAACTGGACGCTTGGCTATGGGACCCTGCTGACGACGCTCGGTGTCGGCGGGTTCGTCGCGACGGGAGCGCAACACAAGACCGCGCTCATTCCAGCGGGCTTCGGGACGGCCGCGCTCGGCCTGGGCCTGCTGGAGCGGCGCGGGTCCTCCCAGAAGACGGTGCTGGGAGGCGCGGCGCTCCTCGGGTTGCTCGGGTTCCTGGGCACCGCTCGCGCGCTCGGCAGGCTGCCCGCCCTGATGCGGGGGGAGAAGCTGGAGCGGCCCGCCGCGGTCGTCTCCCAGTCGGCGATGGCGGGGCTCTCCGCGGCGTACGTGGCCCTCTGCCTGCGGGGCCTGTTCGCCCGGTAGCGCCGGCCGACGGGGAGGCCCGCGAAGCGAAGGGCTCGCGGGCCTCCTCTCCGGGAGTCAGCGGTGGTGCCGTGGGTCTTCGCCGCTAGCGCAGCAGCGGGAGGACCCACAGCTCGTTGCCGTGGACGGTGTCGTTGGCGACGAAGAAGACCTGCGAGCCCACGCGGGTGTAGCCGCTCGGCAATGAGGAGGCCCCGCCCGGTGCGACCTCCTGCAGCTTCCGCGTGCCCTTCACCGTCCCGTCGCTCACCCACGGCTCCAGGTTCACCCCCGGATCCTCGGCGCCCGTGAAGAGGATGCGGTCGTCCAGGGTGAAGAGCTCGGAGCCGAACTCGTCCGAGAGGCTCAGCGGCCGGTGGAGCAGCTTCGTTCCGGAACTCGTCCCATCCGTCACCCAGAGCTGGACGTCGCGCGGGGCCGGGCCCGAGGTGGAGATGCCGAGCCCGAAGAAGAGCTTCTGGCCCGCGACGGTGAAGGTGGTGATGAAGGGGTCCGCGTCCATCTCACCCGCGAAGGGGTTGGGAAGGGTGGCGACGAGCTTCACGGTGACGCCGTCATCGCTGTCCTTCAGCCTGTACAGGCGCATCCGGTGGTCGGAGGGATCGGCCCTCCCGACGTACAGGCAGTTTCCGATCGCACCGAGGACCCACGGGAACTGGCTGTCCGGACCGGGCGTCAGGTCGGCGACGAGCGTCGTGCCGGCCTCGGTGCCGTCGGTCCTCCACATCTCGGTGCCGTGCGCGGGCTCCGTGGCGGCGAAGAAGACGTGACGACCCACGGTCCTCAAGTTGAAGGGGAACGAGCTGTCGGGGCCCGGAGCGATGTCCTTGACGAGCGTCGTGCCGGCCTCGGTGCCATCGGACTTCCACAGCTCGGTGCCGTGCGCGTCGTCCGAGAGGGAGAAGAAGAGCGTGTTGCCCAGGGCGGCCTTCGAGGCGAGTACGGAGGTGTCGGGCCCCAGGTCCTTCACGCGCACCGTGCCGGCTTCGGTGCCATCGGACTTCCACAGCTCGGTGCGAGTGGGTGAGGTCGGAGTCTCGGGGACGAAGCGGAAGAAGAGCAGGGTCTTCCCCACCACCGTGAGGTCGAACGGCTCCGAGGCATCCACCCCCGGGGCGATGTCCTTCACCAGCCGGGTCCCTCCGGTCGTCCCGTCGCTGACCCACAGCTCACGGCCATGGGTCTCGTCACTCACCACGAAGAAGAGCCGCGAGCCCAGGGGCGTCAGCGACGTCAGCGCGCCGCTGAAGAAGGCCCCTGGGAACGGGGGGAACCGCTTGATCGGTACAGTGCCCGCGGGGGTCCCATCGCTCTTCCACAGCTCCCGGCGACCGTCCGGGAGGTTGGCGGCGAAGAAGAGCTTGCCGCGGAACTCCACCAGGGGCCCCGGGCCGGGCGCGAGCCGGGCGGGCAGGTCGGACGGCGGGAAGATGTCCCGGACGAGCCGCGCGGTCCCCAGCGCCGGGAGTTTCCACGTCGCGCTCAACTCACCGCTGCCCTCGTCGCTCGGAGAGCTGGCTTGCGGCCGTTCGCCTTCCTGAGTGTCTCCCTCCGTCAGCTCTCCGCCACACCCCAGCGCCAGTGCACAGGCCAGCGCCATCCCACGCCATTTTCCCATCCCCTACCTCCCTGTCCTGATTGGTGTCGGGAGAGTGGGGTCTGTGACGCGATCTGCCCAGTGCCTCGGGGGGGGTGGGAAATCCCATGGCCGTACGCCACGTGGGAACCGGGGCTCACGTGGCGTGACGCTTTCGACTCTCCGCGCGAGGCTTTCGACTCTCAGGCCTTCCTGTCACCTCGAGCGCGCACGGCTTCGAGCGAGACGGCTCGCTACCTCAACTCGCAGCAGCGGGCGTCGCCGCAGCAGTACGTCTCGGGGGGGCACTCGATGCCACCGCAAGGGGGGATGAGCTGGTGCACCGCGGGCGGCTGCGCCGTGTCCTGGTCCGCTCCGCCGCCGTTGTCGAGGCTGGCGCCGGCAACGGGCTGGACGTTCGCGTGCTGCGCCTGCGCGTAGGTGGACTCCTCCACCACGCCGCCACACGCCGCGGCCATCAGGGCCACCACCGTGACTGCCATCCAATGCATCTTCATGGGAACTCCCGTAAGTGAAAGGGTGACTGCTGGCGCGAGACGGTAACGGAACCGCCACCCGGAAAACAGAACCTCCCCCAGCTCTTTTAGATGTCCGCCTTGAAGATCGCGACGGACATCTGGACCTACCTCATCGAGAACCATCTCGCCTGAAGAGGGAGGTGGGGGTCAGATCAGGAATGATGCACGTCAGGTT
>NZ_DASVSO010000495.1:0-26102 GCF_036388035.1 Archangium sp.
GAGTCACCGACCGCTCCTTCTACATCTTTACGGCGGTGGTCTCCGCCGCCGCCCTGGCCTTCCTCTCTTACATTCTGATGATTCGGAGAGGCGGACCGGTGGGCGGGTTGGATCTGCGCTTCCTGCCGGCGGTGAACGCGAGCTTCAACGCGCTCGCGGCGGCCTTTCTCACCGCGGGCTGGGTGGCCATCCGCCGGGGCGCGCGGCGCGTGCACCAATACCTGATGGTGTCCGCCTTCGCCTCGTCGGCGCTCTTCCTCGTGTGCTACCTCGCCTACCACTTCGTCCACGGCGACACGCGCTACGCCGGCAGTGGGGTGCTGCGCACGGTGTACCTGCTCATCCTCGCCAGCCACGTGCTGCTGTCGCTCTTCGTGGTGCCGGGCGCGCTGCTGTCCTTCTACTTCGCGTGGCGCAAGGCCTTCGACCGGCACCGCAAGGTGACGCGGTGGCTGGCCCCCATCTGGCTCTACGTGTCCGTGACGGGCGTGGTCATCTTCTTCATGCTGCGCGGCAGCCTGCCCACGGCGCCCTGAGCGGCCCGCTTCACCTCATGGCGACTGGACGCGCGGCGCCGCTTCGAGCTCCGGCAGGCCCAGCCCTCGTGGCAGGCGCACGGTGAAGGCCGAGCCCTTTCCCTCCTCGCTCTTCACGGAGAGGGTCCCGCCGTGCATGGCCACCAGCCGGTGCGCGCTCGCCAACCCCACACCACTGCCGGCGATGGCCGCGTCCACGTTCCCGCCGCGGTGGAAGCGCTCGAAGATGTGGGGCAGATCCGCCTTCGGGATGCCCAGGCCCTGATCCTCCACGCACAGCCGGATCCAGCCCTCCGGTCCCGCGGACTCCTCGCTCAGCCACACGTGGATGGTCCCGCCCCCCGGGCTGTACTTCACGGCGTTGCTCAACAGGTTGTCCAGCACCCGCTCCAGGCTCGCCTCGTCCCACTGGCCCAGGAAGTCCGTCCCGTCGATGTGCATCTGCACGGGGTGCGAGGACGCCAGCGGCCCCAGCTCGCGCACCTTGGTCCGCAGCAGCGCGAACAGGTCCACCAGGCTGCGGATCAACGGGCGCTCCCCTCCCCGCGTCACCGCCAGGAAGTGGTCGATGAGGTCGCCCATCCGCTGCGCCCCGCGAAGAATCTGCTCCAGCCGCGACTCCACCCCTGGCGAGCGCGCGTCCACGGGCAGCTGCCGGCGCAGCAGCTGCGTGCTCAGGAGGATGCTCTGCAGCGGGCCCTTGAGGTCATGCGTGGCGATGGCGAAGAACTCGTCGCGCACCGCGAGCGCCTCGCGCGCCGCCCGCTCCGCGCGCTCCGCCTGGGCACGGCGCTCCTCCAGCTCGCGGACCATGCGCATGGCCTCCACCGCGTTGTGCAGGCTGTGCCGCAGGCGCTCCGGCGAGAAGCCCTCCTTGAGGAGGTAGTCATGGGCGCCGGACTTCATCGCCTCCACCGCCACGCGCTCGCTGCCGCTGCCGGTGAAGACGATCACCGCCGGCATCCGCACGCCACACCGCTCGCGCAGCGTGCGCAACAACGTCACCCCGTCCATGCCCGGCAGGTGGAAGTCCAGCACGAGCGCGTCGGGCAGAGGGGCGTGGCGCAGGCGCTCCAGCGCCTCCTCCGCCGAGCTGGCCTGCTCCACCTCCCACTGCGTCTCCGGATCCTTTTCGAGTGCCCGCCGCAGGGCCCGCTGGTCCGCGAGGCTGTCGTCGACGAGGAGCACGCGCAGGCTCATCCGGGGGGCGCCCCCTGCCCCGGGCTTGGGCGCGGCGGTGTTCGTTCCCACCCCATTACCGAGGCCTCTTCTCGCCCAGGGTGAAGAAGAAGGTCGCGCCCTGGCCAGGCGCGGACTCCACCCACATCTCGCCCCCATGCAGGCGGACGAGCCGGCGAGCGATGGCCAGTCCGGCGCCACTGCCCCCCCCGTAGGCATGGGCGGGATGCAGCCGGCGGAACATGTCGAAGACGGTCTCGTGGAACCGCTCGGGGATGCCAATGCCGTTGTCGCGCACGTAGAAGACGTATTCATCGGGCCGCCGCCGTGCTGACGACGCCAGGGGCTCTCCCGGCGCATGGAAGCCCACCTCCATCCAGCGGGACTCGCCCGCCTGGTGGTACTTGGCGGCGTTGGTGAAGAGGTTGGCCCAGACCTGGCGGATGCGCACCCCATCGCATTCCACCCTTGGCAGGCGGCGCGGGACGCGCACCTCCATCCGATTCTCTTGCAGGCGTGCGGACACGGTGAGCAGCACCTCGTCCACCACCTCCTGCATGTCCGCCTCGCCCCAGGCCAGCTCCACGCGCCCCACCCGGCTGTACTCGAAGAGGGCGTCCATCTGCGTCTGGGTGCGCTCGGCGAGCCAGCGCACCTCGTCGAGCTGCTTGTGCCCCGCCTCGTCCATCACGCCGCCGTAGTCCTCGAGGAGGAAGCCCACGTACTGCTGGATGCCGCGCAGCGGCTCCTTGAGGTCATGCGCCACGAGGCCGCCAAAGGCGTCCAGCTCCGTGTTGGAGCGGGCGAGCGCGGCGGCATGGCGCAGCAGGACGCCCACCAGCGCCTCGCGCAACCCCGTGGCGGCCGCCAGGTCCGCTGGAGTCCAGGGGACGCTCGCCCCCCGCACCGTCTCCCGCCAGGCGTCGAAGGAGGCGCGCGGGTGGAGACGGCTGGCACCGGGCCCGGGGACCACCGGCTTGCGCGGGTCTCCCGCCCAGGTGACGGTGCGGCTCACCTCCGGGCGGAACCAGAGGACGAAGCGGGGCTCGTTCGGATCCAACCGCACCGCGAGCAGCCCGCTGGCCACGTCCAGGTACTCCCCGGCGGGCGGGTAGAGCCGCGAGAGCCGCTCCGTGTGGAAGGTGCCGCCCTCGAAGTGCTGAGCGGCGAGCCAGCCCGCCAGGGCCTCCACCTCGTCCGTGGAGGGCGCGGCTCCCAGGAGGACGGGGGCCTCGCCGAGCAGCAGGGCCGCGCCGCCCGCGTCGGTGAGGCCGAGGAGGAGATCGGCATGCCGGGTGAGGGACGCGGGCAGCGGCCCCGCCTCCGCGGACAGGCGCTCCACCCACTGGGACTGGAGGCGGGTGCGGTGGGCGAGCGCGGCGGACGCGAGGGCACGCTCCTCGGAGGAGAGCTGGAGCGCCACCAGCCGGGCCAGCACGTCACAGGCCCGGCGCGTGGCGGGCGGCACGTGCAGCGGGGTGCGGTGGTGGCAGGCGATGAGGCCCCACAGCGCCCCCTCGCGCAGCAGCGAGATGGAGCACGAGGCGGCCACGTCCATGTTGGCGAGGTACTCCAGGTGGATGGAGGACACGCTGCGCAGGGCCGCGCCGGAGAGATCCAACGGCCGTCCCAGCGAGGGGAGCACCGCGGGCACCATCGGCACCGGCGCGGCGCGCGCGTCGGCGATGAGGCGCAGGGTGTTGCGCGTGTAGAGGGCGCGCGCCTGGGCGGGGATGTCGCTGGCCGGGAAGTGCATGCCCAGGAAGCTGTCCATGTCCGCGTCGCGGCTCTCCGCCAGCACCTCGCCATGCCAGTCCGCGTCGAAGCGGTACACCATCACCCGATCGAAGCCGGTGAGCGCGCGCACCGCGTCCGCCGCCGCCTGGAGCAGCCCCTGCGGACCCCGGGCCCGGGCGAGCGGCGAGAGGAGCAGGTCCACCATGCCCAGCGCCTCCTCCTCGCCGACGGCCCGCGCCGCGGGCTCCAGCTCCAGCACCGCCAGTCCGTCGCTGCGGTGCAGCAGGCCGCTGAAGAAGCGGCCCCCGGCCTCGAGGCGCAAGGTGGAGGTGACGGGCTGGGACAGGGCCCGGGTGAGGAGGAGGAGCGACGAGGCATGGAGCACCTCCGCCAGCGGCCGGCCCAGGAGCGACTGCGGAGGCCGCCCCAGCAGGGCCTCGGTGTTGGCGCTTACCACCGCGAGGGTGAGGTCCGGCTCGGAGAAGGCCAGCAACACCCCATGCGGCTGGATCCCCCCCAGCAGGTGGATGGGCTCGCGGTCGCACTGGGAGAGGTCCGCTTCAGAGACGACAGTGGGCATCGACATTCACCTCGCGGAGCCAGGCCTCGAAGGCGTCGAAGGTATCCTGGGCGCCCCGCACCACCCGAGGGGCGAGCGCCGGCTCCGGGCAGGCCCGTGTGAGGGCCTCACCGAAGGCCTTCCACATGGGGCCCACCGCCTCGCCATAGGCCCGAAAGAAGACGAAGTCCCCCACCGGGACACCCTCGAAATGGCGGGAGAGGTGGCGCAGGATGAGCTGACCGCCGAGCGTCGCCCCCTCCAGGACATAGAGCGAGCCGAGGGCCTCGGGCACGTCGGGCAACACGGGTGGACGGGAGAGCCGTGGCAGGCGGGCCAGAGAGGCCTCATCGTGGCCGAGCGCCCGAAGGTCCGCCTCCAGCCACGGCAGCTTCCACCGCTCCGGGAGCCGCAGCTCGGAGGCCAGGCCCTCCAGCCGCGTGGCGAGCACCGCCTCCAGGGGGGCATGGAGACCATGGAGCGCCTCCAGGTGGCGCCGATAGCCGGCGGGCGTGAGCTCTGGAGACAGCAGGCGCACCACGCGCTCGGCGCGCTCGTGGTGGGGGCGGGTCTCCAACTTCAACGTCTGTAGAAGGGTGCGAGGCTCGAGGTGCAAGATTGCATCGAGCATGCACACAGACCCCGGGCCTGGGAACGCTCAGGGTGTGAGAATGTCGAACTTCCGCCAGCCCGGCGGAGGGCAGGCACGGGGCGCGCTTCCCGCCCCGCACGCTCCCGCTCCTCCAGCCAGCCGGCCCGCGAGGAGCCCCGGAGGAAACCGGGGCCCCTGGCTCACCGCCCCATCACTTGACGGAGCACGCACCACCGCCGGTGCCGTCGTCGTAGCACCAGTAGCCCGCGCGGCAGGAGCCCTGGCTGTTCACACCCGTGCAGGTGGCGTAGCAAGAGGCCGAGCTCTCCGTCGCGTCGTCGTAGAAGCACTTGGAGCCCGCCGGGCAGGCGGTGCCGTCGAGGCAGTCCAGGGTGCAGTAGCCTCCGGGAGCGCCCGTCTCGCACCGCTCCCCCGTGCCGCAAGTCGCCGCGCTGGTGCAGGGCTGGCCCACCTTCGAGACCGGCTCCTCCTCGATGGGCTTGTAGGGAGTGAGGGAGAAGCTGACGCCCCGCACCGTCTGGTCCACCTTCACGTCGAGGGGCTCGACCTGGGTGGCATCCCGCCAGAAGCCCACGCGCTCGCCTGGCTCGAAGAACTCCTCATCCCCATCGTCGTTGATGGTGGCCAGCACGAAGTAGGCGCGCGGGGGAACGGACACGGAGTAGCTGTAACCGCTCGCCGCACTCACCAGCGCCACCCCGTCGTCGTCCACCTGCCACTCGCCCAGGGAGTCCTGGTAGGCGAAGGCGATGACGGCGTCCTTGTCCAGCGTGGCGCCCACGCGGAACTTCACCATCACGGTAGCGGAGCCCGCGGTGGTGGAGGAGAGGGAGAGCTGGGCCGAGTAGTCGCCGTTGGGCAGCGACCCGGGGTTGACGCTCACCGTGAGGGGGGCCGAGTTGTAGGCCGGGATGGACAGCGAGAGGCTGGAGATGGACACCGAGGAGGCCTGCGGCCCGGTGACGCTGGCCTTCACCTGGAGCGTGCCACCGCCGACGTTGCGCACCGTGAGCTGCTGGGAGCCGCTGCCCGTGAAGGCGAGCTGGCTGGAGCTCACGCCGAGCTTCGGCGGCGCGTCGGGAGCGGAGCCCCCCTTGGCCCGCAGCACGGCGGCCTGGGCGTTGACGAGACCGGCGCCACAGCCCTCGGTGCAGCGGCTGGCCGGGTCGGCCGTCTCCTTGAGGATGGCCTCCACCTGCCCGGAGGTGAGGTCCGGGTTCACCGCCAACATCAGCGCCACGACGCCGGCCACGTGCGGGGCGGCCATGCTCGTGCCATTGTGCCAGTCATAGCTCGGCTGGTTGTTGCCGTTGGGCAGGGTGGACAGCACGCCGTCCGGCTCGCCGTCGCCGTTGAGGTCCTCGCTCACCTGGCCGCCGGGGGCCATGACGTCCACGGGGGCGCCATAGTTGGAGAAGCTGCTGCGCTTGCCGTTGAAGCGCACCGAGCCCACGCAGATGACGTTCTGCATGTTGCACGGGAAGGTGTCGGTGGCGTCCTCGTTCGCGTTGCCCGCGGCGATGACGAAGATGGCGCCCCGGCCCACCGCGGAGTTGACGATGTCCTGCACCGCCTGCCCGCTGGAGCCCCGGCCACCGAGGCTCAGGTTGATGACGCGGGCGGGCGTGGGGTTGGCGCGCGCGCCGGGCACGGTGCCGCCAGCGGCCCAGTTCATGCCCGCGGCGATGTCGGCCAGCGTGCCGCCCGTGGTGCCCAGCACGCGGACCGGGAGGAGCTTGCCCGCCCAGGTGACGCCGGCCACCCCGAGGTTGTTGTTGGACGCCGCGCCAATGGTACCGGCCACGTGCGTGCCGTGGAACGAGGAGCCGCCGTTGGGCTGGTCCTTGCCCATGTCGGTCGGGTCGTTGTCGTACCCATTGCCGTCACCCGCCTTGGTGCCGTCCGAGATGAGGTCCATCCCGGGAATGACGCGGGCGTCCAGGTCCGGGTGCCGCACGATGCCGGTGTCCACCACCGCCACCACCAGGTTGGGATTGCCGGTGGTGATGTCCCAGGCGGCCGGCAGGTTCATGTTCGGGTAGTGCCACTGCTGGGAGTAGCGCGGATCGTTCGGCACCGCGAAGGGCATCACGCGCAGGTTGCTCTCGACGAAGCGCACGCCGGGCGCGCTCGCCAGCCGCTGGACGAGGGCGGTGTGCTCCGCGCTCGTCAGGGCGCGCACGGACGCCGCGGCCTGGGTGCCGGACAGGGCCTCCACCCCGGAGGGCTCGTAGCGGAGGACGTGCAGGTACTCGCTGACGTACCCCTTGTGCACGGCGCGGTAGCCGGACACCCGGGCCCGGGCGATGGCCGCCTCCGGGGACAAGTGGGCCTCCTCGAAGCGGACGAGGACCTCGCCCTCGATGACGGGGTCCCGCAGCACGAGGTCGTCCACGGGATGGCCCGTGCGCAGCACGCCCTTGGATGCGAGCGCGCTGGCGACGGCCCGGGAGAGGCCGCGCGCGCCCCCGTCCCGGAAGAGGAAGGGCTGCACGGCGGCCTGGGCGTCAGCGGACTGCCCCCGGAACGGGGCCAGGGTTCCCTGCACCGTGCCGGTGGGCGTGGCGGGCTCTTCTTCTTCGATAAAGGAGCAAGCGCTGAGGCCCAACAGCCCCAGGAAGGCAAGACGGCGAATCATGAAAGGTTCCCCCGGATCCGGAGAAGGGTCCTGTGGCAGACCCTAGAGCCGCACGGGGCGAGGCGTCCAGACAGCCCGGCACGCCCTCCGAGGCCGCCTGCCTGAATGCTCCTGGACCCGCTGCGAGCCGCTCCCTACGATGCGCGCCCGCGGTTGCTCACGGCGTAGACAGCGAGGGGATACACCGGGTGAGGCACGGCATCGAGCTGGAGAAGGTCACACGCGTGGTGGAGGGAGAGACACACCTCGCGGACATCAGCCTGAGGCTCGAGCGCGGCTCCTTCAACGTCCTGCTCGGCCGCACGCGCGCGGGGAAGACGTCGCTGCTGCGCCTGCTGGCCGGGCTCGACAAGCCCACCTCGGGGCGCCTGCGCGCCGATGGCACCGACGTGACACACGTGGACGTGCGCCGTCGCGACGTGGCCATGGTGTACCAGCAGTTCGTCAACTACCCCTCCCTCACCGTCTACGAGAACATCGCCTCCCCGCTGCGGCTCGCCGGGCGGCTGGGCAAGCAGGAGCTCGACCGGCGCGTGCGGGACACGGCCGCCGCGCTCCGCCTGGAGCCCTACCTGGACCGGCTCCCCGCGGAGCTGAGCGGGGGGCAGCAACAGCGCACGGCCATGGCCCGCGCGCTCGCCAAGGACGCCTCGCTGCTGCTGCTCGACGAGCCCCTGGCCAACCTCGACTACAAGCTGCGCGAGGAGCTGCGCGCGGAGATCCGCCAGCTCTTCCACAACCGCCCCGCCGTCGTGGTGTACGCCACCACCGAGCCCACCGAGGCGCTGCTGCTCGGCGGCCGGACGGCGGTGCTCGACGAGGGGCGCCTGCTGCAGGAGGGCCGGACGCTGGAGGTGTACCACTCGCCCGCCACCGAGCGCGTGGGGCAGGTCTTCAGCGACCCGCAGATGAACCTGTGGGACGTCGAGGTCTCCTCGGATGCCGGGGCCCGCCTGTCGCCCGAGGTGCACTTCCCCCTGTCCGGACACCTGCGGGGCCTCGCGCCCGGCCGCTACCGCATGGGCCTGCGTGCCCACCACCTGCGGCTCGCGCCCGCCTCGCCCGAGGACGTGCGCATCCCCGCCCACGTGGAGGTGGAGGAGGTCAGCGGCTCCGAGACGCTCGTCCACGCGGCGCACGGCGGGCTCTCCCTCACCGCGCAGGCGGAGGGCATCCACCGCCACCCGTACGGCGCATCGGTGGAGCTATTCGCCTCGCCCTCGCGGATGTTCGTGTTCGGCCCCGAGGGCCGGCTCGTCGCCGCGCCCCCCTTCACCTCCGAGGAGCCTTCTCATGGCCAGGATTGAGCTGCGCGGCCTCGCCCATGCCTACGTCCCCTCCCCCGCGTCCGAGAAGGACTACGCGCTGCGGCCCCTGGAGCTCGTCTGGGAGGACGGCGGCGCCTACGCGCTGCTGGGGCCCTCGGGGTGCGGGAAGACGACGCTGCTCAACATCATCTCGGGCCTCGTGCGGCCCACGCGCGGGCAGGTGCTCTTCGACGGCAAGGACGTCACCGGCTTCCTGCCCCAGCAGCGCAACATCGCCCAGGTGTTCCAGTTCCCGGTCATCTACGACACGATGAGCGTCGCGGAGAACCTCGCCTTCCCGCTGCGCAACCGGGGCCTGGGGAGCGACGAGACGCGGGCGCGGGTGGAGGAGGTGGCGGAGCTGCTGGAGCTCACCCCGGACCTGCGGCTGCGCGCGAGCGGGCTGTCGGCGGACATGCGGCAGCGCATCTCCCTGGGACGCGGGCTGGTGCGCCGGGACGTGGCGGCCATCCTCCTGGACGAGCCGCTCACGGTCATCGACCCGCACGTGAAGTGGCTGCTGCGCCGCAAGCTCAAGCAGGTGCACGAGCAGTTGAAGGTGACGCTCGTGTACGTGACGCACGACCAGGTGGAGGCGCTGACGCTCGCGGACCGGGTGGTGGTGATGAACCAGGGGCGCGTGGTGCAGATGGGCACGCCGCAGGAGCTCTTCGAGCGCCCGGCGGACACCTTCGTCGGCTACTTCATCGGCAGCCCGGGGATGAACCTCCTGGCGTGCACCGTGGAGGACGGCACGGTGGTGGTGGAGGGGCAGCGGCTCCCGCTGGACGCGGGCGTGTGCGCGCGAGCGCGGGCGAACGGAGGCGAGCCACGGCTCGGCATCCGGCCCGAGTTCCTGCGGCGGGTGCCCGAGGGCACGCCCTCCTCCGTGCGCGTCGAGGTGACGCAGGTGGAGGACCTGGGGCGCCACAAGCTGGCCACCGCGCGGCTGGGGGCGCAGTCGCTCAAGGTGCGGCTGCCCGAGGAGGAGCGGCTCACGCCCGGGGAGGCGTGCTGGCTGGAGCTGCCGCCGCGCTGGACGACGCTGTACGCCGGGGGCAGTGCCATCCCATGAGCAAACCCACCAACCACCGCGCCTGGCTGCTCGTGCTGCCCGTGCTGGTGGCCGTCGCGTTCAGCGCCGTCATTCCGTTGATGACGGTGGTGAACTACTCGGTGCAGGACATCCTCGGGCCGGAGCAGCGCGTCTTCGTGGGGACGGAGTGGTTCCGCAAGGTGATGAGGGACCCCGAGCTGCACGGTGCCCTGCGGCGACAGCTCGGCTTCTCGCTGGCGGTGCTGGCGCTGGAGATTCCCCTGGGCGTGGCCCTCGCGCTCGTGCTGCCGCGGCAGGGGCGCGCCGCGTCCGTGAGCCTGGTGCTGCTGGGCCTGCCGCTGCTCATCCCCTTCAACGTGGTGGGCACCATCTGGCAGATCTTCGCCCGGGGGGACATCGGCCTGCTGGGCGTGGCCATCAACGGGCTCGGCATCTCGTACAACTACACGGCCCACGCGCTGGACGCCTGGCTCACCGTGCTGGCCATGGACGTGTGGCATTGGACACCGCTGGTGGCCCTGCTCTGCTACGCGGGCCTGCGCGCCATCCCCGACGCCTACTATCAGGCGGCGCGCATCGACGGCGCCTCGGCGTGGGCCACGTTCCGCTTCATCCAACTGCCCCGGCTGCGCGGGGTGCTGACCATCGCGGTGCTGCTGCGCTTCATGGACAGCTTCATGATCTACACCGAGCCCTTCGTGCTCACCGGCGGCGGGCCCGGCAACGCCACCACCTTCCTGAGCCAGTACCTCACGCGGCTCGCGGTGGGCCAGTTCGACCTCGGCCCGGCGGCGGCCTTCTCGCTCATCTACTTCCTGGTCATCCTGCTGTTCAGCTACGTCTTCTACACCGCGATGACGAGCACGAAGGAGGCGCGATGAGACGCCTCGCCGTCCCCCTCTATCTGCTGGTGAGCTTCGTGCCCATCTACTGGCTGCTGGGCATGTCGCTGAAGACGAACGAGGAGATTCTCGGCGTCTTCACGCTCTGGCCGCACAACCCCACGCTGGCCAACTACGCCGTCATCTTCACCGACCCCGACTGGAGGAACAGCTACCTCCACTCGCTCACGTACGTGGGCATCAACACGGTGCTCTCCGTGCTGCTGGCCCTGCCCGCGGCCTACGCCTTCTCGCGCTACCGCTTCCTCGGGGACACGCACCTCTTCTTCTGGCTGCTGAGCAACCGCATGTCGCCCCCCGCGGTGTTCCTCCTCCCCTTCTTCCAGCTCTACTCGAGCATCGGCCTCTTCGACACGCCTTGGGCCGTGGCGCTCGCCCACATGCTCTTCACCGTGCCGCTGTCGGTGTGGATATTGGAGGGCTTCATGTCCGGCGTGCCTCGGGAGATCGACGAGACGGCGTACATCGACGGCTACGGCTTCCCCCGCTTCTTCCTGCGCATCTTCCTGCCACTCATCCGCTCGGGCGTCGGGGTGACGGCGTTCTTCTGCTTCATGTTCTCCTGGGTGGAGTTGCTGCTGGCGCGCACGCTGACGTCCGTCGAGGCCAAGCCCATCGTGGCCACCATGACGCGCACGGTGAGCGCCGCCGGCATGGACTGGGGCGTGCTGGCCGCCGCCGGCGTGCTGACGCTCGTGCCGGGCGCGGTGGTCATCTACTTCGTCCGCAACTACATCGCCAAGGGCTTCGCCCTGGGAAGGGTGTGAGCCATGGACCTGGAATGGATGGCCTGGACGCCGCCCACGGCCAGCTTCTTCGTCGTCATCGCGCTGCTGCTCGCGGCCTATACCGTCTGGGGGATTCGCTCCCCTTCCATCCCGCGCCGGGGCGCGCTGCCCATGGCCACCACGCGCGGAGACCGCCTCTTCGTCGGCCTGCTGGGCAGTGCGTTCATCCACCTCGCCTGGGTGGGGCTGACGGATGCATCCATCTGGTTCGCCGTAGGTCTGTCCTTGCTGTTCATGCTCGTCATCGCACGATGGGGGTAACACGTTGAAGAACGCGCTGAAATGGACGCTGACCCTGGCCGTCGCAGTGCCCCTGTACGGGTGCAAGAAGGAGTCGAAGCCCGAGGGTGAGAAGCCCGCCGCCACCGCGCAGCCGCAGCAGCAGGTGGACCTGGCCGCGCTGGAGAAGGCCGCCGAGAAGTGGGTGGATCAGGAGTTCCAGCCGAGCACCCTCACCCGCGAGCAGCAGCTCGCGGAGATGAAGTGGTTCCGCGAGGCCGCCGCCCCCTACCGCGGCATGGCCATCAACGTGGTCTCGGAGACGATCGACACGCACGTCTACGAGTCCAAGACGATGGCCAAGGCCTTCGAGGAGATCACGGGCATCAAGCTCAAGCACGATCTCATCCAGGAAGGCGACGTCATCGAGAAGCTGCAGACCCAGATGCAGTCGGGTCGCAACATCTATGACATGTATGTCAATGACAGCGACCTGATTGGGACGCACGTGCGCTACGGGCACGTGGTCGCGCTGTCGGACTTCATGGCGGGCGAGGGCAAGGACGTGACACTGCCCACGCTCGACATCAACGACTTCATGGGCAAGAGCTTCGTCACCGGCCCGGACGGGAAGATGTACCAGCTCCCGGACCAGCAGTTCGCCAACCTGTACTGGTTCCGCCAGGACTGGTTCAGCCGGCCGGACCTCAAGGAGCGCTTCAAGAAGAAGTACGGCTACGAGCTGGGCGTGCCGGTGAACTGGTCGGCCTACGAGGACATCGCCGAGTTCTTCACCAACGACGTGAAGGAGCTCGACGGTGTTCGGGTGTACGGCCACATGGACTACGGGAAGAAGGACCCGTCGCTCGGCTGGCGCTTCACGGACGCGTGGCTGTCCATGGCGGGCGTGGGCGACAAGGGCTTCCCCAATGGCAAGCCGGTGGACGAGTGGGGCATCCGCGTCGAGGGCTGCAACCCGGCCGGCGCCTCGGTGGCGCGCGGCGGTGAGACGAACGGCCCGGCCGCGGTGTACGCGCTCACCAAGTACATCGACTGGCTGAAGAAGTACTCGCCGCCCCAGGCCGCCGGCATGACGTTCTCCGAGGCGGGTCCGGTGCCGGGCCAGGGCAACGTGGCGCAGCAGATCTTCTGGTACACGGCCTTCACCGCGCCGCTGACGAAGGCGGGGCTGCCGGTGGTGAACGCGGACGGCACGCCGAAGTGGCGCATGGCGCCCTCGCCGCACGGCCCGTACTGGCAGGAGGGCACGAAGCTCGGCTACCAGGACACGGGCTCGTGGACGATGCTCAAGAGCACCCCGCTAGAGCGCCGCAAGGCCGCGTGGCTGTACGCGCAGTTCGTGGTGGCCAAGAGCACGTCGCTCAAGAAGTTCCTCGTGGGGCTGACGCCCATTCGTGACTCGGACATCCGCTCCGAGCACGTGACGAAGGTGGCGGACAAGCTGGGCGGACTGGTGGAGTTCTACCGCAGCCCCGCGCGCGAGGCGTGGACGCCCACGGGCACCAACGTGCCGGACTACCCGAAGCTCGCGCAGCTCTGGTGGCAGAACATCAGCCTGGCTGTCGAGGGCGAGAAGACGCCCCAGGAGGCCATGGACTCGCTGGCCCAGCAGATGGACGACGTGCTGGGCCGGCTGGAGCGCGCGGGCATGCAGAACTGCCCGCCGAAGCTCAACCCGGTGAAGGAGGCGAAATTCTGGCTCGACACGCCGGGAGCCCCTCACGCGAAGGTCGCCAACGAGAAGCCCAAGGGCGAGACCGTGCCCTATGAGCAGCTCCTGCAGGCCTGGAAGGAAGGGCGCGTGAAGTAGCGCCTTTGGAGTGGACGGCCTCGGCCTCCGAGGCCGCCCAACTCCAAGCCGGCGCATGTACTTGCCTCGGTACCTGTTCGAGCATGCGGACACCTATTCAGGTGGCAGGTCGCCTTCAGGAATTCGACCATGAATGCATCTCTGCTCCTTCTCGGGGGACTCGTTCTCCTTGCCAGTGGCTGCAGCCATGGGTCCAGTGCAGCTCGCGAGAACCCGAGTACCGCATGGACGGCTGACACTGCGTACACCGACGAGCCCGAAGATGGCGTACGCATCAAGGGTGGCAATTCGGTCTCTGCTCGTATTTGGGCTCTCATCAACAATGGCCAGTTCGCCGAAGCGGAGGCATTGATCGTAGAGGCAAAAGCCTCGGGGCTCATCGCCGCGCCAACAGCCGCGCGAATGCTGGACAATATCGCGATGCTGAATACGCGCGTGGGCCAGCTTCCCGCGACTCTTCAACGCGCGCGTGACTTTCCTTCACAACTCAAGGACTACACCCTCTTTGAAGTCAAGCAAATGCTGGAGCGCAAGGACTTCAGCTTGGCAACAAAGGCGCAGCTTCAAATGGTGAGCAAGATCATCAAGAACCCAGATCGTCTGATGGAAAAATATTAAAGGTGAGCGCATGGCACATCCCAGCCTTGAAGATTTGGTCCAGAAGTTCGAAGCGGCCAGGAAAGCTGGAGAACACGAGCGAGGGTGCCCAGAACAATTCAAGTTGCATCGCGAGCTTGCCGAAGAATGCCCTGCCTTCACCTACAACCTCCGCTATCTCGCCCGGCTGCAACAAGTCGTCGATCAGCCCGGCAGAAGCACCGAGGAGGTGCTCTCCGAAGTCAGGCGCCTGTTGGAATCGGCCGTTTTGGGCTCATACCGCAGTGCCCCGGCCTTGTTGGAGCTGGGCAACTTCCTCGACACCTTCCAACATGGCCCACCGGAGGCCATGAACCTCTACGAAGAGGGAGAGCAGCAAGCACTGAACACGCTCGAAGATGCCTGGCTCTTCAAGATCAGGTACTGGAACAACGAGGAGACGAAGGAGTCTCTGGAGAAAGCCCTTCGGCTTGGCAAACTGGCGGAGAGACTCTTCCCAGAACCCGGCACCCTCCTCTGGGACGAGATGCAGACCACGAGGCGCTACGCCGCGCAGCAGGGTTTGACTCCCCCGGATGAGTCTTGACGTCCTACGACTGTGGCCCTGGGCATTACCTCCAGGCCGCTGGTGAAAAAGTCCAGCCCGTCATGATGACAATGTCGTAGCGCATTGGCATCGGGCTGTCCTCAGTTGGCCTGCGCCGTCTCGCCGGGGCCGTCCTCGCCCTCCCCTTCCTCGTCGTCTCCCTGTGCGTCGAAGCCCTGAGGCACGCCGTCCACGTAGGTGACGACGTTGCCCACCGTGGCTGGCACTCGCGGGCCCGGCGTCACCACTCCCGTGAGGTTGAGTGGGTCCACCGCCGAGAGCTGCACGCGCACGCCCGAGGGTTTCTGCCGACGCACCGCTCGCGCCACGTCCACTGCCTCCGGCAGCGCGAACTGCTCGCCCACGAAGCCCGACACGAAGCGGCCTCCGCGGATTTCTCCTCGCGCCTCCATCCGCCGGTACACGTACAGCAGCTCGCGCCACGAGGGCGCCAGCGACTCGCGCATCACCAGGTCCCGCCAGACAATGCCGTAGCGCTGGAGGAACAGTCGGGCGAGGGATTCACGCACCTCGTCCTCGGGCTTCGGTTCCGACGGCACCAGCAGGCTCCAGCGGCCCGGGCCTCCTCGCTGCAACAGCTTCTGCCGTTTGCGCTGCGCCGGGCTCTGTAGCACTCGCAGGTTCTGCACCGCGTCCGCTGTCACGAGGCCTCGCGCCACCAGCTCCCACAGCGCGTCCTCCACCTCCGCGGGCAGTCGGCGCGAGCGCGAGCACAGGTCGTTGAAGAAGCACGCCCCCCGCTGCTCCAGCACCGTCACCACGTCCTTCGCCGGCCCCGACAGGTCCGGCGGCAGCCACACGCCTCCGTCCGACAGCACCGCGTGCGGCCGCGCCGCCGAGAGCATCCAGTCCAGCTCCTCACGGCGCACGAAGGTCAGGCTCGCGTTGCGGTTGGGGGAGGCCGCTCGGGAGCGTACGGGCTCGGGCTCGGGCGGGGTCGCGGGGGCCCCTCGGCGCGGGCCCGGCGCGGGCTTCGCGTCCTTCATCGTGAGCCGGCCCCACGCCACCTCTCCCGAGTAGCAGGCCCGCTCCAGCAGGTCCCCCAGGTAGCCCTTCATTCGCGCGGGCAGCAGGAAGCGCTCCCACGCGGACGCCGGGGCCTCGTAGCCCTGCAACAGGCTGATCGCCTTCGACAGGCCCGTGGAGCCTCGCAGCGCGTCCACCTCCTCCAGGTGGTGCCACCGGAAGAGGAAGCGCATGAAGTCCTGTGCGCTCAGGGGCTCGATCTCCTTGCGCAGCCGTCCCACCGTCAGCCGGTGGATGCGCTGCAGGAGGCGCCGATCGCACCACTCCACCACGTCCGGGGTGGAGCCCGGCCGGAAGCGGCCTCGCAGGATTCCTCCCGTCGCCTCGAGCTGGTGCAGCGCGATGTTCACCTCGGACTCGTCCAGCGCCGTGTGGCCCGCGAGCTCCGCCGCCGTCGTCGGGCCCAGCAGCTCCATCCACCCCCGCACCACCTGCGTCACCGCTGCGTCCCGCTCCACCGGCTTGTCTCCCGGCAGCGGCGTCAGCTCCGGTTGCAGGGGCGCTTCGGGGAACAGGGCCTTGATTGCACTCAGGCGCTCGGCGGGCACGAGGAACCGGGTCCCCCCCACCTCCAGCCACGCCACCCGCCGCTGAGCCATGAGGCTCGGGACGAAGCGCTGGGGCACCTCCGCCTCGGGCAGCAGCACCAGTTGCAGCAGCGCGTCGTGCAGCTCGTCCTCGTCCCGCATCGGCGGCGCCGCGTCCCGCACCACCTGGTGGATGGCCTCCGCGTCCAGCGCTCCGAACGAGGCCGCGTCCTCCGCCGGCAGCGTTCGCCGCAGCACCACGTTGCGCACCCGGCGCTCCTCCGCCGGCGCGTCGTCGAGGAACGTGTACGGCTGGCTGTTCACCATCTGGTGCGCGAAGACGCTCGGCTCCGGCACGTCCCTCGCCACCAGCTTGATGCGCCCGTCCTTCATCCGCCGCAGCACCTCGCGCAGGCCCTCCACGTCCATCGCCTCGCGCAGGCAGTCCTCCATCGTCTGCTTCACCAGCGGATGGTCCGGCAGCTCCACGTCCGCCCCACCGTGGTTGTCCTGGCACCCCACCTGCGCCGGAAACACCGCCGCCAGCAGATCCTCGCTCCTCGCCCGCTGGAGGTTCGGCGCCACCCGCTTGCCCCCCGCGAAGCGCGACAGCGACAGCGCCCGCGTCGCGTTCCACCGGAAGCGCGTGCCGAACAGCGGCACCTGCAGCACCGCCTGCACCAGCACCTCCTCCACGTTCTCCGGATTGAGGAACTGGAAGATGTCCTCCAGCGGAAAGGAGTGCTGCTCGCCCAGCGACAGCAGCAGGCCGTCCTCGGTGGCCGCCGCCTGGAGCTCGAAGTCGAAGGTGCGGCAGAAGCGCTTGCGCAGCGCCAGGCCCCACGCCCGGTTGATGCGGCTTCCAAACGGCGCGTGCAGGATGAGCTGCATTCCGCCCGCCTCGTCGAAGAAGCGCTCGGCGACGATGGTGGTGTTGCTCGGCACCGTGCCCAGCACCTGTTGCCCCGCCCGCAGGTACGCCAGCAGCGCGTCCACCGCCGGCGGCGGTACCTTCAGCTCCTTCTCCAGGAAGAGCGCCCCGTCCGTGCGGGCGAGGAGCTCCTCGCGCAGCCGGCCCACGTGCACGCTCAGCTCGTCCGTGCGGCCCGGGGCCTCCCCGCGCCAGAAGGGCACCGTCGGCGGCTGCCCGTGCGCGTTCTCCACCAGCACCGACGCCCCCATCACCCGCTGGATGCGCCACGCCGTCGTCCCCAGCAGGAAGATGTCTCCGGGCGTCGACTCCACCGCGAAGTCCTCGTCCAGCGTGCCCACCACCTTGCCCTCGGGCTGCGCCACCACGTTGAAGGTGAAGGTGTCCGGAATCGCTCCCCCGTTCGTGAGCGCGGTGATTCGCACACCCCGGCGCGCCTTGAGCCGCTGGTTCACCCGGTCCCGGTGCAGGTGCACCCCCGCCCTCCCCCGCCGCAGCGACACGCCCTCCGAGAGCGTCTCCAGCACCTTCTCGTACTCCTCGTACGTGAGGTCGCGGTACGGGTACGCCTTCCGGAAGAGGCTGTAGAGGGCCCGCTCGTCCCACTCCTCGCACGCGCACGCCGCCACCACCTGCTGCGCCAGCACGTCCAGCGGCTTCTCCGGCATCCGCACCGCGTCGAGGTCCCCCTCGCGCACCGCGTTGAGCAGCCCGACGCACTCCATCAGCTCGTCGCGCGTCATCGCGATGAGGATGCCCTTCGAGATGCCTCCCTTGTAGTGGCCCGCGCGCCCCACCCGCTGCAACAGCACCGCGATGGAGCGCGTGCTGCCGAGCTGCACCACCAGGTCCACGTTGCCCACGTCGATGCCCAGCTCCAGCGACGCCGTGGCCACCATCACCGAGAGCTGCCCCGCCTTCAGCCGCTCCTCGGCCGACAGCCGCATCTCCCGCGACATGCTCCCGTGGTGCGCCGCCACCTTGTCCGGCCCCAGCCGCTCGCCCAGGTCGTGCGCCACCCGCTCGGCCATCTTCCGCGTGTTCACGAAGACGAGCGTCGTGCGGTGCTCTCCCGCCAGTTGCACCAGCCGGTCGTACACCTGGCCCCACATCTCGTTCGTCGCCAGCGAGCCCAGCTCCGCGTCCGGCACCTCCACCCGCAGGTCCCACGGCCGCTGGTGCCCCACCTGCACCAACCGGCACGCCGTCGTCCGCTCGCCCGTGAGGAAGCCGGCGATGGCCTCCAGCGGCTTCTGCGTCGCCGACAGGCCGATGAGCTGCGGCTGCACCTCGGTGATGGCCTTGAGGCGCTCCAGCGACAGGGCGAAGTGGCTGCCCCGCTTGTCTCGCGCCAGCGCGTGGATTTCATCCACGATGAGGGTGCGCACCGAGCGCAGCGTGGCGCGCGCCCGGTCCGCCGTGAGGTAGAGGTAGCAGGACTCCGGCGTGGTGATGAGGATGTGCGGCGGCCGGCGCACCATCCGCGAGCGCTCGGACGCCGAGGTGTCTCCGGTGCGCACCTGCACCCGCAGCTCCTGGGGCGAGAAGCCGGCCGCCCGGGCGCGCTGGAGCAGCTCCTCCAGCGGCTGGAGGAGGTTCTTCTGTACGTCGTTGCCCAGCGCCTTGAGGGGCGAGACGTACAGCACCTGGGTGCAGTCCGTCAGCGTCCCCTCCAGCGCCTGGCGGAAGAGCCTGTCCAGCGCGGCGAGGAAGGCCGTGAGCGTCTTGCCGCTGCCCGTGGGCGCGGCGATCAGCACGTCGTGGCCCGCCTGGATGAGGGGCCAGCCTTCCACCTGGGGACGCGAGGGCTCGCCGAGCCGCTCGGTGAACCACCGCTGCACCACGGGGTGGAACGACGCGAGGGCCGCGTGGGTGGGCTGCTCGAGGGTGGCGAAATCGAGGGCAATCTGCGGGGCCATGGCGCTCTCCCCTTCAGACTGAACACCGGTTTAGCGGGGGCGTCAACGCGCCCGCCCGCCCGCCCTTTCCGCAAAGCTTGAACAGACGTACAGCACCATACAGGTGCCGAAATCGGAGTGTCACTTCGCTTCCACTCGGGCTGTGGAACCAGGGCCTCGTGCCGACAGTCGACGGGGCAGTGGTGCTCTCATGCCCTTCGAGGAGCCGCCCCATGTTCCCCCCCAGCAGCCGCTATGCCCTCGAGGCGATCAACCCGGATGGTTTCCTCGCCCTGCGCCCGGAAGGCGGCACCGAGGCAGCCCCCGCGGACTTCGTCTGCGAGTACGCCAACCCGGCCTCCGAGACGCTGCTGGAGGAGAACCTCACCGGCCGGCGGATGCTGGTGCGGCGGCCGGAATTGGTCGAGGCGGTGGAGGCGTGGGGCCAGGTGCTGGCCACGGGCGCGCCCGGCACGCGGATGCTCTCGCTGGGCCGGGGCCTGGGGGCGCGACGGATACTCGCGCGCTCGGCGCGCGTGGAGGACGGGCTGCTCGCGGTGTGGCTCTCGGACGTCACGGACACCGAGCGTTTCGTGAGCGAGACGGCCGCCTTCGAGGAGCGGATGCTCTCCTTCATGGAGTGCATGCCGGACCCGTTCCTCGCGCTCGACCGGCAGTGCCGCTTCTTCTACGTCAACCGGGCCGCGGAGCGGCTGCTGGGCAAGCGGCGCCAGCTGCTCGCGGGGCGCAACCTGTGGCAGGAGTACGCCGAGGAGCCGGGCTCGGTGCTGCGCGTCCAGGTGCAGCGGGCCCTGGCCACCGGCGCCCCCGTGGACTTCGAGGAGCGCTACAACTTCCTCCACCTGGAGGGGACGGCGGTGCCCACCGAGAGCGGGGTGCTCGTCTACCTGCGCGACGTCACCGCGCACCACCGGACCTCGGATGCCGCCCGGCGCGCCAGCGCTCTCTTCAACGCCGTGCTGCAGGGGGCCACGGACGCCATCTACACGAAGGACGTCCAGGGCCGCTACACCCGCATCAACGCGGCCGGGGCCCGGCTCATGGGCAAGCCCGCCGAGGCCGTCATCGGGCGCACCGACGCGGAGCTGTGGTCCCCCGAGGCCGCGCGCTCCACCATCGCCCATGACCGGGAGGTGCTCGCCTTCCGGCAGACCTTCACCTACGAGGAGACGGAGTCGGGGCCCTCCAAGCGGGTGTGGCTGTCCACCAAGGGCGTGCTGCGCGACGAGGCGGGCGCGGTGTTCGGCCTCTTCGGCATCTCGCGCGACATCACCGACTTGAAGCTGCTGGAGGAGGCGCTGCGGCAGAACGAGGCCCGGGTGCTGGAGGCGCTGTCGGCCGCGTCGCTGACGCTGTGGGACCTGCGCCTGCCCGAGCGGCGCCTGCGCTGGGAGCGCGGAGCCGCGGCGCACTTCGCGCTCAAGGCGCTGGGCCCGGAGGAGTCGCTGGACGCCTTCCTCGAGCGGGTCCACCCGGAGGACCAGCCCTCGGTGGCCGAGGCCCTCGCGCGCTGCGCCACGAGCCCGGGCGAGCTCTCGCTGGTGTACCGGGTGCGGGCTCCGGATGGGACGGAGCGGCGGCACGCCCTGCGGGCACGGGCGAGTGCCGACAGCCAGGGCGGCCACCGGGTGCTCGGCATCCTGGAGAACCTGACGGACCTCGCTCCGGCCCTCCACACCGCGCCAGGCCCCCATCCCCTCCGGAACGCGGCGCGGCCCCACCGCGTGGAGCCGGAAGAAGAGCCAGAGGGCGAGCAGGTCGAGGTGGGTCTGATCGGCAGTGTGGCGGCGGGTGAGCGCTAGTGGAGTGTCCTGCGTAGCCCCTCGCGCGCTCGAGAGGGGTGGGTTCGATTTGAGCTTGCCATGTGGCAAGAGGTGCCTGTTCCCACCCTCAAGGGGTGGAGCGCCCGCCGATCTCCGGGAAGCGCTCGTAGGCCCGTTTGAGCGCGTCCAGGTGGGCGGGGTTGTCCAGGTCGAGCGGTGCCTCGGTGAGCCTGACGACCCATCCGCCCGTCGCGGTGCGCCGTGAGCGCGACAGCAGCTCCGCGTCGCAGGTGGGGTCGGGGAAGCCGATGGCCCGTGCGGCAGCAGCCGACCAGTAGTTCAGCCACCCGAGGCGATGCGGAATCTCAGGCGAGCGGATTTTCTCTGGGAGCTTGAGCGCTGGCAGTCCCCGTGGGGGGGAAGGCGGGCCGACCAATGTGGGCGCCGTCTGCTCGGCAATGTCTACTGCCGCGAGGAAAGGCGTCAGATGCCCCCACCGAGCGCGTGCGCGTTCTGCTACTGCCTCCAATACATTCACTGCCGCCGAGGTCGCCTCCGCATTTAGAGGCAGCCTCGCGAATATTTCAAACTGTGGCTGATCGCAGGGGCCTCCCGGGTTTTCTAGCCCGGTGAGCGTCACGAGGTTGTCGTCATCGTCGTTGCAGAGGAATGGAAACCCACCCTCTGTCTTTTCTGCCGCGACCCACTCATCACGATTGGGCAATGCGATGAGGTCTTCTTTTTCGGAAGTCGTCCACTCCAGCCGCAAGCCAGGAAGCGCACGCTCCATTCCGTGAACGACGGAGAGCGGGCGCCCATCGTCGCCTACGAGCGCGGGTGCATAGACAATGAGGCGGTAGTGGTCTTGTTTGGTCGACATTCAACACCAATCCATGACAACGACCGTGAGGGAGGGGTCAGCCGCGCGCAGAGCGGCCAGATGTGCCTTGCTCCGCACGCCGACGGAAAAATTGTATCCGCACGCTTCGGCGAGCTTTTTCTCGCGCCTTAATTCCGGCAGCTTCGACCGGACAAAGAATTCCTGTGACCGAGGCGGTTGCTTCTCAAAGTCATCCGTTTTGACTTCCCACAATGTGCGCGTGGCCAGTTGCAACGCGTCAAATTGCTTGCCATTGACGAGCACGTCCCAGCCGGGGAAGCTGTTGTTCTGAATTCTGTCGGCGCACGTGTTATGGTCGTTGTTTCCGCCTCGATGCGGCACCGGGATGGGCTTGCACTCCGGGTGGCGGTCTCGCTCCATGACTTCGACAGGCCCCACTGGAGGGAAATCCGGCCCTTTTGGCTCCGGCTTGGGCCTTTTTTTCGGCGAGGGCTCCTGCGGAACGGGATTTGTTACAGGTACGGGGCGCGTTTCTGGCATGGGCCTTACCTGGGGGGGACGGCCCCTCTTCTCCGGGTAGGTATCCAACGCCTCTTTGATGGCGAATCCCACCACCACCACGCCCGCGACGATCACCGCTCCCACGAGGATCTCCGGAGCCGCCAGGACGCAGACCCCGAGTCCCACGGCAGCGGCACCAGCTGAGGCCACCGCGCATCGTCCTGTGGTGTCGAGAAACTCGATCCGGTCATGGTCGAGAGCGTGAAAGCACCGTTCCGCCAGCACGGGCCAGGGCTCGGAAGCCTCCTGGACGGCGCACCGCCCCCCGTCCGTCCAGGGCAGCGTCGCCGCCCGCTGGAGGTTGGCGAGCCTCAGGTCCCGGGCCGCTGGCTCTCCCGGGCTCGGCACTGACGTAGCGCAGGCCGAGACATAGAGCAGAAGTGCGATGCACGCTCGGAGACGCATGGCCGGGTCCTCCAATCAAGTCAGGGCTTGGCGGGTCCCGTTCTGGAGTATGCCAGCACGCTCCGTCAGCGACGAACGAGCACGCGAGGGGGGGTCGGTAGGAGGCCGCCCATGTTGCACGTATGTCGCAGGAGCGTGCGGAATGGGCCGGAACGGGGCAGGACAGGAGGGGACGCGGCGGGATATCGACTCCCAAGCATTCCGGGCGGTTACGAGGTAAGGACGCGATTCTGATGGGAGTTTCGCACCGCCCGGCGTGGGTTCGATTGCCGCCGCTTCCAAGCAGAGCAACCCGCCGCTTTCAAGGCGCCACCCTCTGAGAACGGGGCTGCGTCTGCATTTTCGGGACCAAATCCGGTTTTTGGGACCAAAAAAGGACCAAACCGGAGACGGAAACGACATGAGCAAGACGTGCGTAACCTACGACACCTTGAGGGCCGCGGGCGTGCGCATCTGGGAGTACCAGCCATCGATGATGCACGCGAAGACGATGCTGGTGGATGACCGGCTCGTGCTGGTGGGCTCCATCAACTACGACGCGCTGTGCGTATAGGCGGGATAGAGGCCATGTTGAGGCAGAGGGCTGGAGCGCAGGTGCCGAGGAGGACCGCTGACAGGGGCCGTCCGAGCAGTGAGCCAAGCGGGTGGACAGGCCGCGCAGCCCCTCGAGGTACACGACTGCCCAGGCCGCGCTCCCACGGGGTGCGCGGCTGGGGGCTGGCTCTCTTGGCCCGGGCGGCTTGAGCCTCAACACCACGCGGCCTGGGGGGCCCTCGCGCCGGGGCCAGCCTCGCACCTGCCGTGGGCAGGCCCAGGTGCTCCAGAATCGCACGCACCCCTCCCGCTTCCGTCACGGCCCGCCAGCACTCGCCGCCTGCCTCCACACCTCACGCAGGCCAACACCTCCACCGCGAAGGTCCTTCGTAGCAGCCCTGCCCAGTCCACTCGCGCTGTCCGCTCCTTCCTCGTTTCCTGCCTCGCAACTGCCTGGGGCGCCACGCTCGCCTCCTCCTCTCCTGCTTGGGGGACCAGAAATGGCCGCGGTCGCGCGCCTGGAGCGAAGACGCCGTGGAACCTTGTGAGGTTTGCCCGAGGCGGAGGCACCAGGGACGCCACACGCCGTAACAGTTCCAGCCCGGTGAAGAGCAGGTGCGTCGTACCGTCCGGCAGCGGGCGCTTCATTTGGTAGGCGATGCGGCCATCCTCCGCTCGTGACAAACGCTCCAGCGCCAGTGCACCGCGCGCCCCGTAGCGGCACAGCCGCTCCAGCCCCAGCCTGTCGTTGGCGTGCTATGCCTGCAGCGCGTCCTCGGGTCCTTGCGCGGGCAGAACCCCTCTACTTTCCAACAACCGCAGCACCCGGTGGCGCACCACCCTCAACAGCCGCTCCACCTCGCCTTGTGTGGGTGGCGCCAACCTCTCGAAGTGCACGCCGCCCTCCCTGGGCACGAAGACGCCATCCGGCACCAGCGAGTGGAAGTGCGGAGTCACCTGCAAGGCCGAACCGAAGAACTGGATGAACGACACGGCCCCTGGCTGCCCACCCCGCAGGCCCTGCCGCCGTGCCCTCCGGCGCTGCAGGGCGAACACCGCGCGCAAGAAGACGGCGAGGACGTCGGAGAGTCGACTGTCCCACAGCGCCGCAGCCCGCGAGTTCCCTGCATGATTTTCCGCCTCGCCGGCTCCTCTGCTCCGAGGGAGAATTGTTCGGCCTCACGAACAACCCCCTCGCTCGAGGAGCGTGCATGCGGAATTGGATGAAGCAACTCGGTACCAGTCTCGGCCTCGTCTTCACCCTGGGCGTCTCGTCGACGGCCCTGGCATATCCGCCGCAGTGCCCGGATGTGTGTGGGTGCGCCGATAGTTGTGGAAAGATCTGCTACATGAGCACGCACCCGACCACCTGCGCGGAGTGGGAGGTCTGTGTGGATTACTGCCGGAGCAGCGCCCCCCAGGCCTCCCTCACGCCAGAGGCCAAGAAGCAGCAAGACGCCTCTCAGAACGTCTGCACCGAGCAAGCCCAGGAGCCCGTGTCCTCGGAGAGTCCAGCGCACAGGCGAAGCTAGATAGCGTCTGACGAGGCGGCAGGTTCGATTCCCGCCGCCTCCACTAAAAGTTACCCGCCGCTCTGAGCCGAGCCTACTCCCAACGAGGATGCGCGGCTCGCCTTGGGGGGGTACACGCCGGCCCAGGCCGCCCTCCTCTCCCTCCTCGGTTCCTTCCTGGTCACTGCCTCAAGCGTCATGCTCGCCTTCTCACCTGCTTGGGGGAGCGGAGAGCGATGGCCCGCCGCCATCGTCACCCATGGCCCCACTCCCGCGGGTGGCTATCAGTTCACCGCCCGCGACCGGATGGTGCTCACCGCCTCCCCCGGTGCCTCGCTGCGCGAGGTCATTGGCGGCGTCCTGCCCCACTGGCCGCGCCGAGCCTGAAGAGACCGGCACCGCTTCGTGGAGAAGGACGGCGAGCGGCAGCCCGTCGGCTAGCGGCGAGGATGCCGTGCTCTCCGACTCCAGCCCTTGACGACGAGGCGTTGTCACGCCTGCTGTCCGCCATCGGGTTGGGGGCGAGGGGGTCTTGCCTCTCGTGCCAGAACGAACCGGATCAGACCGCCAAGGAGCATCACCAGCCCTATTCCCACCGCCATCATCCCGCCTTGTCGCCGCGGGCGAGCAGTGGCCACGGGCTCGTTGATCCAGGGGTCGTCTGGGACGTATCGAATCTGAAGGTGGCCGGTCTGAACAGCTTCCTCTTGATCCTCTTGGGAAACGTCGCTTCCGACAGCAGTCCCAAAGATGCCGACCCGGTGGAAGTCCTGGCCTCCAACGGTAAACCGGTACCCGACCTGGTGGCCTGTATCCGAATCTCTCTTGCGGTGGGTGACCTCGGTGAGGACCGCGTCCGCGATGATCCCGCGTTGGCTCAACGCACGACCCTGGAAATAGGTCATCGTCCCCATCGTGGCAATGAACAGCCCGCCCGCCATCACAATGACCGCGATGGCCAGGTGCGCCTGGGGTGGCAACCCCCCGTGGGTTGCCGGAAGTTGGTTGTCCATGTCTTCAGCTCCTTGGAGCGGGAATATCATCCATTCAAGCAGCGGAGGAGCTGGGCTGGCCGCTGAGGATGCTCGCGTTGACGCCCCACCTATCCCCCCAGCCCCCATCCGAGCAGTGCCGCGTCCTGCCCCCATGGCGCGACCAGCTGGACGCCCACGGACAGGCCACCGAGCGGACGCGGGAGGCACAGCACCGGCGCGCCCAGCAGGCTCCACGGCGCGGTGATGCGCAACACCGCACGTCGGACGGGCAGTGCTCCTTCCGCGACGGTGACTTCTTCCTGGTTGACCAGGGGCGCCACGTCGGGCACCGCGGGGCCGAGCAGGACGTCCACCTCGCGGAACAGCGCCACCAGCTGCGTGCGATACGCCTCCCGTCTGGCGCGCGCAGCCGCCACCGCCGCCTCGCTCAGCGCCGCTCCAGCGCGCAGGTTCGTCTCCGTGGCGGCGATGAAGCCCGACACCCCGCTCGCCAGGGCCCGTGCATGCACGGACGCCGCC
>NZ_DASVSO010000496.1:0-3030 GCF_036388035.1 Archangium sp.
GCCGCCATCGAGGCGGTGCGCTCGGGCGAGCATGGCAAGGGCTTTGGCGTGGTGGCCCGCGAAATCCGCAGCCTGGCCGACCAGTCGATTCGCGCCACCTACAACGTGCGCGACGTGCTGGAGCAGCTCAGCACGGCCATCCGCAACACGGCGTCCATGTCGGAGCAGGGCTCGGAGAAGGTGACGGCGAGCCTCTCGCAGGTGCAGTCCTTCGGCGACAACATCCGGCAGCTCTCCGGCATCGTGCGCGACAACGCGAGCGCCGTGCGGCAGATCTCCGCGGCGGTGACGCAGCAGAACAGCGGCATTGGTCAGATCTTCCAGGCGGTGAACGACCTGACGAAGATCATGGATCAGACCATGACGAGCCTGCGCACCAGCGACGACGCGGCCAACCAGATGCGCACCGTGGCGGCGCGCGTGAACGGCTTCGTCGAGCAGTACGGGTGGCAGGACAGCCCGGAGGAGTCCGGCTCGGGCGGCGCCCAGGGCAAGAAGAGGAGCAGCCTCACGCACCTGCCCTTGGAGGGCGGCTCCGGAACGGATTCCAGCTCCGGCGGCTCGATGGGCAACGCCGCCAACGGCTAGCCTCACCCGAGGCGGCTCGGGGGCGGTCGCGCTGGCTTGCTCAGCCCGCGACCGCCAGCACCCGGGTGGCCTCCCACTCCAGGAGCGCGGACAGCGCCCGGGGGGGAGGCCCCAGATCGGGAGGCAACTTCCCGGTCTCCAGGGACAGCCGCAAGGAGACGCTCGTGCCGGAGGTGCCCAGCACCACGGGCCGGACCGTCACCTGCTGGAGGGGCGCACGCAGCCCCACGCCCCAGACCTTCAGCACCGCTTCCTTCATGGCCCAGGCGGCGGTGATGGGCTCCATCCGGCCCGCGCACGGGGCGCGATAGCCTTCCAGCTCACCTGGCGCGAAGGCCTCCTCCAGGAAGGCGGCGCCCACCTCCACCGGGTGCTCCAGGTCCACGCCGAGCGGCCCACCGTGCGCGACGGCCGCCACCGCCAGCCCGGCGGAGTGAGAGATGGAGAGGGCGACACCCGGCACGGTCACGAAGAAGGGTCGCCCGGAGTCTTGTCCCTCGGTCCGCGCCGATACCTCCGCTCGCGACTCCGGCAGTAGCAGCGCCAGGGCCCGGCGCGCCGCCACCCGGCCCGCGACGAACTCCTCGCGCCGCTTGTCGGTCCTGCACCGGGCCAGCCCCTCGCGCTCCCCGGGCGCCAGCACGGAGGCCGGCTCCCGCCCCACCTCGCACCAGCCGAGTGCCACCTCGCGCCCGCCGGGCAGCAGCACCCGGTCGGGCCGGAGCGGGGGCGGGCTCACCGCGAGCGCAGCCGGCGCAGCCACAGGGCCTTCACGCCCAGCAGCAGGGCGCCGTCCTCGCCATGCACCTCGATGTCGTAGGTGACCTCGTCCCCATCCACCTGCACCAGCCGCGCCTTGACGTGGGCGGACTCGCCGGGGCGCCGCAGCCGCCCGCGGATCAGCCGGTCCACTCCCATGGGGATGGACACCAGGTCGTGGTGGTAGCCGTCCCAGTTGGCGGCCACCTGGAAGGAGGCATCCAGCAGGAGCGGGTCGAACTGGAAGTGCGGCCGGGCCACGTGGCCGAAGATCTCCCGCTGGCGTGGGGCGCGGATGATGCCCTCCACCTCGCGCTCGCCGACGTAGACCCACTCGGCGCGGCAGAAGAGCGGGCCGAGGTACACCGGCTCCTTGGCCAGGTGGAAGATGGAGCGGGCCCGGGCACCGGGGAGCGCATCCGGCAGCTTGCCACTGCCCGGCTCCAGGCGCGGCGGCGGCCCGAGCACGAAGAGGCCCCGGTGGTGGACCCGGCGCTGCGTCATCTCGGAGCGACCGCCCAGTGCCAGCTCGCTGCTGGTCTCCACCTGGACCGTCACCTCGTCGCCCTGCTGCTTCACTACCTTCACGCTCAGGGTGGCGTGGACGGGCTTGCCCTTGGACTGCTCGCCCGTCAGGGGCGCCTTGAAGAACTTGAGCGGCGTGTCGATCCGCAGCTCCTCGCCGCGCAGCACCGCCAGGTCCGGCCGGAAGAGGGCCGCGCCCTCGGCCAGCATCTCGAAGCCGAAGGTGCCTGGCATGATGGGCACCGAGTGCAGCTGGTGCTGGAGCAGGAAGGGATCATTGGTGAGGTCGAAGGTGCGCGCGGCCACCAGTCGCTCGGGCTCGTACTCCTCCACGCAGTCGAGCATCGGGTAGTCGGAGGGGACGAGCAGGAAGCCCCGGTCATCGTAGACGCGCCGGGGACGTGGGCCCTCGGCGGAGGCCCCGAGGAAGGCCCACTCGCGGAAGAGGCGCTCCTCGAAGATGGCCACCTCGCGCTCGGAGCGGCCCAGCATCAGCTCGTTGATGAACCAGTAGGCGCCCTCGGCCGGGGAGATGAAGGAGACGCCGGTGTTCTGCACCACCTCGCGGTTGCGCACCGCCGCGCCCGAGCCCTCCCAGGCCGTCCAGTCGATGGTGACGCAGCGCATGTGCGGGCGTGCCCGGTGCGCGTACGCCATGGTGCACTTGCTCATCAAGTCGTTGGCGGCGCTGTAGTCCGTCTGGCCCTTGTTGCCGAAGCGGCCCGCGCCCGAGCCGAAGCACATCATCAGCTTCAGGTCATCGCGCCGCGTGGCCTCCAGCAGGTTGACGAGGCCCAGCACCTTCACTTCCATGGTGGCGGACACCAGCCCCGGCGTCTTGTCCGGCAGGCTCTTGGACTCCTCGATCATCGCGCCGTGGACGAGCCCGTCGATGTGGCCGTGGTACTCGCGCACCCGGTCCACCATGGCGCGCACGTCCGCCGCGTTGCGCACGTCGCACGTCTCGTACTCGATGGGCAGGCCCTGGGCGTACACCTCCTGGAGGTTGCGCCACAGCTCGCGCGCCCGCTCGATGGAGTCGAAGGAGTCCTTGAACTTCCTCGGCGTGAGGGTGGGGTCCTCCTTCTTGCGCCGGAGCATCTCCTCCTTGCGGAAGGCCTCGAACTCCTGCTCGTCCATCGTCAGGTAGGTCTCGGC
>NZ_DASVSO010000497.1:0-5311 GCF_036388035.1 Archangium sp.
CGCCGCCGCATCCTGGCCGCCTACGACGTCGTCACCCAGTACGGGCCCGCCTTCACCGCCCGCTTCACGGACACCTACGTCACCCTGGTGGAGGGACCGGTCATCACGTTCTGGTTCACGAGGCCCAACTGGGCCCTGGAGCTTCCAACGGACGATCCGACGCTCGGGTACGAGTACTACACCATCACCACTCCCGAGAAAAACCCGGGGCGGCACACGGCCTGGACCGGCAGCTACCTGTACACCCCCACCCAGAACTGGCTGGTCACGGCGAACACCCCGCTGGATATGGACGGTCGCCATGTCGCGTCGTTCTCCCATGACATCTCGCTGGATGAGCTGATGGCCCGCTCCATCAACGACCACCTGCCCGACGTCTACAACCTGCTCGTGCGCGATGACGGCCAGCTCATCGCTCATCCCGCGCTGGACATGCGGGGCGCTACCATGGGCTACGACATCCTGGGCACCACTCCGCAGCCCGGTGGAATCCCCCCACGGCTCACGTCCGAGGAGCAGCAAGCCCACCTGCGGAGCCTCTTCCAGAAGGTGAAGAACCGCGCACCCGGCGAGGTCATCCTGGAGCTTCCCGAATACGGCGAGTACATCGCCGTGGCCCGACTGGAGGGGCCGGACTGGAACTTCGTCACGGTGCTGCCCGAGCGCGTGGTGTCCGCATCCGCCTTGCGGTCGGCGCGCTATGTCCTGCTGTTCGGCCTGGTGTCGCTGCTGCTGGAGCTGGTCATCATGTACTGGGTGCTCCAGAAGCAGATTACCCGGCCGCTGCTGGCGCTCACCCAGGCCACCCATCGGGTGGCGGCCGGTGATTTCCAGGTGGAGCTGGACACCTCGCGCCAGGACGAGCTGGGGACCCTGGCGGGCGCCTTCCGGACCATGGCGGACCAGGTCCAGCAGCGTGAGGAGCAGCTGCGACAATCCAATGAGGGACTGGAGCAACGCGTCGAGGAGCGGACCCGGGAGCTGAAGACGGTCCACGGGCAGCTGCTGCAATCAGCGCGGCAGGCGGGCATGGCGGAGATCGCCACCAACGTGCTGCACAACGTGGGCAACGTGCTCAACAGCGTCTACACCGCCTCCCAGCTGGCACGGGAGAGGGTGAGCGAGCTGCGGTTGGAGCAGGTGAGCAAGGTGGCCACCCTGCTCGACGAGCGCCGAGCGGACCTCGCGACCTTCCTCACCCAGGACGAGCGCGGGCGCAACGTCATGCCCTTCCTGGGCAAGCTGGGGCAGAACCTGCTGAAGGAGCGCCAGGAGATCCTCACCCTGCTGGAGGATGTAGGCCGGTACACGGAGCACATCGGCGACATCGTCAAGGTCCAGCAGACCCATGCGCGAACCCCCCGGATGAACGAGCCCGTCCACCTGGCAGCGCTGGTGGACGACGCGCTGCGCATCAACGCGGCCGCGCTCACCCGTCACCACGTGAAGGAGGTGCGGCAGCTCCGCTCCCTGCCTCCCGTGATGACGGACAAGCACAAGGTGCTGATGATCCTGGTCAACCTCATCAGCAACGCCAAATACGCCATGGATGAGACGCCCATGGAGCAGCGCATCCTGACCGTGAGGTTGGATCTGCCTGTCTCCGACCGGGTTCGCATCGAGCTCCAGGACAAGGGCATGGGCATCTCCCAGGAGATGCTCACGCGCATCTTCCAATACGGCTTCACCACCCGGGCGGATGGGCACGGCTTCGGCCTGCACTCCAGTGCCGTGGCGGCCCAGGAACTGGGGGGGAGCCTGATGGTCCAGAGTGACGGACCCGGGCAGGGCGCCACGTTCACGCTGGAACTGCCCTATCAACCCATCGAGGGGACGTCTTGAGCCTGGCGGACACCCAGAGACGACGCCTCCTGGTCATCGACGACTCCCTGGCCATCCACAAGGACTGCCGTTCCTCACGAGCGGGCGCGCAGCCGCGCCACGTGGGCGGCGATCTCCCGCAGGGCCTCCAGGTGCGCGGAGGACCAGACCGCGGGCGAGACGGCCGGGTCCAGCGCGGTATCGTGCTCGTCACCGAGCCCCGCCGAGGATGTTGCGGGTGACGTGGATGTCCTGGATGCGCCGGTAGGTGAGGTGGATCTCCCGCCGGAACAGGATGCCCCAGCTCATGGAGACGCCGTCCTCGCCGAACGCGTATTTGAGCGTCTCGTACCGGAAGAAGCTCACGAGCCAGACGATCGGGAACGCCGCCAGCGCGGCCAGCGACACGAGGGTGTAGTAGCGCAACAACACGGGAGCGGGCCGGGTGAGGCCGCGCGGATCAAAAGGAGGAGGGGAGGCTGGGGCCATCGTCCGGGAAGCGTACCTCGCCAGGGCTACGGCACGCAGGACACCTTCAGGTGGGCGGCAGCCGGGACTGCGCGAACCGGGCCGCGTCCGTTCCCGGGTAGCGGCCCACCACGTGCCGGTAGAGCTTCTGCGCGCTCGCCGTGTCCCCGAGTCGCTCGCCGTACAGCCGCGCGAGGATCACGCACGACCTGGGCGCGAGCGTATCCTCCGGGCTGTGCTGGGCCACCTGCTTCAAGGCCCGCACGGCCAGGGGGTAGTCGCCCACCGTCGCGGCCTTCTGGCCCACCGCGAGGTGACAGGCGGCGGGCAGAGGCGGCAGGCGCTCGGGGAGCTTCCGGTAGAGGGCGAGCGCCTGGTCCAACGCGTTCGTCTCCACCGCTCGCACCAGTTGGGTCTCCAGGGGCTCTGGCGGGGCCGCGGGGGCCGGCTCCGGCTCCAACTCGATGAAGCGCTGCTGGAGCGCTGGGCGGGCGGCCTCGCGCCCTTCCTGGGCGGTCACCCGCGCGGCGCGCTTCTTCCCCCGGGGCTTCACGCCGGGCAGCGCCGGCTCGAAGAACTCCGAGGCCATCCCGTAGCCCACCCGGTCCCCGTGCGTGTACAGCAGCAGCCCGAGCATGCGCGCCACCACGAACGGGACGTACAGGGAGATGGCCTCGCCCAACAGCGACGCCACCAGGGGCACGGGCAGCGAGGAGAGCCCTTCATCCACCGCCAGCAGGATCATGCCCACGAGGGAGAGCGGCACCATCCAGGCCACGACCATCAGATAGGGACGGCCCAGGCGCATGCCGACGTCCACGACCTTGATGGGGTTGAGCAGGGACCGCTTGCTCTGACCGGTGGCCGCGAACAGCAGGGCCAGGGGCGCGTAGAGCAGGGTGATGAGCACCATCAGCCAGAACGTCGCGCCCCGTGTGTCGCCGTTGCGCGCGAAGAAGATGACGGCGGGGACCCAGATCAGCAGGGTGGCCATCACGCCCCGGATGGCGGGGTCCACCAGGTCGTGGAAGATGTTGTGGAAGTCGGGCGCGGTGAAGTGCTCGGCGCCCAGGGCGGTGCTGCGGACGATCCAGAAGAGCGCCCCCCAGAAGCTGCCCAACCACACGGCGAGGAACACGACCCCGGGCAGAAAGGGGAGGAAGTTGAACACGGCTCGGGACAACGCCACCACCGCGCCCACCGCGAGCAGGGCGAGCAGCCCCGATTTCTTCAGGGGATAGCGCCATGCCCCCAGGAGCTGCTTGCCGAAGGAGGACTGCGAGCGGTGCACCTTCAGCACCTCCGCCGCTCCGCCACAGCGGCCGCAGGAGAGCAGCTCGGTGAAGGCCTCCGACTCGAGCACCTCGAGGATGGCGCAACCGGGGCAGAGGTTCGCGTTGCAGGCCGGGCAGAACCAGCCGGCGGCGGCGCTGGGGTGGAATTGGCAGTGGGGGAGAGCTGAGGCGGACATGGAGGGGCTCGGCGGAAGTCCGCTCATCCTATACGCCGCGCGCTCCTTTGGATCCGTCAGGTACGCCAACACCCGCACCTGCCTACACAGCCTTCTTCTACCCTCCGGGACAAGAGGGATGCTCACCCCCGAGCATCCGCTCCCCTCGCACTGCCCACTTCCCGTCGCGGGTGCGCCGGACCCTTGGCGCCGCCCGGCAATGTCCCTATTTCCCCGCCGACCTGGGCGGGAGCGTCCACGAGGGGGGATGGATGGCGCGAGCGGAGAAGCGTCCTGTGCGGGCGTGGGTGGCCCTGGTGACGCTTGGGGTGCTGGGCATGGGGCTGGGGGCGCACGCCGCGCATCCGGGAGGCAGCCACCTGACGACGGTGGGACCCATCGACCCGAGCAATGGCTTTCCGGTGTGGTACCGGGACGCCAATGGCGTGAGCACCGAGCCATGCCTGGAGCCGCGCAACCCGCTGTGCGGCTTCGCGGCCGGAGACGTGCCCCAGCCGGATGCACCGCTGACGGTGCCGGGCAACTTCCCCCACGAGGCCTTCTGGATGCTGGCCAGCGCGGAGATGGGCACGGCCGGCGGAGGCCGAGCGCGCCTGACGCTGGCCCTGGAGGCGGCGTTCGCCCGGGACGAGGTCATCGCCGGAGACCAGATCAGCTTCGGGCGCATCCGTATCCGGGTGGACAACCTGAGGCCGGGCTCCACCTACCGCGTCACCCACCCCTACGGCGTGGATGTCTTCACCGTGGAGGCGGGGGAGGACGCGGAGCGCGGCATCAACTTCACCGAGGACATCGGCGGTCCCGACTTCGCCGAGGCGCTCAAGAGCCGCGTGGGCCCCTTCCTCACCTGGGCACCGCTGTCCTCCGCGCCCCCGGGCTATCTCGGCAACCCCGACGTGCCGCACGTCATCACCGGCAGCCCCTTTGGCACCAACGTCTTCCGCATCGAGGGGCCGGGTGTCGGCGCGCCGGGTTCGCCCTTCCTGTGCCGCCCCCCCAGCACGGACTGCATCCAGACGAACCTCTTCTCCCTGATGGGCAAGCGGGCCACCCGCGCGGGCGTCGGGATGGTGCGGGCGACGTACTCGCGCACACCGGCCACCGGCGCCCTGGTCGACGTATTCGCCTTCTCCCAGCCGGGGCAGACCCTCCACGTGCGCGGCGCGGGCGTCCGCACCACGCCGCTGGCGGGGAACACGGCGGGGCAGTACTTCGCGCGGCTCGGGCAGGAGAGCGCCGCCGTGCCGGCCTCCATCGACGTCGTCAACGTCTCGGACGAGCCGGACATGGCGGTGTCCGTCAAGCCGGTGGACCTCGTGAGCATCGGCCGGGCGGAATACGACACCGCCACCCGGGAGCTGCGCATCGCCGCGCGCTCGAGCGACGAGGTGGAACCGCCCGTCCTCACGGCCGAGGGCTGGGGGCCGCTCACCGCGGGCTCGCTCGTGGTGGCTGGCGTGAGCGTGGCACCGCCCTCGGTGAGGGTGGGCTCGTCCCGGGGAGGCTCGGCCACGCTGAGCGTCACCGTGGTGGGACCGCGCAGCGAGCCGC
>NZ_DASVSO010000498.1:0-8238 GCF_036388035.1 Archangium sp.
GATGGCGTTGGACTCGTACATCCGCTGGCCGGTGTTCGGGTCCACGAGGTAGGGGAACTGCTGCTTGCCGCCCAGCTCCATGGCCCGGGGACGGAAGCGGGTGCCGCCCTTGGGGCATGGGTAGATGAAGGCATCGAGGTCGAGCAGGCAGAGGGCTTCGCGGACCTTGCGGCAGAAGGGGCAGTTCTCGAATTCGTAGAGCTCCAGCGGCTTCTCGGGGCGCCTGCCGAGCGCGCTCACGTATTGGCCCAGCCCGAATCGGGCCACACTGGCTGCGTAGGACAACGTCACATTCACGGTGCGGTTCATCTACCTCTCTCCTCCTGCGGATCGAGCTCGAGGCCTTCAAGTGGCGCTGTCAGGCGGGCGAGCTTCGCGCGGGCTGGCAGAGACGCTCAGTGAGTTCCGACACTGGCGTCGTCCAGAGCTCGCCGTAGTCCACGCTCAGCAGGTTGCGCGAGTGCTTGCCGCGGCGGTAGGCCGCACGCAGCCGGCGGAAGTGATCCCGCAGGGCCTTGAAGCCGAGCCCCCGTTGAGTGAGCACGTAGAGGAACGACAGCAGCGCGATCAAGGCCGCGTGGCGCAGGCCGAGATTGCCGAAGTAGAAGGCCTGCAATTCGAGCTCACCCGTCGGGTCGATTCCGTAGCGCGTGATCAGGTGGTGGATGTCGTGGGTCTCGCGGTAGTGCTTGTAGAGGTAGTCGCCGTCGCTCTCCACGGGGTACTCGTAGGTGAAGGGCTGGATCCCGTTGGCGCGGAAGTAGTGGGCGAACTCGTGACCGAGGGTGCCCGCGGGCAGGCGCGCGAGCGTCTCGAGGTCGACGTCGCCAGGAACGGTCGGCCGCTCGTCGAGGAGCCGGCGAACGTCCGGGCTCTCACGCAACTCGCGGCCTAGCCGCGCGTACGTGCTGTCGTCGAGGCTGATGTGAAGCGCCCGGGCGTAGTCGGGGTTCGCGGGATCGTCCTTGAGGATCCGGAGGGCGTTGAGGGCGACCCAGATGCGGGTGAGCATGGAGGCGTTGGGGGGGAGGGCCGGGGGGGCGTTCGTCACCTGATTCATCACGTCTCTTTCCATCCATCATTCCCGTTCGTCCACCTGCTCGACATGCAGCCCGTGGTCGACGGCGAGCTCATCGGAGGTCTTCTCATTCTGGACCTCGCGTGAACGGGTGTCGCGGTGTGCGAAAGACCTACCGAGGCAGTCGCGGACCTTGGAGGAAGACGGGCGCCGTTGGGGGAACGGTCCGCTGGCCCATCTGAGCGGAGACACACCCCAGCGGGAGCATCAGGGCCAGAAGGCGGGTGAGCCGGAGCCTGGGGCCTGCGAGTCTAGACGCCTCGTAGGGCGAATCGTAAGAGAGGCTCTTGTTTCGCCGTGCCCTCATGGCGCAGGATCGCTCTGGGAGGAGCGCGCTATGGCTGGCAATGATTGGATGGGGCTGCTTGATGGCATCAAGAGGCGCAGACCGATCACGCGCCTGGTCATCCCCGGCACCCATGATTCGGGGGCATACCAGTATTGCTATACCCCCATGGTGCGGGCCCAGGGTCTCTCCATCCGCCAGCAGCTGGACGCCGGCGTGAGAGCCCTGGACCTGCGGGTGGGCGTGGCCTACTTCTCCACCACCTATTGGCTCTTCCATGGGCCCGTGAATCTCGACGTTTCCGTCCAGTCGGCGATCGATGACGTCGTCAATTTCCTGACGGCCAATCCGACCGAAACCGTCATCATCATGCTGAAGCAGGAGACTGGCAAGAACGACATCAGCGCCGCGATCAATCTCCTCGTCAACCAGACTCTAGGCGCGATGCTCTTGAGGAGGGACGACCGGCGCCTGAAATGGCCCTCTCAGGAGGAATGCGCCGGGAGAGCGCTGGTCTTCAGCCGGTTGCTGACCCCTCATGCGGATCACTACGACACGAGGGGCTGGAATGCTGATTCAGCGGATATAGCCATCAATGTCGGGGGAGACCTGGGTCTCCGCATCCAGGATCGCTATGGGAGTCCGCAGGTCGCTGACAAGAACAACGCCATCCGCGACTCGTTGCAAAACGCGGAGGAGAGCGAGGATGAGAAGTCCTTGTTCCTGAATTTCACGAGCTTCGTTTGGAAAGGCCGAGAGCCGTATAGTACGGGTCCCGAAACGAACAACTACATCCGGATGGCCCATCTCACCGGGAAGGGGGTCGTCTGCGTGGACGCAGCAGATGCCACCATCCTCAATTACCTCATTGGTTTGAATTAGAAGGGCCGCGCCCGGTTCCCCGGTTCCCGGAAGGGGTGTCAGACGACTCGTTCTGTGACACCCCCCGTGGAGTTCTGTGACACCCCCCGTGGGCCCCCTGTCTGATCCGGACGGGCCTCTGATAGAGAGGAGAGGGAGCGAAGCATCGAAACCCTGAAACCAGGGGCTCCCTGTATTGCGGCCAGATGACCGATGGCCGGGTCCCTCCCCCTGGGTGAATGTAGGCAAATGCCGTATCGAGTCTCAAGAGCCGAGAGCGGGCAGGCCGCGGTGGAGTCCGCGCTCACGCTGCCGCTGGCGGTGTTCCTGGTATTGGGCACGCTGCAGCTCTTCCTCATGTTCCAGGCCCGGCTGATGACGGAGCACGCCGCCTTCCGCGCGGTGCGCGCCGGCAGCCTCAGCCAGGGCTCCTGTCGCCGGATGGTGCACGCGGCGATGACGACCCTGCTGCCCACCTTCACGCGCACCGACTCTCCCGCCCGGCTGGCCCAGGCGTTCGAGGGGCGCATCAAGAACCGCTACGCCCCCGCGCTGGACTCGGGGCACAACGGCGACATCGTGTGGCTGGTGCGCGAGAGCCCCCGGCGCGAGGACATCCAGGGCCAGGAAGACAGTGCCTTCGACGACCCGGACCGCGAGAGCCTGCGGCTGGAGGTGCGGCTCATCTTCTGGTACCCGATGCGCATCCCCTTCGCCAACTGGGTCATCGCGCGCATGACGCTGGCCTACTGGGGCCTGCAGGACTACAACGCCCTCAACCCGCTCATGGTCGTGCAGAACAACGCCGAGTGGACCGAGGAGAGCCCTCCGCCGGACCACCTGGATGACGTCACCATGAACACCTCGATGGCGGCCACGATGCTGGCGCGGACCGACCAGCCGGCGGGCACGTTCGTCTTCCCCATCCAGGCCACCGCCGGCATGCGGATGATGACGCCCGCGCGCAGTGAGTTCTTCAACCCCCAGGACTGCCGATGAAGCGGGCCCCTCGCGGACAGACGCTCGTCCTCTTCTCCGTGTCGCTGCTGCTGCTGACGCTGATGGTGCTGATGACCATTGGCCTGGGCGTGCGCCTGCACGAGCGCACCGAGCAACAGGTCGTCGCGGATGCCGCCGCCTACAGCCAGGCGGTGGTGACGGCCCGCACGTTCAACTCCGTGGCCTCGCTCAACCGGGCGATGATCGCCCAGATGTCGGCCGTGGCCGCGGCCCAGTCGCTGCTGAGCTGGGCGGGCTACTACCACGGCACCCTCAACCAGGGGCGTGACCTGCTGGCGGGGATGATCGCCACCGCGCCGGCGCACTGCTCCGACCCGCTCCGGGATGCGTACCAGCGCATCATCACCGAGGACCGGCGGCTCATCGACCTGTGGGAGCCGGACGGGGGCGGGTACGAGGGCAAGTACGGCCATGACGTGCGCTCGGCCGAGTACATCCGCAAGGTGGTGTACCAGACGGCCATCACCATCTCCGAGGACCAGCAGCGCATCTACGAGCGGATGACGCAGCGGGTGGCGCCGGAAGAGGGTGGGGGGCTCGCGGAGGAGATCGCCGCCAAGGCGCGCCAGGGCAGCCCCTGGAGGGACGAGGCCCGGGAGCTGTTCGCCGCGGACCAGGCCGTCACCCGGCGGGAGCGGGACGCGGCGGTGGAGCCGTTGCAGCGCCAGCCCAAGCACATGGTGCGCGCCACCATGGCCACGCGCGGCGTGGAGCCCTTCATCTCCTCGCGCGAGGCGACGAAGCGCACGGGAGACTTGAGCGCGGCGCACTACGTGGAGATCCGCCTCAACCGGGTGATGGACCCCAGCCCGCTCGTCGCGCGGGTGACGGACTTCGGCACGGCCTACTTCGGTCAGCGCGGGCCCATGCGCAGCTCGGGCATTGGCGAGCGGGAAGGCTACGACGGGCAGGCCATCAACCGCGCCGAGTGGCAGCGCTGGGAGGAGGTCGGCGATGACGGCCAGAACCTCACCTACCTGGGCGCCTGGGCGCAGGACACGGGCGTGTTCTACTTCGACTGGCCGAACCCTCCTCCCGGCTGCTCGATTCCGGAGCCCACGGAGGACTCCTTCGGCTACCTCGTCACCACGGGCCCCGATGACCATCGCGACAACCACATGTGGCGGCGCGGAGACCCCGCCGTCGGTGACTACCGGGAGTGGAATGACCCGCGCGTGACGGACCCGCCCGAGGTGCGCCACTCCTTCCGGAGGGTGCCGCCCAATGCCATCTCCCCCAGCATCTGGCCCGTCTTCGTGGACTACCAGGAGGAGGGGATGGAGGGCCCCAACGCCCCCACCAACGTGGACGGGCAGCCCAAGAGCCTGGTGCCCATCGTCCGGGACTACTCGACGCGCACGCGCCAGGACCCCTGGGAGCTGCGCTTCCGCTTCAAGGTCTCCCAGGCCGGGCCGGGAGAGCTGATCGACATCAGCTCCAGCAGCACGTGGATGGAGCAGTCCACGGCGATTGCCTCCGCCCTCACGTACTACCACCGCGGCTCGTCCACCGGGAAAGGTGCGGGTCACTCGCGCGAGCCCCCCAACTTCCTCAACCCCTTCTGGCGTGCCACCCTGGTGTCCTCGGACGTGGACGAGCCCTACGGCAAGCGGGGGGACGACGTCATCCGCACGCTCGAGGGGCTGGGCGAGGGGCAAAAAGCGGACGCCCTGCGCCGGTTGCGCGCCAGCGGCTTCGAGGCCATTCCATGAGGCAGCGCTCCTTTCGGGGCCAGGCGACGGTGGAGCTGGCGCTGAGCCTGCTCGTGTTCGTCTCGGTCCTCCTCTTCGGCATCCACTTCGCCGAGGTGGGCATGATGAAGCTCCGGGTCCAGCAGGCGGCCACGGCCGCGCTGTGGGACACCACGGGGTTGCGGATGCACCGCTTCAACACCGCGGCGGACGCCCCGCCGGAGTTCCGCACCTCCGACGAGATGCTCGACAAGAAAGGCCAGGCGCCCGGGCCTCGGGCCGAGGAGCGCTTCCAGGACTTCGACGGGCGCTCCACGGGCGGCGCGGACGGCTTCACCCAGGTGATGACGCGGGGCTCGCGGCTCTCCGTGCAGTGTGAGCCGGCGCGCGTCTCGCCGCTGCCACAGGGCGAGGCCTTCGACCGGCTCCGGGTCGCCTATACGCCGGCGATCGCGGGGGGCAGGGAAGTGGACGGCATGGCGTGCAACGCCGACGCGCGGGTGGAGGTGTGGGGGATGCCCCGGAGCTTCGTGGATGATGGCGCGGGGGGCATCATGGACGTGAAGCACGTGCTGCGGCCGCAGCTGCGCGTGTGCGCCTTCGGCCGGGCCCGGGGCGGCGTCTGCCAGGGCTCGGTGCCCATCGCCCTGGATGACTGGGCCCTCTCCGGCAGCGATGAGAGCTTCGGCCGGGAGCTGGAGGCGTGCCTGGAGGGCTGCCTCTTCGACAACAAAGAGGGAAACCAGGCCTACAAGCGGACGGTGAATCGGCTCTACGACGAATACAACTCGTTCGAGACGCGCGACTTCAGCATCCCCGACTTCATCCGCGCCCTCTTCACGAACGACCCCGTCGTCCCGGAGCTGTCCAACGTGCCGGTGGACGAGCGGGCCTTCCGCTTCGTGTTCGTCGGCGAGGACGGGCCGGACATCGGCGCCGGGACGACCAGGCCGTTCACCTTCAAGACGCGCGAGCAGGACACCTACAGCGTGAAGGACTACGAGTGGGCGACGACGCCCTACGCGGACACCTACAAGAAGGCGTACCAGCGCCGGGAGCAGTGCTTCCTGGGCTCGCGCTGCGACCAGTCCTACTTCGACAAGAGGACCTGGTGATGCGGGCGCTGCTCTGTCTCTGCCTGCTGGTGGGCCTGGGCGCTTCGGCCGCCGAGCCTTCCGCCCGGCCCGTGCCCAAGCGGTGGGACGTGCCCAGGGCGCTCGAGGTCATCGAGGTGCCCGGTCGCACGGAGGCGCTGGGGATGCCGGTGTCCATCCACGCCGTGCGCTCCGGGGAGAAGGTGGGGACGCTGGAGCGCCACTTCCGCCGTCAGTTCCAGGAGGCGGGCCTGTTCCTGCCGCCGCCCCAGCACGTGGTGCCGGTGACGCGCGAGGTCCAGGTGACGGGGCTCGACCCGGACACGTACATCGCCTACACGGTCATCCTCCAGCCCAACCCCGACGGCAGCACCACCGTGCTCCTCACCGAGGCCTTCCTCGCGGAGCGGCGCAAGACGGCCGAGGCGGCCTTCGCGCCGGTGATGCCCGGGGCGCGCGCCGTGCTGCGGACGAATACCGAGGGCACGTCCATCATGCAGTACTCGGTGAAGGCGAGCCCCGAGGAGGCGCGGCGCTTCCACGTCCAGGAGCTGACCCGGGGCGGCTACCGGGAGGTGGAGCCGGGCGTGTTCCAGAGCGGGGTCGACGTGCTCCGGGTGACCGCCCGGCCGCTCGGAGACGGGGAGGTGGCGGTGTCGGTGATGAAGCTGCGGGAGGTGGGTGGGCTCTCGTCCGCGCCGCCCGCCAGGACGGTGGGCGCCACCGCCGGGAGGACTGGCGAGTGAGCCCGCGAGGTTGGACACACGTGAGCCGTCAGCCGGGAGGCACACATGCCTAGATGGGCTTGGGGAGTCTGTGTGGGATGCGCCGCGCTGGCGCTTCTCCTGCTGGGGATGTTGTGGTTCCAGGAGCCGGAGCCCATTCCGGCCTCGAAGCCGCTGCGCATGACCATGGCGGCGGGCGAGGTACCTCCGCCCGCGCCGGTGAAGCCCCCGCCCGTGGTGGAGAGCCCGCCGCCCGCGCCCCCGCCGTCGGCGAACCTGGCCGCCGCGCAGCCCGCGCCGTCTTCCGAGCAGGCCGAGGAGCGCGAGGCGGATGCCGAGGACACGGGGAGGGTGCCGGAGCGGCGCGCGCCCCCGACGTTGCGCAAGCGCGACGCGGGCATCGCGCCCAAAAGCATCACCCGGCGGAACGTGGGGAAGACGGCCGGCAAGGGCATCTCCAAGATTCAGCTGGTCGCGACGTACCAGGGGGGGGCGGTCTCGGCGCCGGTGGAGATCGACGGCGTGTGGCGTGGGAACACCCCGCTGACGGTGACGCTCAAGGGGGGCAGCCATGCGATTCGCATCGACCATGGCCGGACGCGCGTGAACCAGTTCGTCACGCACGTCGATGGCGGCAGGAGCGTCAACCTGCAGGTGGACCTGCGACCGGCGTCGGAGTGGCGGGGCAACGGGCCTTCCAAACACGGCAAGCGCCACCGCCACTGAGCCACTGCTCGAGAAAATGAAACGGCCCCAATGCTGGGGTGTCCGTCACCTTCGAGCGCTGAGGCTGGTATATACGCAGGGGTGTCGAGCGAACCGTCCATCGAGCAGGCGCGGGGAGGAGACGAGGTCACCCACACGCGCTTCCGTTTCGCCTTCATGGCGCTCGGTTTCGTGTGTGTGGGCCTCGGAGTCCTCGGGGCGTTCCTGCCGCTGGTGCCGACGACGCCCTTCATGCTCGTCGCGCTGTGGGCCTTCTCGCGCAGCTCCCGCCGCTTCCACGACTGGCTCTACACTCATCCACGCTTCGGGCCTGGGCTCCAGGCGTGGCGGGAGCACGGCACCGTGCCGGTGAAGGTGAAGGTGAGCGCACTGTCCGGCATGGGCGTGAGCCTCGCGCTCCTGGCCTTCGTCGCGCGCGTGAAGTGGCCCGTGCTCGCGGGGGCCGCCGCGCTCATGCTCATCGGCGCGACGTACATCCTCAGCCGTCCGAGCCATCCTCCCCGGTAGGCGAGGCGAGGGGGGAGGGTTCAATCCCCGGGCCCGCTCGGCCTATGGTTCACCGTGGGGCGTGGCCGGATGCCCGAGCAGGAGCGGCGAATGATTCCAGACGCATGGCAGGACAGCGGTAGTTCCCCGACACCTCTCCGGAGCCCGCGTCCCTCGCGGCTGCACGCACTCGTCACCCTCCTCGCGGTGCTGTCGAGCGGGTGCCTCGGCCACCTGTACGAGGTTCCGCGCCCGGAGCTGGAGCGGCTCG
>NZ_DASVSO010000499.1:0-3826 GCF_036388035.1 Archangium sp.
AAGTGCACCTCCTCGCCCACCTGGGCCATCAGGGGCTCGTCGTGGAAGACGGCGCCCACCTGGTTGTGGCCCGGAATGTCCCCGGCCGAGAGCACGGCGAGCACGCCGGGCAGGGCCCGGGCCCGCGACACGTCCAGGCGCAGCAGGCGCGCGTGGGCGTGCGGCGAGGTGACGAGGTGCCCCACCAGCAGCCCGGGAGGCTGGGGCATGTCGTCCACGTAGAGGGCCTCGCCGCTGGTGTGCTTCAGGCCACTCTCGTGCGGGGCCGGGGCATGCAGGGGCGTGCGGGCCGGCGCGGGCTGCTCGGCGCGGGCGGAGTCGGGAGAAGAAGGAAGCGTGCTCATCCGGGTTACCTCACCTGCACGGTGGCCGAGTGCTGCTCCGCGAGCCGGGGCATGGGCGATTGCTGGGTCTCGAGGAAGAAGCCGCGCAGGAGGTTCTTCGCCACCTGGGCGCGGTACCACGCCGAGCCGCGATGGTCGGACAGGGGCTTGAAGTCCTCGTCCAGCCGGGCCAGGGCCGCCTCCACGGTGGCCTCCGTCCAGGGCTGGCCCATCAGCGCGGCCTCGGTGCGCCGGGCCCGCGAGGGCGTGGCCGCCATGCCGCCATAGGCCAGCCGCGCCTCCGTCACCTTCCCCTCCCCGTCCACCACCACCCGGAAGCCCGCGGACACGGCGCTGATGTCCAGCTCGCGCCGCTTGGACACCTTGTACGCGAGGGCCCGGGCGCCCTCGGGCTGTACCGGCACGTCCACGCACGCCAGCACCTCGCCCCTGCCGAGCGCCGTGCGCCGGTAGCTCAGGAAGAAGTCCTCCAGCGGCATCCTCCGCTCGCCCGCCCGCGAGCGCAGCACCACCTCGGCTCCGAGCGCGAGCAGCACCGGCGCCAGGTCCCCAATGGGCGAGGCGGTGCAGAGGTTGCCCCCCACCGTCGCGCGGTTCTTGATCTGCCGCGAGCCGAAGTAGCGCAGCATCCGCTCCAGGGGCGGGCACGCGGCGCGCGCGTAGTCCTCCAGGTCCGTCAGCCGCACCGTGGCGCCCACGCGGTGCCCACCGTTTCGAGGCTCCAGCGCGCGCAGCTCGGGCAGGGCCTCCAGCGACACCAGCAGGGGAGGCTCCGCGTAGCGCTTGGTCACCTCCAGCGACAGGTCCGTGCCGCCCACCACGAAGCGGGCCTCCGGGTGCCTCTCCAGCACGTCCCAGAGCGCGTCCAGCGTGCCGGGGGTGAAGAAGCGCTGGGCACCGGCCTCATAGGCGAGGTCCATGGGCTCGGGCTGCGTCTCGGCGAGCGCGCGGGCGAAGCGGTCCGGGGGGCGCTGGCCGGCCACGCGAGCGGCGGCCTCGCGGATGGGCCGGTAGCCGGTGCAGCGGCACAGGTTGCCGCACATCTGCGCGTCCAGCTTCCAGGGCTCGTCCAGGTCGCGGCGGTGGCAGGCCTCCAGCATCGCCATGGCAACGCCCGGCGTGCAGTAGCCGCACTGCGAGCCCAGCTCGCGCGCCAGCGTCTCCTGGACGAGGTGGTACTTCCCGCTCTCCTTGAGCGCCTCCACCGTGTAGACGTGCTTGCCCTGCACCATGGGCAGCAGCACCAGGCAGGCGTTCACCGCGCGCAGGGCCGGGGCGCCCTGGCCATCGTGCTCCAGCACGGCGACGGAGCAGGCCCCGCAGTCGCCCTCGGCACAGCCCTCCTTGGTGCCGGTCAGGTGCGCCCTGTCGCGCAGGTAGCGCAGCAGGGTCGTGGTGGGAGAGAGCCCCGTCTCCTCGACGGGTCGGTCATTCAGGAAGAAGCGCAGACGTTCCATGGGCCTTCCCCAGCCCCCCTGGAGGGTGGCCGGGGGGGGCCAGCGTACTACGGCGGGCGGCTTCCCGCCCCTTCAGGAGTGCCTAACGCCGGACACTTCAGCCGCGCAGGGCGAAGAGGGCGACCAGACTGACGAGGAAGTAGGGCACCAGGCCCGCGGCGCCCGCGTAGTCCTTGGCCATGCGCTGGCCGAAGAAGAGGGCCACGAAGGAGAGCCCCGAGAGGGCCGCCCCCCCCATGGCCAGCCGGGTACCCCCGGAGAGCACCAGTGCCACCACCCCAGCCGCGCTCACCGCGCCGGAGGCCAGCTCCATGACGGTGAGGGTGGCCAGCAGGAGGGGCACCACCCCGCGCAAAGGGCTCTTGGCGAAGTGTCCGGTGAGCCACCCCAGGTTGCCCTTCCAGTCGATCACCTTGTCCAGGCCGGACTGGAGGAAGGTGATGGCGAGGAAGAGGGAGCACAGCGCCTGGACGAGCCAGAGGGGGAAGAGGTTCGAGTCGAAGGACGGCATGGGGCGCGCACTCTACCCGGCCTGCTCGCTTCCCCAAGTACCGAGCAACTGTCCGGAGCAACCAGCCAGGCGGACCCCCACCCCTTCCGCTCGCTGGGGGGCGCCCCCATCGTCCGACCATGGCCACGGAAAAAGTCGCCCGTCGGGTCTTCATCGGGCTCATCCTGCTGTCCATTGCCCTGGTGTTCTGGGTCGCCTCGCCCTTCTTCGAGGCCTTTTTCCTGGCCGCGGTGCTCGCCGGGGCCTTCTACGGCCTGCAGACGTGGTTGACGCGGCGCTTCCGGGGTCGACGCGGACTGGCGGCCGGCCTCATCTGCGTAGGCACCATCCTGGCCGTGCTGGCGCCGCTCGCCAGCCTCACCGCCTTCATCGTCTCCGAGATCATCGAGGGGGTGAACTTCATCTCCACCACGGTGGAGCAGCGGGGGCTGCAGGGACTGCTGACCTACGTCCCCGGCTTTCTGCAGGAGCCCGCCGGGCGGATGCTGGAGCGCTTCCAGACGGAGAGCGCCGGGGTGTGGACGACCGTGCAGGAGCAGCTGAGTACCCGAGGCGCCAGCGCGGCCCAGACGGTGGGTGGGGTGGTGGCGACCACGGGCTCGGTGGTCTTCCAGACCGTGATGATGCTCATCGCGCTCTTCTTCCTGCTGGTGCAGGGCAAGGAGCTCGTCGCGTGGCTGGAGAGCGTGTCTCCCCTCAAGCGCGGGCAGACGACGGAGCTGCTGGCCGAGTTCCGCAGCGTCACCAAGACGGTGCTGGTGTCCACCATCGCCACCGCGGGCGTGCAGGCGGTGGCGGCCCTGGTGGGCTACCTCATCACCGGCGTGCCCGTCCCCATCTTCTTCGCGGCGGTGACGTTCTTCTTCGCCCTCATCCCCGCCATCGGCGCCGCCTCGGTGTGCGTGGTCGCCTCCCTGCTGCTGCTCGCCACCGGGCACCCCGTGGCCGCCCTCGTGCTGTTCATCTGGGGCGTCGTCGTGGTGGGGCTCTCCGACAACGTCATCAAGCCCCTGCTCGCCAAGCGCGGCATGCACATGCACGGCGCCATCATCTTCTTCGCCCTGCTCGGAGGCCTGTCCGTCTTCGGCGCCATCGGCCTGCTGCTGGGGCCGCTCATTGTGGCCTTCTTCCTCGCCGTGGTGCGCATCTACGAGCGCGACTACGGCCGGCCCTCCACCCGCCTCGGCGACCCGGGCACCCCGCCGCTGAACAAGCCCACCGTGGCGGAGGGCGAGGAGTGGGAGCCCACGGTGTTCCATCCGGATGGGGAGGGGCGGCCCTCCCACTGACCCCCCTCCCGGTCGCGCGATGCGCGAACCTGTCCACTTAGTGGACAAGTCGCGCGAAAGCGCGCCCGGGAGCCCCGCGTGACGACTACGGCTGGACGCCGGCTCCGGTCACGTTGAGCGAGTAGCTGCCCGTCGCACCCGCGTAGCCCACCACCTTCACGTAGTAGGTGCCCGCCGCCGCGACGCTGTAGCTCTCCATCTCCGGGTTGCTCGTGCTGTAGCCGC
>NZ_DASVSO010000500.1:0-1598 GCF_036388035.1 Archangium sp.
CCAGCGCGAGCACCGGTGCGCCCACGCACGGGTACGGCCGACTCGGCAACGCGGGCGGAGGCGGCAACTGCCACGACGCGGGCGGAGGCGGCGGCGGTCACGTCGGCAGGGGCGGGCGAGGCGGCAACTCCGCGACGGAGGACTCGGCGCGCGACGTGGGCGGCCACGGCGGCGCGGCGCTGGGCGGCTACGAGCCTCGGGAGCGCCTGCTGCTCGGCGGTGGCGGAGGCGCCGGCATCGAGGGGACGGACGGAGGCGCGGGCGGTGGCATCATCTTCTTCCGGGCCCGGGAGCTTCAGGGTCCCAAGCCTCGCGGCCTCATCACCGCCAATGGCACCACGCCCCTGGCGGCGACGCACGGAGGCGGAGGCGGTGGCGGCGCGGGCGGCACGGTCCACGTGCGCATCTCGGAGCGGTTTGGCTGCACCGTGCTGGAGGCCCGGGGCGGCACGGGGGCCAACAGCGACATCTCCCCCGGCGGTGGCGGCGGTGGCGGGCGGCTCTTCGCGCAGGGCGCGGGAGGCGTGGAGTCGGTTTGCGCCCTCTCCGTGAATGGGGGGCTCGCGGGCTCCACGCCCACCGCGGGGCATCGGGGTGCCGAGCCCGTCACCGCGGGGGATCCTGTCTTCGCGGGAGGCCAGACGATCATCACCCAGGGCTTCGTCGTGCCCACGGTGACCTGGGTCTCTCCCGGCGCGGGAGCGGTGGACGTGAATCCCTCGCCCCTCCTCGAGGGCAAGACGGCGCCCGGGTCCACCGTGCAGGTGTTCCTCGACGGGGTCGCCCTGGGCTCGCCCGTGGTAGCGGACGACGCGGGAGGCTTCACCATCGAGGTCATCCCGGCGCTCCCCAAGGGTCCCCACGAGGCACGGGCCTGGGCCGAGCAGCTCGGCGTGCGCGGTGCCCTCTCCGAGCCGCTCGGCTTCACCGTGGGCGACCCGCTCTCGCTGCGGGTGGGCTTCGGGTGTGGGGCGGTTCCGGTGGCCACGGGCAGTGGCCTCGGGGCGCTGGGGCTCGTCGTGCTGGCGGTGCTGCTCGGCCGCCAGCGGCGCTGAGTCCCGCTCCGCCAGGTACCTCCGGCTCGGGTCAGGCGCCGAACCAGCCCTTCTGGCGAGCCTCCTCGAGCCGGACTTCCAGGTAGTCCCACAGGGCCGGGCAGCCCGCCTTGATGGGCGGGGAGATCCGCCGCACCACCCGCTCATGGCTGACGCCGTTCTCGCGCCAGCTCTGGCCCGCGTTGGCCAGGTTCAGCAGGACCGGCATGGCCCGGTCCACGGCATGGGCGAAACGGGCCTCCGGCGTTTCACCGTGCTCGAACTCCCGCCACAGCGCCAGGAAGGCCGCGCCTTGCTGCTCCGGCAGCATCCCGAAGATCCGTGTCACCGCCGCCAGCTCGGCCGCCTTGCGCTCCTCCCAGCCGCCCTCGGCGTACACCAGGGTGTCCCCGGTATCGATCTCCCCGATGTCGTGCACCAGCAGCATGCGGATCACCCGGTTGAGATCAATCGCGGAGCCGGCATGGGGCGCCAGGGAGGCGGCCAGCAGCGCGATCTGCCAGCTGTGCTCCGCGGAGTTCTCATAGCGCTCGAGCCCCAGTG
>NZ_DASVSO010000501.1:0-6300 GCF_036388035.1 Archangium sp.
ACGGCATCGGCTTCGAGGAGAAGTACCTCGACCGCATCTTCAACGTGTTCCAACGCCTGCACGGGAGGGGCAAGTACGAGGGGACGGGCATCGGCCTGGCCATCTGCCGCCGGATCGCCGAGCGGCACGGCGGGAGCATCAGTGCGCGGAGCACCCCCGGCCAGGGGTCCACCTTCATCATCCGTCTGCCCCTCAAGCAAACTCAGAGCGCCTGACTGCTGGGCGTGCTGCTGACCGGGGAGAGACCCTCTCTCCCCGCCGCCTCCTTACCTTTACATTCACACTTCCCGTGCTACGCTCCTGCTCCCTTTTTCTGGCGCTACTGTATTCGGGACGGTGTGAAACAAAGCGTCTCGCGAGGGATTCGCTTGGACACGCGTCGGAGGTCAGAGGGGACCGCTTCCCCGACTGACGAAGCTGCTGGCACGGCCTCACCTGGGGACACGACGACCCAGGAGTTGCTCGAGCTGGTCCACAGGTTGGTATCCGATGAGCCGCATGTGCGGTGCCGTGTCGGAGAGGGACCTCACGCCGCTCTGGCCGAGGCGCTCAACACCCTGGCCATCAGCCTGGATGCGCGCCGCACCAGGCCCCATGAGCCCTTCGGGGTCGAGGTGCTGGTCGCCCAGTCGCCCATCATGATGGTGACCTGCGATGCCTCCGAGCGCATTCGCTTCATGAACTACACCGTGCCGGGCTACCTCACCTCGGACGTGGTGGGCAAGAGCTTCTACGACTTCGTCATGCCGGACCAGGTCGAGATGGTGCGGAGCCACGTCCATCATCTGCTCAGGACGGGTGAGGCCACGGGCTATGAGATCCGCTCCAGCGTCCCCATCGGCCCCGAGTGGTACGGCGTGAAGCTGGGGCCCATCCGCGCGGGCGAGCAGATCATCGGGTTCACGATGAGCCTGATGGACATCACGGACCTCAAGCGGACCCAGCTGCGCCTGGAGCAGTCCAACCGGGAGCTGGAGAACTTCGCCACCGTCGCCTCGCACGACCTGCAGGAGCCGCTGCGCAAGATCCAGACCTTCAGTGAGCGCCTGACGGCCATGTGCGCCGAGACGCTCAGCCCCGAGGGCCGCGACTACCTGGAGCGGATGAACAACGCCGCGGCGCGCATGCGCAAGTTGATCGACGACCTGCTCACCTACTCCCGTGTCTCGTCGAAGTCGCAGACCTTCCTGCGGTTGGACCTCGCGGAGGTGGCGGGTGAGGTGCTGGGAGACCTGGAGACGGCCATCGAGCAGTCGGGGGCGACCGTGACGGTGGGAGAGCTGCCCTCGGTCGATGCCTCTCCAATGCAGATGCGGCAACTGCTGCAGAACCTGCTGAGCAACGCGCTGAAGTTCCGCCGGGATGACGTGGCGCCCTCCATCTCCATCAGCGGCACGGTGGACCCGGACGGCAGGTATTGTGAGCTGAAGGTGGAGGACAACGGCATCGGCTTCGAGGAGAAGTACCTCGACCGCATCTTCAACGTGTTCCAACGCCTGCACGGGAGGGGCAAGTACGAGGGGACGGGCATCGGCCTGGCCATCTGCCGCCGGATCGCCGAGCGGCATGGCGGGAGCATCAGTGCGCGGAGCACCCCCGGCCAGGGGTCCACCTTCATCGTCCGTTTGCCCCGCAGTCAGACCTCCTCCCGGTGATGTGACGGCTTCCCATGAAGAGTGAGAGCGGCCAGCCAGCCATCCGCGTCCTGCTCGTCGAGGACGACGAGGACGACTTCGTCGTGACGCGCGATGCCCTGCGGTCCATCGGCCCGGGGCGGATGGTCCTCGAGTGGGTGTCGACCGCGGAGGAGGCGATCGCCGCGGTGGAGACCGGCGGCCACGACGTGTGCCTGCTCGACTATCGCCTCGGTGCGACGACGGGGCTCGAGCTGCTCTCGCAGTTGCGGCGGCGAGGCTGGCGCGGCCCGGTCATCCTGTTGACCGGCCTGGGGGATGACGAGATCGACCAGCAGGCGCTGGAGGCCGGCGCCGATGACTTCCTCGTGAAGTCCCAGCTCACCCCGACCCTCCTGGAGCGGGCGATCCGCTATGCGCTCCAGCACTCGCGCACGCGGGAGACCCTGCGCCGCTCGCAGGAGAGCTTCCACACGCTCATCGAGCAGCTGCCCGATGGCATCTGCGTGCAGCAGGGGGACCGGCTCGTCTACGTCAACCCCGCGCTCGTCACGCTGCTCGGGTGCGTCTCTCCGAAGGAGCTCCTGGGACTGTCCTCGGCGGAGCTGGGGGCCACCTTCATCCACCCGGAGGATCGGGCGGCGCTCCCTCCCGACGTCCGTGAGGCGTTCATGGCGGCGAAGCCGGTGTCGCCATGGGAGGTCCGGCTCCTGCGCAAGTCCGGAGGCATCGTTCCCGCGGAGATCTCCCAGGTCCCCGGGATGTTCGAGGGCCAGCCCTGCCTCGTGCGGACCGTGCGTGACCTGACCGAGCGCAAGCAGATGGAGGTCCAGCTGCTGCGCGCGGATCGCATGGCCTCGCTCGGGACGCTCGCGGCGGGGATCGCTCATGAGATCAACAACCCGCTCGCGTATACGATCGCCAACCTCACCCACCTGGAGGCGGAGGTGCTCCCCGGGCTGGGGTTGCCCACCAGCCAGCGGGAGGAGGTGCGCAAGCTCCTGTCCGATGCGCATCTCGGGGCGGGCCGCGTGCGGGACATCGTCCGGCAGCTCAAGATGTTCTCGCGCACGGAAGAGGAGGCCCGGCCGGAGCCCGTGGACGTCCACCGCGTGCTCGAGACCGCGATCAGCATGGCCTCGACGGAGATCCGTCACCGCGCGCGGTTGGTGCGCGACTACACCCAGCCGCTCGTGGTCCTGGCGAACGAGGGCCGGCTCGGGCAGGTGTTCCTGAACCTGCTCGTCAACGCGGCCCAGGCCATCCCCGAGGGGGACGTGGAGCGCCATGAGATCCGCGTCGTCACGCGCTCCCATGCGGAGGGGGTGGTGGTCGAGGTGCGCGACACGGGCTCGGGCATGTCGGCGGAGCACCTGGAGAAGCTCTTCGAGCCGTTCTTCACGACCAAGCCCGTTGGAGTGGGGACGGGGCTCGGCCTGTCCATCTGCCAGGACATCGTGACCGGCCTCGGTGGACGCATGGAGGTGGCGAGCGAGGTCGGCAAGGGGACCACCTTCCGGGTCATCCTGCCCGCCACCTCCGCGGCGCTCCCGACCGAGGTGCCTCGCCCCTCCCCGACGCCCGCGGTGTCGCGGCGGGGGCGGGTCCTGGTCGTGGATGACGAGCCGATGGTGGGCGTGGCCATCCGCCGCACGCTCCAGCGCGACCACGAGGTCGTGGTGCTGACGAGCGCGCGGGAGGCCCAGGCGCGGCTCACGGCGGGGGAGGGCTTCGACGTCATCCTGTGCGACGTGATGATGCCGGAGATGAGCGGGATGGACCTGCACGAGGAGCTCACGAGCCACTCGCCGGAGCTGGCCGAGCGGTTCGTGTTCCTGACGGGCGGGGCCTTCACGAGCAGTGCCCGCGCCTTCCTGAGCCGCGTGAGCAACCCCCGGCTGGAGAAGCCCTTCTCCTCCCAGGAGCTGCGCGAGCTGGTGCAGTCGCTGGTGACCTCGTGACGGCTACCCCCGCGACGAGGCGTCCGCCAGCCGCGTGGTGCCACCGCGCCGCTTGATGACGAGCCAGATGAGCGGGATGGCCGTCAGCACCGCCTGCGGCAGGAGCGACATGGCATCCGGGTAGATGCCGAGCAGGTCGATGGTGACGAAGGGGATGGGCTTGAGGGGCACCACCGCCACCTCCTGCAGGGCGTGGATGGCCTTGCCGAGCAGCATGATGGCGGTGACCACCAGCAGCACCGTGGACGCCTTGAAGAGCGTCTTCATGGGCAGCTTGTAGCCCACGCGGTTGACGAACAGCACGAGCGCGGTGAGCACCACGACGCCCGCGGCGCAGCCCCAGGCCACCCCGGTCGCCGAGTCGAGCGCGAGCCCCTGCAGGAAGATGGCCGTCTCCACGCTCTCGCGCAGCACGGCGGTGAAGGCGATGCCGAAGAGGCCGAACACGCTGCCCCGGCCGAGCGCGCCCTGCATCTTCTCGCGCATCTCACCCATGAAGCGGCTCATGTTGGCGCGCGCGTTGAGCCACAGCGCCGCGTACAGCAGCATGGCCACGGCCACCAGCCCGGCGATGCCCTCGAGCAGCTCGCGGTTGGCCCCGTTCATCAGGTGCCGCCCGAAGATGAAGGCCAGGGCGCCCACCACCAGCGCGGACACCCACCCGAAGTGGATGACGCGCACATACGCCGGGGCCTGCATCTTGCGCATCATCGCCAGCAGCGCGGCGACGATGACCATGGCCTCGAAGCCCTCGCGCAGGAGGATGAGCAGGGTGAGCCAGATGACGGAGACGAAGCCCACGGCGTTGCCGCTGCCCCGGCGCGCCTCGTCCAGCAGCGACAGGAGGATGCGGCCCTCGTCCTGCAGGTGCGGGCTCTTCTGCTCGGCGGCGATCCGCGTGTCCAGGAAGGCCCGCTCCAGCTTCTGCACCAGCTCCGGACTGCGGGCGCGCAGCGTCACCTCCACCGGCTCGATTCCGTTGAGGTAGGCATCCAGCAGCGCGTTGCGCGCCCCGAGCGCGTCCCCGGAGGCGCCCAGCCTCAGCGCCTGCTCCACGTGGTCGCGCGCCAGCAGCAGGCCGCGCTCCTCGTCCACGTCGGGCATCTTGCGACGCAGGCAGGCGAGGTTCTTCTCCCCATGTTCCCGCACGAGCTCGGGGTCGGTGGAGGTGGCGAGCTTCTCCAGCGAGGCCTTGGGCGGGGTGTCATCGCAGGCGGGCTGGCGCAGCGTGAAGAGGAAGAAGGCGACGGCCCAGCGCTCCTCCTCGGAGAGGGTGGGGAAGCCGGGCATGGCCGTGCCGGGCACGCCGAAGCTGGTGGTGTTGAAGGCCTTGTACGGGGTGAGCCCGGCCATCACGTCCGCGTCGTGGAAGTCGGTCGGCTGGGGCTCCATCGTCTGGGCGATGGGCACCCGCGCGCGGCCATCCGCGCCATGGCACGCCGAGCAGCTCTCCTGGAAGAGCTGGGCGCCACGCGCCAGGTCCGGAGGCGTGCGCGGGCTGCGCGCCAGGCCTCCGGCGAGCACCAGGTCCTCCACGAGCGCGCCGCAGTCGCGGCTGACGCCCTGGGCATCCTCCGCCTTGTCCACGCGGGCCTTGATGGCCAGCAGGCGCGGGAGGAAGGACTCTCCCCGGGGCCCCATGTCCCGGGCCGCCTCGGTGGCCTCGGCGATGAAGCTGCGCTGCTCGGCCAGCTCGAAGTCGGACTTCGACTCCACCGCCAGCGGATAGTCGGCCTCGAGGTACTGGAGGATTCCCACCAGCCGGTGCCAGGTGCGCCCCTCGGACGCACCCTCATCGGCGGCGGCCAGGGGGACCGCGAGCAGCAGGGACAGGAGCAGGAGGCCGATGCGCTTCACGGCCTCCTCTCTACCAGTCCTCGGGGCCTATTTCAATTTTGAGAATCAAAATCAAAATGCAGGCGGACGGGGGGCGTGTCCTGCTCAACGGTGCGCGCGGCTACCGCTCGTAGGTGAGGAAGGAGAAGGGCGGCTCGGTGGCGGTGGCGGGGTGGTGCGCCTCCTCGACGAGACGCCAGCCCGACAGGTCCACCTCGGGGAAGAAGGTGTCACCCTCGTAGTCGCGCTCGAGCCGCGTGAGGTACAGGCGCCGCAGCCGCTCCATCGTCTGGCGGTAGAGGTCCGCGCCGCCCGCGATGAAGACCTCGTCGCCGCGCGCCATGTCCAGCGCCTCTTCCAGGGAGTGCGCCACCTGGACGCCCGCGGGCGTGTAGTCCCGCTGGCGCGTCACCACCACCATCGTCCTGCCCGGCAGCGGCCGGCCGATGGACTCGTACGTCTTGCGCCCCATGACGAGCGTGTGCCCCATCGTGAGCTGCTTGAAGCGCTTGAGGTCCGCCGGCAGCCGCCAGGGCAGGGTGTTGTCCTTGCCGATGCAGCGGTTGGCGGCCATCGCCACGATGGCGGAGAGCCTCATACGGCGACCGGCGCCTTGATGGCGGGGTGGGGCTCATAGCCGCTCAACGTGAAGTCCTCGTACTTGAAGTCGAAGAGCGAGCGGACCTCGGGGTTGAGCGTCATCCTCGGCAGGGGCCGCGGCTCGCGCTTCAGCTGCTCGCGGGCCTGCTCCAGGTGGTTGAGGTACAGGTGCGCGTCCCCCGTGGTGTGGATGAACTCGTGCGCCTGGAGCCCCGTGGCCTGCGCCACCATCATCGTCAGCAGCGCGTAGGAGGCGATGTTGAAGGGCA
>NZ_DASVSO010000502.1:0-9407 GCF_036388035.1 Archangium sp.
CCCCCTGCTGACGCCTGCCTGCCCTCCGAGCTGGCCTGGACGCCCGTTCAGTAAAGGGATGGCAAATCGCTCCGTCCCGGGTTGAATCTTCCCAAACCTGCGGGCGGACGGAGGTCGTTCGCCCTTTTCGAAGGCGGAGCAGAGCAGCGGCATGGAAGCCCACAACAAGTCGGAAACGGCGTCGGGACAGTGGAGCCCCGAGCGCGTGGAACTCATCAAGCGGACCATCTGCCCCCGGGGTATCGGGGAGGACGAGTTCGCCCTCTTCATCGAACAGTGCAAACGCTCCGGGTTGGACCCGTTGCTGAAGGAGGCCTTCTGCGTGGCGCGCCGGCAGAACGCGGGCAACCGGGACAAGCCCAACTGGGTGACGCGCTACGAGTTCCAGCCCTCCGAGGCGGGAATGCTGGCGCGCGCCGAGCGCTTCCCGGACTTCAAGGGCATCCAGGCGAGTGCGGTGTACGCCGAGGATGAGATCATCGTGGACCAGGGCAAGGGCGAGGTGGTGCACCGCTTCAACCCGGCCAAGCGCAAGGGCAGCCTGGTGGGAGCCTGGTCGCGGGTGGTGCGCGATGGGAAGTTGCCGGTGGTGGTGTGGCTGGACTTCGCGGGCTACGTCCAGCAGACGCCGCTGTGGGCGAAGATTCCCACGACGATGATCGAGAAGTGCGCGCGCGTGGCGGCGCTGCGCAAGGCGTACCCCGAGGCCTTCGGCGGCCTGTACGTGCGCGAGGAGATGCCGGCCGAGGAGTTCGAGCCCGCGGCGGAGCCCGCGCCCTCGACGAGCCACGGCGGCTACGAGGTGCTGGGCGCGCGTCCCGGCCCCGTGAAGGCGTCCTTCCCTCCCCTGCCCACCGCCCCGGTGCAGGCGCAGGCGCCCCTCCAGGTGGTGGAGGCCCCCAAGGAGCCCGTGCGTGAGCCGGAGCTGGCGCCCGCGCCGGCCCCGGTGAAGGCGCGCTCCTCCACCTCGGCCAAGGAGTCGAAGCAGGCCAAGGAGGGCAAGGTGCCCGCGGCCGCGAAGGAGGCCAAGGAGCCCGTGCTCGTGAAGGAGGAGCCCGAAGCCAAGGAGTCCGCACCGGCCACCGAGCCGGCACCGGTCACCGAGGCCGTGGCGAAGCTGCGCAGCTCCGCCGTGGTGGTGGCCTTCGGGACGCACAAGGGCAAGACGGTGTCGGAGCTCAATGACGAGGAGCTGGCCGAGACCATCGACCTGGCGCACGAGAAGCTGATGGAGCAGCCCAAGGCGAAGTGGGCCCGGGCGATGCGAGAGAACCTCGCGGCGCTCGAGACGGAGGCGGAGCTGCGCTGCCGCGTCCCCGCGGCGAGCGGCACCGACGCCTGAGCTTCACGGTGAAGTGAGGGGGAAGAGTCCCTGGCGCGGCGGCACCCTCGAAAGGGGGTGCTGCTGTGCGCCCAGAGGGACTTGAACCCCCAACCCTCGGCTTCGAAGGCCGATGCTCTATCCAGTTGAGCTATAGGCGCGAAAAGCGGGGGATGAAGAAGGGCGGCCAACCGGGATCGAACCGGTAACCTCAGGAGTCACAGTCCTGCGCTCTAACCAGTTGAGCTATGACCGCCGTTACGTCGAACAACCGTCTTGCGACGTGGCGGCTTCCCTACCGTGGAAACCGTCACCGTTCAAGCCCTTTGTCACAGCGGAGGATTGGCGCGCCAGGCGGGACTCGAACCCACGACCCTCGGCTTAGAAGGCCGATGCTCTATCCAGCTGAGCTACTGGCACCCAGTTCTCTCCGTACAACGGTGCTGCGATATCGGGGCGAGAGGATTCGAACCTCCGACCCCCTGCGCCCAAGGCAGGTGCGCTACCAGGCTGCGCTACGCCCCGATGAAGTCCAGCATTGTTGAACCATCCGGAACGGACGTGCAAGGCCAACGTTCCTGACGGTTGCTTACTCCCCGACAGCCTGCCCACTCGCCCACGCCAACAGGCGCGGCTTCATCTTCTGGAAGGCCCTGCCCCGGTGCGAGATGGCGGCCTTCTCCTCCTTCGTCAGCTCCGCCATCGTCTTTCCCCCGGGCAGCACGAAGACGGGGTCGTAGCCGAAGCCGTGCTCGCCCTTGGGCGCGTCACCGATGCGCCCCTCGCAGCGGCCCACCTCGATGAGGGAGGGCCCCCGCCCCGGCAGTGCCAGACAGAGCGCGCACATGAAGGCCGCCGTGCGCTTCTCGTCGGGCACCCCGGACAGCTCCCCGAGCAGCTTCTCGTAGCGCGCCTTGTCGCTCCCCTCGGCGTAGCGCGCCGAGTGAACCCCGGGTCGTCCTCCCAGTGCGTCCACGCACAGCCCCGAGTCATCCGCCAGGGCCGGCAGGCCGGTGGCCTCGGCGTAGGCGCGGGCCTTCTTCTCGGCGTTCTCCTCGAAGGTGGCCCCGTCCTCCACGGGCTCGGGCACCGGGGGCAGGTCGCTCAGGGCGAGCACCTCCACGGCGTCCCCCACGAGGCCACGCAGCTCGCGCAGCTTGCCCGGGTTGGTGGTGGCGAAGAGCAGGCGCGGCTTCATGGCATCAGCCTCCGAGCACCTTCTGCTGGGCCTCGGTGAGCTGGCGGATGGCCGCGAGCCCCGCGTCCAGCATGGCGTCCATCGCCTTGCGGTCGAAGAGCTGGTGCTCGGCGGTGCCCTGCACCTCGACGATGCGCCCGTCGCCCGTGGCCACGAGGTTCAGGTCCACGTCGGCCGTGGAGTCCTCGTCATAGTCCAGGTCCACCCGCACCTCGCCCTTCACCACGCCCACGGACACGGCCGCCAGCGGGGTGAGCTTCGGCATGCGCGGCAGCACACCGTCCTTGTGCAGCTTGCGAATCGCCAGCGCCAGCGCCACGTAGGCCCCGGTGATGGAGGCCGTGCGGGTGCCGCCGTCCGCCTGGAGCACGTCGCAGTCCAGGGTGAAGGTGCGCACGCCCAGCCCCGGCAGGTCCACCGCGGCACGCATGGAGCGGCCGATGAGGCGCTGGATCTCCAGCGTGCGCCCGGTCTGCTTGCCCTTGGAGGCCTCACGCTGGGTGCGGGTGTGCGTGGAGCGCGGCAGCATGCCGTACTCGGCCGTCACCCAGCCCTGGCCCTTTCCCATCAGGTGCGGGGGAACCCTGTCCTCCACCGAGCAGGTGACGAGCACGCGGGTGTGGCCGAACTCCACCTGGGTGGAGCCCTCGGCATAGCGGGTGGCCGCGGGGGTGAGGGTAACAGGGCGCAGATCCAACGCCCCACGGTTGAAGGACCGCATGGGAGGCTCCTCTGGAAGTGAAACGGGCCGCCTCTCTAGCAGACGGGCAACCCGTTGTCCGGGAGGAGTGAGGCGCAGTGTCAGGGGGTGGCGGGAGCGGCCACCGCGGGCGACTTCGGGGCGTCGCGCCTGCGCACCTCGGCGAGGAAGGCCCGCACGCCCTCGGAGATGGCGGTGGCGAGCTGCTCCTGGTACTCGGCGCGGCCCAGCCGGCCCCCCTCCTCCGGGTGGGAGATGTAGCCCACCTCGATGAGGATGGCGGGCGCCTCCACGCCGTTGAGCACGTAGAAGGGCGCCTGCAGCACGCCCCGGTTCGAGCCCCCCGTGGCGGCGATGAGCTTCTGGTGGACGGCGTACGCCAGGCGCGAGGAGTCCTGGTGCGCCTCGGTGCGCGCCAAGTCCTGGAGGATGAAGGCCAGCGTGGAGTCGCCCCGCGCTTCCCGCGCCGTCGGCGCCTCGGCGTTCTCCCGGTCCGCGGCGGCTCGCGCCGTGTCGTTGGAGGCACTGGCCGAGAGGAAGTACGTCTCGATGCCCTGGACGCGCGCGCGCGTGCGCTTCGTGGGCATCGCGTTGCAGTGGATGGACAGGAAGAGGTCCGGCCGCTGCTTGTTGGCGAACGACACCCGCTCGGGCAGCGGCAGCGACTGGTCCTCGTCCCGCGTCATCAGCACCTGCGCGGCCAGGTCCTTCTCCAGGTGCTCCCGCACCCGGCGGGCAATCTGGAGCGACACCTCCTTCTCGAGGAGTCCCGTGGGGCTCGTCGCGCCCCCCTGGTCCCCTCCGTGGCCCGGGTCCACCACGATGCGAGGAGGCCGCTCGGCCGCGAGAGACGACGCAGCCGGGCAGAGAAGAACGAGCACGCTGCTGAGAGCAAGGAAGCGGAACGTCATGCCAGCCCGGATCGTAGAGGGCCGCACGGCCGACCGCCAGCAGCCGGCCATACGGGACTGTCCAGCCCTCATCGCACCTGGAGCAGAAGCCCAGCCACGCCCGCCCCGGCGATGACCAGCGGTACGAGGAATTTCGAGTTCCACCGGAAGAGCACCCCGAGGGCCACGGCGAAGATGACGACCGTGGGCAGGGTGGTGAGCCCGGCGCGTAGCAGCCCCACCGTGGTCGCGGCGATGAGCCCCACCACGCCCGCCGTCACCCCATCGAGGAAGAACCGGAAGCGGGGGTGGTTCAGCACCCGCTCGAAGAAGTCGTGGCCGAGGAGCGAGAAGGAGAAGGCCGGCAGGAAGATGCCCGCCGTCAGCACCAGGGCGCCGGGCAGCCCCCCACCCAGGTAGCCCACGAAGGTGGAGAAGATGATGAGTGGCGCGGGGATGAGCCCCGAGAGCGCGAGCCCATCGAGGAACTGCGCATTGGTCATCCACGCGCCCGTCACCACCGCGTCCCGTTGAATAAAGGGAATGGCGGTATAGGCCCCGCCGAAGGTGAGCAGCCCGCCACGCAGGCCCGACACCAGCAGGGTCAAGAGCGAGGGGCGTTCCTGGGCGACGCCCTGCCCCACCTCCGCCCCTCCCGCCCCCATGGGAGCGAAACCGTGGAGGACCAGGAGGACGAGCACGGCCAGGGCACCCGCCCCGGCGAGCCCGAGGGCCGGCAGCCGCAGGCCCTTCTTCGCCAGCAGGACGATGAGGCCCGCGGCCACGAGCGAGAAGCCGAAGTGCACCCCCGCGCCCTGGGCGAGCGCGGCGAGCACGGCCACCGCCCACGCCCAGCGGTCCACGAGGATGTGTTGCCCGATGCGCACCACCGCCCGGACGATGAGCGCCGCCACCGCGGCCTGGACGGCACCGAACACGGCCGCCAACAGCGGCGACTCCAGACCGTAGCGGAGGTAGAGCCACGAGAAACCGAGCATCAGGACGAAGCCCGGCAGCATGAACCCGAGCCCCGCCAGCAGGCCCCCCACCCGGCCGCGCGAGAGCATTCCGAAGTAGACGCACAGCTCGTGCGCCTCGGGGCCCGGCAGCACCTGGTACACCGCGAGCACCCGGTTGAAGTGCTCGCGGGTCACCCACTTCTCCTTCTCGACCAGGTCCTGGCGGATCATCGCGATCTGCGCCACCGGCCCGCCCCAGGCCAGCAGGCCGAAGTGCAGGAAGCGCAGGAAGAGGCGCCCCAGTGGCTCCCGGGGAACCGCCACCCGCGCTCCGTTCTCCGCCCCCACGCTGCCCTCTCCACTCGTCGTCGCGCCCGTCACGGGGGGGGACGCAAGCACCCGGGACCCACCCAGTCCAGCACTCCGGGCACCGATTGACGCGCAGCGCACGGTGGACCCGTACTGGACCCCCCCTCAACCGCCCGCGGGCACCTTCTCGGGTGGCCGGCCGAAGAGCCGGAAAAGCACCGGCACCACCAGCATGTTGAGGAAGGTGGAGGAGAGCAGCCCGCCCAGGATGACCACGCCCATGGGCGCTTGAATCTCGTTGCCCGGCGCGTCGGCGGCCAGCACCAGCGGCACCAGCGCCAGTCCCGCCGAGAGCGCCGTCATGAGGATGGGCGCGAGCCGCTCCAACGAGCCCTGAATCACCGCGTCGGGCAGGCTCTTCCCCTCGTGCATCATCAGGTGCTCGAAGTGGCTCACCATCATGATGCCGTTGCGCGTGGCGATGCCGAACAGGGTGATGAAGCCCACCAGCGAGGCCACACTCACCACCCCCGAGCCGAGCGCCACCGCCACCACCCCGCCAATGAGCGCCAGCGGCAGGTTGATGAGCGTGAGGAGCGCGTTGCGCACCGAGCCGAACGCCACCACCAGCAGCAGGAAGATGCCCACCACCACCCCCACGCTGAGCAGGGTGATGGTGCGGGCGGCCTCCTCGGCGCTCTCGAACTGGCCACCGTAGACGACCGAGTAGCCCTCGGGCATCGGCACCTGCGCGGCGATGCGCGCCTTGAGATCCTCCACCACCGTGGACAGGCCCCTCCCCGCCACGTTGGCCTGCACCACCATCTTGCGCTGCACGCCCTCGCGGCTGATGGTGTTGGGACTGGTGTCGCGCGACAGCGTCGCCAGCATCTTCAGCGGGATGCGCGTCCCCGCCGGCGTGTCGATGGGTGTGGACTCCAGCGTCTCCAGGTCCGCCCTCGCCCCGTCCGCCAACCGGGCCACCAGCTCCACCGTCCGCTGCCCCTCCAGCATCGTCCCCACCGTCGCCCCGGCGAAGGCGTGCTCCACCGCCTCGGCCACCTCACCCGTGGTCAGCCCGAAGCGCGCCACCGCGTCCCGGTCCATGCGGATCTCCAGCTCCGGAATGTCCACCTGCTGCTCGATGGACACGTCCACCGCTCCCGGCGTCTCCTCCGTCACCCGCATCACCCGCTCGGCCAGCTCCCGGAGCGTGTCCAGGTCATCCCCGAAGAGCTTCAGCGCGATGGCGGACCGCGAGCCCGACAGCATGTGGTCGATGCGGTGCGAGAGCGGCTGGCCGATCGTCACCACCGCCCCCGGCACCTGGGCCACCGCCTGGCGCATCGCCGCGAGCAGCTCCTCCTTCGAGCGCTCGCTCTTCGAGAAGTCCAGCCGCACGTCCAGCTCCGCCGCGTTCACGTCCTGGGCGTGCTCGTCCAGCTCCGCGCGGCCCGTGCGCCGGGAGGTGGCGGCCACCTCGGGGAAGGCCAGCAGCGCCTGCTCCACCCGCCGGCCGAGCCGATCCGACTCCTCCAGCGAGGTGCCCGGCAGGGTGACGACGTTGAGGGTGAGTGAGCCCTCGTTGAACTCGGGAAGGAAGGCGCGCCCCAGGAAGGGGACGAGGGCCAATGCCGCCACCAGCGCCAGCCCCGCTCCGCCGAGCACCGCCCTCGGGTGCGCCAGTGCCCGCCGCAGCAGGGACCCGTAGTGGTGCTTCAGCCAGCGCAGCAGCGGCCCCTCGTCCTGTCCGAGCGCCTTGGCCCGCGGCAGCAGGTACGCGCAGAGCGCCGGAGTGAGCGTCACCGCCACGAGCAGCGACGCGGCGATGGCCACGATGTAGGCCAGCCCCAGCGGCGCCAGCATCCGCCCCTCCAGCCCCGACAGGAAGAAGAGCGGCAGGAAGACCAGGATGATGATGAGCGTCGCGAAGAGGATGGCCGTGCGCACCTCCGAGGAGGCCCGGTAGATGACCTCGGTGGCCGGCAGGCGCTGCGCCTCGGGCAGGTGGGCGTTCTCCCGCAGGCGCCGGAAGACGTTCTCCACGTCGATGATGGCGTCATCCACCAGCGCTCCGATGGCGATGGTGAGCCCCCCGATGGTCATGGTGTTGAGGCTGATGTCCAACACCCGGAGCACCAGCACCGCCGCCACCAGCGACAGGGGGATGGCCGCCAGCGAGATGAGCGTGGCGCGCACGTTCATCAGGAAGACCAGCAGGATGACCGCCACGAGGAGGGCACCGTCCCGCAGCGCCACCGACACGTTGCGCACCGCCACCGAGATGAAGTCCGCCTGCCGGAAGATGTGCCGGTCCACCTTCAGCCCCTTGGGCAGCGTGGGCTGGAGCTCGTCGAGCACCGCGTCCAGTCGCGTCGTGAGCGCCAGCGTGTTGGCGTCCGGCTGCTTCATCACCGCGAGGATGACGGCCGGCTCGCCGTTGGCGCTGCCCTCGCCCCGCTTGGGCCGGGGTCCCACCCGCACGTCCGCCACCTGCCCCACCGTGATGGGCTGGCCCCCGCGCACCGTCACCACCGTGTTGGCCAGGTCCTCCACGCTCCTCGCGCGCCCCACGGCCCGCAGCAGGTACTCCTGCCCCCGCTCCACGTAGAAGCCGCCCGAGGTGTTCTGGTTCGTCGTCCTCAGCGCGCGCACCACCTGCTCGAAGCCCACGTCGAGCGCATGCAGGGACTCGGGGCGCAGCAGCACCTGGTACTGCTTCACCGCCCCGCCGATGGGCACCACCTGGGAGACTCCCGGCACGGACAGCAGCCGCCGGCGCAGCACCCAGTCCGCCACGCCCCGCGCCTCCATCATCCGCGCCTCGCTCCCCGACTCGTCCGGCCCCAGCGCCTTCGGGTCCCACGCGACGGAGAGGAAGAGGATCTCCCCCATCACCGAGGACACGGGCGCCATCGTCGGCGGTGGCACGTCCGGCGGAAGCTGCGCGGCCACCATCTGGAGCTTCTCGTTCACCACCTGCCGGGCCGCGTGGATGTCCGTCCCCCAGTCGAACTCCACCCACACGATGGAGATGCCCACCCCCGAGGACGAGCGCACCCGCCGCACGCCCGTGGCGCCGTTCACCGCCGTCTCGATGGGGAAGGTGATGAGCGTCTCCACCTCCTCGGGTGCCAGCCCGTGGCCCTCGGCGAGCACGGTGACGGTGGGCGCGGTGAGGTCCGGGAAGACGTCCACCGGCATCCGCCGCACCGTCTCCAGTCCCAGGATGAGCAGCAGGATGGAGGCGGCGACGACCAGGAGCCGGTGTTCGATGGACCAGCGGATGAGGCGGTTCATGCGTGCGTTCCCCCGCCCTCAGTGCGAGTGCCCGTGCCCGACACTGGCGCCCGTCGCGGTGGACAGCTTGAGCTCGTAGGCCCCGAGCGAGACGACCCGCTCGCCCTCCTTCACGCCCTCCAGCACCTGCACGTGGCCCCCGGAGCGTACGCCCGTGCGCACGAGCCGCTTGTAGAAGGACTCGCCCCCCGCCAGGACGAAGACGGTGGGCTTGCCGTTGTCGTCCACGAGGGCGGACTCGGGGATGGCCACCCCGCTCACCGTCTCCCCGGTGAAGAGCGTCACCTTGGCGAACATCCCCGGCTTGAGCGCGCCCTCGGGGTTGGGCAGCTCGAAGATGATCGGCACCGTCCGCGTGGCCCGGTCCACCACCGCCCCCACCGCCACCCGCCGGCCGCTCTTCTCGTCCACCGTGAAGGGCTTGTCGAAGCCGGCCACCGTGAAGCTCGCGCCCGGTGAGCGCTGCACCCGCGCCACGTCCGGCTCGTACACCTGCGCCTCCAGCCACAGCCGCTCGGCGTTCACCACCGAGACGAGCCGCTCCCCCACCCCCACCACCGCCCCCGGCATCACGTTCGCGAAGGACACCACTCCGTCCAGCGGCGAGCGCAGCTCGAAGGGCGCCCCGCCCTGCCCTCCCGCTCCACTCTGGGTGCCCTGGTACGTGTCCCGCTGGCGCTCGGCCGCCGTCACCCGCGCCGCCGCCATCTCACGGGCCACTCGCGTCTCG
>NZ_DASVSO010000503.1:0-8725 GCF_036388035.1 Archangium sp.
CCCACCTGGACGCCGTCGCCGCTGCCCTTGTCGATCACCAGGAACTGGTGCTCGGCGGTCATGGTCAGGTACGGCACGAGCGCGGTGACGACGACGCCCTGGAGCTCCTTCTCGTTGCGCCGGCCCACCACCTGCTCCGACAGCTTCTCGCCGTAGGGGCCCACCAGGTCTCCGCGCGAGATGGCGTCCCAGGTGTCGGTGATCTGCGCGGTGACGTAGTTGTCGCCCAGCGTCACCACGCGCAAGGTGCCGACGAAGTCGGTGAGGAAGCCCACCGGCTTGCCCGTCACCGGGTGCTTCACTTCCTTCGCGGTGTGGAACACCACGTACCGGTCCCCGAGCTTCGCGTCCGCCTTGCGCTTGAAGCGCACGTAGACGGTGTCCGGGGTGGACAGCATCTCCGCGCCGGTGGAGGCGCCCTCGATGCGCCCCGCCTCGTCCAGCTCGCGGGTGGTGACGAAGGACTGCTTCATCACCGTCTGCGAGGCCTTGGGCTCGTAGCCGATCTTCCCCGTCACCTGCACCAGCGACTCGCCGTCGGCGTCCCCCATCTCGGAGGACTCGGTGATGTCGCCCTCGGTCACCATCTCCGCGGGGCCCACGCCCGCCTCCACCCGCGAGGGGACCTCCTCGCCTCCGGGGAAGAAGCGCACGTTGTTGCCCGGGTAGATCCAGTGCGGGTTGGCGATCTCCGGGTTGTAGGACCAGACCTTGGGCCAGTACCAGGGGCTGCCCAGGTACTTCTGCGAGAGGTCCCACAGCGTGTCGCCCCTCTCCACGGTGTGGACCTCGCCGGGAGCGGACTCACGGCCGCCCTGGCCCGGGGGAATGGCGACCTTGCCGGGCCGACCGGGCTCCGGCTCGTCGACGACCTCGGAGCCCTCGGTCTCGTCACCAGCCTCGGGCTCCTCCTGGTCGTCCGCGTTCTGGGCCCACACCGCGGGCGGCGCGAGGACGGTGGCGAGAAGAAGTGAGGAGAGGATCCGCGAGCGCATCGGATGACTTCCTTTCGGACTGCTAGTGCGAGAGGGACGCAAGCCGCTGCTCCGCCTGCGTGGCGGCGGCCGTCCCCGGGAACTGGGTGAGGATGCGGGTATAGAGCGCCCGCGCGTCGTCTTTCTGGTTGAGGCGCAGCTGGCACTCGGCCAGCCGGAGCATACCGTCCAACACGGCGTCGCCGGCCGGGTAGCTCTCGATGAGGCGCTCGAAGCTCTTCGCCGCGGCGGCGTGTTCCTTGAGCCCCATCTGTCCGAGCCCGCCGAAGTAGAGGGCGTTGTCCGCGCGGGGGTGGCGGGGGTTGTCCTCGGCGAAGCGCAACAGGCGCGCCACCCCCCCCTCCACGTTGCCGGTGCGCAGCGCCGCCACCGCCTGGTCGAACTCGGCGTCCAGCACGGTGGTGTCGAGCTCCTCCTTCGGCTCGGCGGCATCCGGGGCAGCGCTGGCGGCGCCGCCCTCGGGCGAGGGACTGATGAACATCTCCATGTCATCGGGCGAGGGCTCGACGACGGCGACCCGCGTGGGCAGCGGGGGCGCGGGCTCGTTGCGCGGCTTGAGCTTCACCACCGTCAGGTCGGGCGTGGCGAAGGTCTTCTCGGCGGCAGCGGCGGCGGGCGCGGCGATGGCGCCCTCCCGAGCCGGCGCGGCGGAGGCGCGGGCCTGGCTCACGCTGGCGTGCAGCTCCAGGCGCTCGAGGCGCTTCTCCAGACGCGACTGGGTCTCGCGCATGGCCCGCACCTCGGCCTTGAGCTCCACCAGCTCCGACGAGTGGCCGGAGCCCGTGGTGGCACAGGCGGACAGTGCGCAAAGGGGCGCGATGACGAGCAGGCTGCGGATGATGCGGCGCTCCAACAGGGCCTCGGGGGTTGTCTGGAGGATAGGAAGGCCTGTCGGAGACCGTCAAGAAATCGGCCTGGAGGCCGATCAGAACCGGTGTACCACGAAGTTGAGGTGACGGCCCGTGTGGCCCGCGTCACGCCGGTGGGAGAAGAATCGGCCCCCATCACACGCCGTGCAGTCGGGCAGCACGTCCACGTGGGCCGCCTTCAGCCCCGCGCCCAGCAGCGTGTCACGCACTGCCCGTGAGAGGTCCAGCTTCACCTCCCCTCCCTCGCGCGCCACCACCTCCACCCCGAACCCCCGGGTGAAGCGCTCGCCCAGGTCCTCGGAGACGACGTAGCAGCAGCGCTGGATGCAGGGCCCCACCGCCGCCAGCAGCCGCTCGGGCCGGGCGCCCCGGGCCGTCAGCGACTCCACCGCCCGCGCCACGATGCGCGCATCCGTGCCCCGCCACCCCGAGTGGATCGCCGCCACCCGCCGCCCCTGCGGATCCACCAGCAGTATGGGGACGCAGTCCGCCGTCCCCACCGCCACCCAGTGCTCCGGCCGCTCCGTCCACAGCGCGTCCGCCTCGCCCGCCGGGGGCCGCAGCGTGCCTGTCCCCTCACCTGCACCTACCTCTACCACCTGGTCCCCGTGTACCTGTTTCACCGTGTGGAGCGCCTCGAGCGCCGCGCCCACCGCCCCGGCCAGCCGGCGATGGTTCTCCTCCACCCGCTCTCGCAGGTCACCCACCGCGAAGCCCAGGTTGAGCGAGGCATAGGCCCCCTCCGACACCCCTCCGGCGCGCGTGGCGAAGCCGTGGGGAACGGGGAGGAGCGAGGAGCGCACGAAGGACGGAAGCGGAGGGGGCATGGGCGTCTCCAAAACGGGACAGGCTACGCGGCGCGTCAGGCAACTTCTACGTCCTCGGCGCCGAAGATTTTCTAAGGGAGCCCGTTTGACAGTGTGCGTCAGCCGATCTGACAATTCATGAACGACAAGGGGCATCACGGCACCGGGCCGACGGCCCTTGCCTCCAACAACATGGCATTGGGTCTCGACACCGTAGGCAGGAAGCTCCTGTGGAGCGTCGCCCTGCCCGGGCTGCTCGCGGCCCTGCTCGGGGCGGGCTACTTCTGGCGAGAGGCGCGACTCGCGGCGCGGGACGCCACGCACGATGAGTCCCTGGTGCTCGCCGAGTTCGTCGGCTCCACCTTCCAGCTCCCCACCCCCGAGGGCACACCCGCCCACTCCCCCGTCACCCAGTTGCTGCGCTCGGACGCCCGACTCCTGCGCTCGGCGGCGGAGCTGCACGTGCTGTCGCCGGACGGTCGCATCCGCTGGTCGCTCGAGCCCGAGAAGGTAGGCACGCGCCACCCCGAGGCCGAGCGCATCGTGGCACCCGGCCCCCAGACGGCCCACTCGGATCCGCACCAGACGGAGGTCATCCGTCCACTCGGTGAGGAGGCCTGCGAGGGCTGCCACGCGGGTGCCGGGTCGACGCGCCTGGGCGTGCTGCACCTGCGCGTGGCCGAACCGGAGGTGCACCGCGAGCTCACCGAGGTGCTCGGCGTCGCACTGGTCGCGGTGCTGGTGCTGGGCACCATCCTGATGTTCGCCACGGGGATGTCGCTGCACCTGTTCCTCGCGCGTCCCCTGCGCCGGCTGGCGGGCGCCATGCGCCGCGCCGAGGAGGGAGACTTCCTGGTGCGCGCGGAGGTGCGGGGCTCGGATGAGATCTCCCGGCTGGGCGCGGCCTTCAACGCCATGCTGGCGCGCATCACCTCCATGAAGGCCGAGGAGATCGACACCCACCGCGATCTCCAGGTGACGAAGTGGAAGCTGTCCCTCAAGGAGGAGCTGGAGGAGCGCATCGCCGAGCTGGCGCTGCTCTTCGACGTGGCGCGCTCGGTCAACTCCACCATCGAGCTGTCCGAGCTGCTCGCGCGCATCACCCAGCTGCTGCCCGAGCGGCTCCACATCCCGGACTTCACCATCCTGCTCGTCAACGCGGACGGGCTGCTGGAGGTGAAGAGCACCTTCCCGGCCAACCCGAAGCTGGAGGGCATGACCTTCCAGTTCGGCGAGGGCGCCAGCGGGCGCGCGGCGGAGCTGCACCGGGTGGTGTACGTGCCGGACATCAACGACCCCTCGAGCATCTTCGCGCGGCAGGGGCTGCTGCCGGGGCACGACAGTGGCTCGCTGCTGTGCATCCCCATGGTGCACATGGAGTCGGCGCTGGGGGTGCTCACCTTCCGGCGCCCGGAGGTGGCCAGCTTCGCCCCCGAGGAGCTGGAGCTGCTGGCCGCGGTGGCCGATCAGGCCGCCACGGCGGTGAAGAACGCCATGCTCCACGCCGAGGCGGTGAAGCTCACCATCACGGATCCCCTCACCGGGGTGCCCAACCGCCGTCATCTCTTCGCGCGGCTGGAGCTGGAGGTGGCCCGCGCGCAGCGCTTCGGTACGCCCCTGTCCATCCTCATGGTGGACATCGACCACTTCAAGAAGCTCAACGACGCCGCGGGGCACCGCGCCGGTGACGAGGCGCTGCGCCAGGTGTGCGACGTGCTCGGCGCCCGCGTGCGCAAGGTGGACACGCTCGCGCGCTATGGCGGCGAGGAGTTCATGCTGGTGCTCTCCAACGTGTCCAAGGCCGACGCCTGCGAGGTGGCCGAGAAGCTGCGGCGCGCCGTGGTGGAGGCTCCCCAGCTCGCCGTTCCCACGCAGCCCGGCGGCCACATCACCGTGTCCATCGGCGTGGCCAACATCCCCATCGACGCCACCACCCAGGACAACCTGGTGGACTGCGCCGACTCCGCCCTCTACGCCAGCAAGCGCGCCGGGCGCAACAGCGTCACCGCCTACTCGCCCGGCATGGAGCAGCACCCGGGACGCGAGCGCGGACTGTCGCGTCCCGTGGATCCCTCCTCGCCGAATCCCGCGCCCAGCGTGGCCAAGGCCTGAGTCACCCCAGGGCCCTGGCCACCGGGTGGCTCACGGGATGCGCAGGGCCCGGAGGAAGCGCCCGCCGCCCGCCACCTCCACGCGCAGCAGCAGCGTGCTGCCCGCCTGCGCCTTGCGGATGAGCTTGGCCAGCTCCTCCGCGCTGCGCACCGGCTTGCGATCCACCTCCACCACCACCATGCCCGGCTCCAGCTCCGCGCGCTCGGCCGGCGAGCCCGGCAGCACGTCCGTCACCACCGCGCCCTGAGCGGACTGGAGTCCCGCGCGCTCGATCATCCGCGGATCCACGTTGCTCAGCGACACGCCCACGCGGGCCTTGGAGGACTCCTCGGGCTCGCTGCTCCGCTTCTGGCGCAGGCCCAGGCCCTCCAGGTCCGGGCGCGTCCCGAGCTGCACCTTCAGCTCCTGGCGCTTGCCCTCGCGGAAGACGTCCAACGTCGAGGTGCTGCCCGGCTTCTTCAGCGCCACCGTGCGGGTGAGCTCGCCGCCCGAGCCCACCTTCTGCCCGTCGATGGCCACGATGACGTCATCCGCCTTCAGGCCCGCCTTGGACGCCGGGGAGTTCTCATTCACCGAGGACACGATGGCGCCGTCCGCGACGGGCAGCGCCAGCGCCTTGGACAGGTCCCGCGTCAGGTCCTGGATGCCGATGCCCAGCCACGCCCGGGTGACCGCGCCGTCCTTCTCCAGTTGCGGCACGAGCGCCTTCACCAGGTTGCTCGGCACCGCGAAGCCGATGCCCGTGCCCCCGCCCACGATGGCGGTGTTGATGCCCACCACCTCGCCCTTCATGTTGAAGAGCGGACCGCCCGAGTTGCCCGGGTTGATGGCGGCGTCCGTCTGGAGGAAGTCGTCGTAGGGGCCGGAGTGGATGTCCCGGGCACGCGCGGAGATGATGCCGCTGCTCACGCTGGAGGCCAGCCCGAACGGGTTGCCGATGGCCAGCACCCAGTCGCCCACGCGCAGCGCGTTCGAGTCGCCCAGCTTCACCGTGGGCAGGCCTTCCACCTTGCCCTTGAGCCGCAGGAGGGCCACGTCGGTGAGCGGATCCCTCCCGACGATCTCCGCGTCGAAGCTGCGCCCGTCATCCATGCGGACGCGGATGGACACCGCGCCCTCGATGACGTGGTTGTTGGTCAACACCAGGCCCTTGGAGTCGATGATGAAGCCCGAGCCCGCCCCCTGGCGGATGGGCTCGCGCCGCTGCGGGCCCCGGCCTCCACCGCCGCCTCCGAAGAAGCGGTCCGTGAAGGGGTTCTCGCCCGGCCCCATCTCGGACATGGAGGCCTTGGCCTGCACGTCCACGTTGACGACGGCGCCCTTCACCGATTCCACCAGCGGGGCGAGTGAAGGCAGGGCTTGTGATTCCCGGGTGGCCGGCTGGAGGGGGGCGTTCTCGGTCGCCGCCGTCTGAGCGGGCGCCAGCATGGGCAACGACAGGAGGAGAGCGCCAGCGAGGGCGCTCCGTGGCGGGGTCAGTCGCTTGATCATGATGTCTCCCCAGATAAGACGGAAACACGGACAGGCAAGGCGTACCCGCCCGGCCTGCACGGCTGGGAAACACTGGAGCCGCCCGTCTCTTCCCGGGAAGGAGGGTGAGGGGTGTGGGTGCTACGCCCCCAGCAGCAGGGCGAGCGCCCCGGGCTGGCCCGGCTCGAGGGAGAAGAGGAGCCGCTCGCGCAGCACCTTCAGCTCCTCGTAGCCCATCTCCACCGCGTGCCCGTGGGCGACCGGATCTCTCAGGCGCTCCTTGGCCTGGGTGACGAAGTCGGCCAGCACGTCGAGCAGGCGCCCCGGCAGCGGGTAGCGTTCACTCAAGAACGTTTGGAAGGCGCGCAGGTAGGGCTCCTCGCGGCGCTGGAGGACGCGTGCCACCTCGCCGAGGGACGGAGCCCGGCCGGGCCGCTCCGGATCGAAGGCCGCGGCGAAGTTGTCGAAGTACTCCACCTTGCGGCCGCGCTTCTCGCGCGTGGCGGCCTGGAGGAAGTCCTTGAGCTGCCCCTGGGCCACCAGCCACTCGCGGAAGCGCTCCACGAAGAAGATGTTCAGCGCGCGCTCCAGGGCCCCGGCGTACAGCACCGCCACCGCCGCCGCGGGCAGCTCCGTGTAGAGGGCCTTCTGGTACGTCCGCTCCGCCACCATCACCGCCTGAAGCAGCGGCGGCGGGCACGCGGCGCGCGTCGTCCCCAACCCCCGCTCCACGTTCTCGCGCGCCTTGGCGTCGATCTCCGCCTCGCGCTGCTCCAGCTCCTCGCGGGTGCGCCGGGCCTGCTCCGCGCGCGCCGCCGCCTGCGCCGCCCGCGCCTCCTCCTCGGCCCGGCGTGCCTTGTCCTCGGCCTGGGACTGGGCCGCCCGGAGTGACTCCAGCTCGCGGCGCAGCGCCTCCAGCTCGCTCTCGCGGGCCACGAAGCGCCGACGCAGGGACTCGGACTCGGCCTTCGCCGCCTCCACCTGCGCCTCCACGTTGGCCTGCAGCTGCGTGCGCCACGCCTCCCGCCGCCGCGTCAGCTCCAGGCCCCGCTGCGCCTCGGGCTCGTCGGGGTCCATGGCGAGCGCCGCCTGGAAGGCCGTCTCCGCGGCCTCGAAGTCGCCCTCCTCCGCCGCCAGGTGGCCCAGGTCCACCTGGAGCTGGGGCCCCAGCTTGCCGTGCGCCTCCGCGTGCGCCGAGGCCCGGGCCAGGGCCTCACGCGCCTCGGGGCGGCGCCCCAGCAGCCGCAGCGCGCGGCCCCGGGTGGCCTCCAGCTCGAAGGAGAAGCCCTTGTGGTGCTCGCCGGGCACGGCCCCCGCCGCCTCCAGGTGCGCCAGCGCGTCCTCCGCGCGGTTGCGCAGGTTGGCGATCTGCGCGAAGAGGAGCCGATCCTCCAGCGTGGGCCCGCTGTCCAGCCGCTCGGAGATGAGCTGGTCGCACAGCCCCGGCTCCCCGGCGAGCTGGGCCGCGTAGGCCATGTGCCCGAGCTGCTCCGGCACCAGCGTCCCCGCCGCGCGCAGCTCCTTCCACAGGGCCAGGGCGGGCGCGGCCTGCCCCAGCAGCAGAAGGCAGTCGGCCAGCAGCCCCTTGGCCTCCGCCTGGACCTCCGCGGGCACGTCACTGGTGAGGAGGCCACGGCACATGTGGGCCGCCTCCTCGTTGCGGCCCAGCTTCGCGCGGGCCCGGGCCAGCAGCAGCTTCGCCTCGGGCCCGGCGCCTCCCGCCACCGCACGCGAGAAGACGCGCTCGGCGGCGGCGTAGTGCTCGAGCCGTGCCAGCGCGTAGCCGTACTGGACGAGCACGTCCGGCGCCATGCCCTTGTCGAGCTGGCCCATCAGCTCCACCGCTTCCTCGAAGCGGTCCTGGCGGATGAGCACCAGCCCGATGCGAGCCATCAGGTCGCGGTTGCCGGGGAAGCGCGCCAGGCCCTCGCGATAGGCGGAGGCCGCCGCGTCGTACTCGCCCCGGCCCAGGTGCACGTCGCCCAACGACATGGCCACGTCCGGGCGACCCAGGCTGTCATGGGCCACCAGGTCGCGGAGGATCTTCTCGGCCTCGCTGAACTCCTCGCGGGCCAGCAGGGTGCGGGCCCGTTCGTAGAGCTTGAAGGCCTTGTGCTTGGGCAGCGTGGTGCTCACTCAGGCCGGACGGTAAACCCGATAGTCGATCTCGGGGAAGATGTTGTTCTTGCCCTCGATGTGGGACAGCCAGCCCTCATCGATATTCCCGCCGCGGACCTCATCATGCAGGCGCTGGAAGCGCAGCAGGTGCTCCTGCGTCCGGCGCACGGCGTAGTCCACCATGGTCCCGGTCTTCATGATGAACGCCCAGTCCGACGACTGCGCCAGCAGGAGCTCGCGCGCGGCCTGGTTGAGCGCCCGCCGCAGGAGCGTGGGGGCGTCCGGGTAGTCCTTGGCCAGGGCCACCATCTGCCGGGAGCAGTGGTGGAGGTGCCGGTAGATCCAATCGTTGGAG
>NZ_DASVSO010000504.1:0-4245 GCF_036388035.1 Archangium sp.
GAGGCCGCGCACGTGCAATTCGTCCCGTTCGAAGAGGGGATCGAGGTCAACGGCCAGACGGTGCTGTCCGTCGTGGACGGGCTCGGCGAGTTCGCGTCGCTCGCGGGTGGCTACCTGCTGGACGAGGGCATTGGCAAGCCGGGTCCCAGGGGCCTCGCGGAGGTGGATCCTCGGGGGTGGTATTCGCAGCGCGCGTGGCTGCGGTGCTTCGAGCAGATCCACAAGCAGCTCGGTGATGGCGTGCTGACGCGGATCGGCATGGCCATCCCTCGCAACGCGGTGTTTCCGGAGGGCGTCCGGGACCTGCATGGCGCCATCGAGTCCATCGACGTGGCGTACCACCTGAACCACCGCAAGCAGGGCCGGCCGATGTTCGACCCGGAGAGCGGCGAGCGGGTGGAGGGCATCGGCCACTACGGCTACGAGCCGGTGTCGGGACAGCGGCGCATCATCTCCGTGTGCGAGACGCCGTACCCGTGCGCCTTCGACCTGGGCATCCTCACCGCCATGGCCCAGCGCTTCGAGCCCGGTGCGCGCGTGACTCACGCCGACGCGAAGCCCTGCCGCAAGCTGCGGGGCCGTCACTGCTCCTACGTCATCACCTGGTGAGTCGAGCGTCCTCGCCCCCGTCCGTCCCCGCCGAGTGGGGAACTGACCGGGGGTATGAGTGCCTGGTGCTCTCCGACTGTGTGGACAGCGCCTTCCCCGAGCTCCAGGTCATGGGGAGCGTCACCCCCCATGGCCGGTTGAAGAGGGCGCGGGTGAACGAATTCGTCTCCCCCCACCTTCATCCTCCCCCCGCTCCTGATAGCCTTGAGGCCGGAACCCACCATGGCCGCGATCAACAACATTGGCACCACCGGCCGCGTCCTCCTCGTGGACGACAGCATCATTGCTCTCGAGACCATCGGCTACCAGCTGAAGGAGAGTGGTCTGGAAGTGGTGATGACCACCTCGCCCCGCGAGGCCCTCGGCTTGGCCACCGAGGGCACGCAACCGTTCGATCTCCTCATCCTCGACGTGATGATGCCGGAGATGAACGGCCACGAGCTGACGCGGCACCTGCGCAGCCACTCGCGCACGGCCAACACGCCCATCCTCCTGCTCACCTCGCTCGACTCCACGGATGATCGCGTGACGGGCCTGGTGGCGGGCGCCGACGACTTCTTCAACAAGACCACGCCCGACGCCGAGATGCTGGCGCGCGTGCGCTCGTTCATCTCGCTCGGGAAGATGCGCGCCCAGCTCCAGGCGCAGCACGAGGCGATGGCCCGGGTCGTGCGCGAGCCGGAGGTCTCCACCCCTCCCCAGGCGCGGGTGGAGATCATCCACCACATGCCCGTGGTGGGCGAGCGGCTCGCCCGGGCCCTGCGGGGCTCGCCCGTGGGGGGCGAGTTCCAGCTCACCCAGCGTGCGCCCTCGCAGCGCCTGGCCTCCTCCGACGCGGACCTGCTCGTCGTCAGCTACGCGGTCGCGTTGGAGGGGGAGCAGCCGCTGCTCAAGCGCTTCGGCTTCGACGAGGAGGCCCCCGCCGTCCTCGTGGTGGACGAGTCCGAGTCCACCCTGCGGCGCGTGACGGCGTTCGACGCCGGCGCCGACGACTACCTCACGCTCCATACGCCCATGGCCGAGCTCGCCGCGCGTCTGGGCAGTGCCCTGCGCCGCCAGCGCCGCCAGCGCCAGCTGCGCACCTCGCGGGACCGGGCCATGCTGGTGGCGGTGACGGATCCGCTCACCGGCCTGTACAACCGCGCCTACTTCCACGAGGCCCTTGGCGTCGAGTTCCGGCGCGCCCAACGCTACAAGCACCCGATGTCCCTGGTGCTGCTGGACCTGGACCACTTCAAGCAGGTCAACGACACCCTCGGCCACAGCGCGGGGGATGAGGCCCTGCGCGAGGTCTCCGCGCGGCTGCGCCGGACGGCGCGCTCGACGGACGTGGTCGCCCGTCACGGTGGCGAGGAGTTCGCGATGATCCTCCCCGAGACGGACCTGGAGCAGGGGCAGATCGCCGCCGAGCGTTTCCGGGTCGCGGTGGAGGGGGCCACGGTGCACGGCGCCCGGGGCGGCAGCCGCGTGCTGACCATCAGCGTGGGGGTGGGGTGCTTCCCCGTCCACGCCAACAACGCCGCCGAGCTCATCGAGCTCACCGACGCGGCGCTCTACACCGCCAAGCGCACGGGGCGGAACAAGGTGTGCGCCGCCTCGCTCGGCAAGGAGCCGCCTCCGCCGCTCCCGTCTTCCAGCCCCGGAGCCTTCCAGGTGATGGAGAGACTGCGCCGGCTCGTCTCGGAGGAGGTGGAAGGGCCGCTTACCTCCACGCGCACGGCCGCGCGCATGTTGCACGAGGCCTCCGCGCCCGGGGACGCGCTGCACGTCCTCACCTCGCAGCTGCGCGAGTCCTCCGACGAGGTGCGGCGCGAGCTGCTGCGGTTGATGGACGAGCTCACCCGGGTGCTGGAGCCCAGCCGACCGGGGCCGCCCACCGGCGAGCACAAGTGAAGCAGGCGCCAGGGCTCGTCTCCGCCCTGGCGGGGGTCGCCGCGCTCTTCACGTGTCGTCGCGGCTGGCGTCCCTCAGGTGGTTCACGTCCCCCCAGGTCACCAACCGGAAGGCGCCCGCGGTGTAGTCGAACTGGTTCCAGCTGGCGTTGAGCACGGAGAAGGTGCGCGGCGTGGCGGGCGGAATCCCCAGGCAGTGCCGGAACAGGCTGCTGAGGACACCGCCGTGGGTGACCACCACGAGGCGCGCTCCCACGTGGCGGGTGCCGAGTTCCTCCAGGCACTCGAGCGCATGGCGGAGCCGCTGTGACGTGCTCTCGCCACCGGGGACGACGAAGTCCGGCCTGCCCGCCGAGTAGTCCGCGAACACCTCGGGGTGGCGCTGGCTCGCCTCGTCCCGGGTGAGCCCTTCCAGGATGCCCAGGCCGCGCTCGCGCAGGCGCGGGTCCTGGAGGACGGGGTGGCCCGTGCGCGCGGCGATGCGGCGCGCCGTCTCCAGGGCCCTCCCCAGATCACTGCAGTAGAGCGCATGGAAGGAAACGGACGCGAGGCGCGCGGCGAGCGCGTCCGCCTGGCGCAGGCCCCTGGCGCTCAACGGACTGTCCAGGTGCCCCTGCAGGCGCCCCAGGTGGTTCCACTCCGTCTCACCGTGACGGAGGAGGATGAACTCAGTCTTCATGAGGGACAGACTGACTGAGCGCGGGCCTGGAGTGGAGGAAACGTTCGCGACGCGCCCGGCGAGGATGCGGATGGAGGTGCCGTCGAAGTGATGAAGGGAGCCCCCAGTCCATCGTCGGGCCACGGGCAGACGAGCGGGCGCTCGAACTGGCGCGCTTCGTGGGAGGGTGGCCTTCACCCAGAGACGGCAATCCGGTTGACGGCTTGGGAGCGGCAGTCGCACATTCCTCTTTCAGGGAAGGAGCCGCAGCCGAATGTACGTGCCACCAGCACCCGAGGACGGGATTCGTCGTTTCCGGGTGGAGGAGTACTACCGGATGGCCAGGGCGGGCGTGTTCGCGGATGACGAGCGCGTGGAGCTGCTCGAAGGGAGGATCCACCGCATGACCCCGCAGGGCGCGCGTCACATGCGAGCCATCAGCCGACTCAACCGGCACATCGTGCCCCTCCTGGGTGAGGAACTCATCCTGCGTGTCCAGGGGCCTCTCACGCTTTCCGAGGACAGCGAGCCGGAACCGGATCTCGCGGTCGTTCGCACGGCGGACGAGGCCTCGGACGAGCGACATCCCTCCACCGCCCTGCTCGTCATCGAGGTGTCGGAAGATTCGCTGCCCAAGGATCGGAGCGTGAAGGCGCAGCTCTACGCGCGGGCGGGTATCCCCGAGTATTGGATCGTGAACCTGCGCAGGCAGTCCGTGGAGGTCTACACCTCACCCGATACGGGAGAGGGTCGCTACGGCACGGTCCACACGTATGCCCGAGGCCAGCGGGTCCAGTCCTCGGTGTTGCCGCGGCTCTCCATCGAGATCGAGACGCTTCTCTGAGTTGGACGGCGGGCGCTCGGAACGAGCCGAGCGCCCGAGCCCAGCGCACTACGCCTGCGGCAGGGCGCAGGTGTTGAGGTCGCGGAGCACCTTCTTGGCCTCGGAGATGAGCGCCTGGCCCTTCACCTCGGGGCCCAGCTTCACCACCAGCTTCATGTCCGGGGTGAGCCGGTAGAGGCCCTTGGAGCGCTGCACCAGCATCGCCACCCTCGGCCCGTCCAGCAGTGCGTCCGAGCCCAGTG
>NZ_DASVSO010000505.1:0-6538 GCF_036388035.1 Archangium sp.
GCCTGCCGGTGGACGTGCGGCACGTCACCCTCAGCGCCGGCACGCTCACCTTCGCGGGCACGGCGCTGGGGCCCGAGCGGCTGCTGGAGTCGGACTTCCTCTGGGCGGTGGTGGGCATCGCCCTGGTGGGGGTGGTCAACCTGACGGTGAGCTTCTCGCTGGGGCTCGCCGCGGCGGTGCGAGCGCGGGGCCTGGAGCCGGTGGGTTTCCTGTGCCTGGCCTGCGCGGTGCTCGCCGGCGGCCTGCGCTCCCTCTCCGACTTCATCCTCCCGCCGCAACCCCTCCTGCCGGCCCGCCGCCCCGACTCGCCCTACAGCGTGCGTTCCGCCGCGCGCCCTCGCACGGCCTCCCGTGAGGAGCGGCCGGGCGACGCCGGCTCCCGGTGCGCGTAGACGGGCGCGAGGTCAGAAGCTGGCGTCGAGCTGCAGCCGGACGAAGTGGCGGGGCGTGCCGGAGTGGCCGAACACGCGGACGTAGTCGGACTGCAGCTTGAAGGCGTGGCCGTTGACGTAGAGGTTCACGCCTCCGGCCACCTGCCGCCCCTGCGTCTCCGCGAGCTGGACGAACTGCGGATCCGTATCGCGGCGCGCGAAGAGCTGCTCCCAGCGTCCGACGACCTCGACGTTGGGATGAACGAGCAGGCCGCCCTGCACGAAGTACCCATAGCCGGACCGCGTCCACTCCTGCGCGGGGGCCCCGGAGGTGGTCGTCCCCTGAAGCGAGTTCACGTTGGCGCGACGCCACAGTCCCTCGGCGAGCAGGGAGAAGCCGGCGTACTTGAAGACGACATCCACCGCGGCGTTCGTGTAGTCCGTCGTGCCGAGCGCGAGGGTGGTGCCATAGGTGCTGTTCTGGCGGTGGGTCGCGAGGTTGCGCGCGCCGGCGAATCCGACCGCGAGGCGCGGCCGCTTCTCGCGCGAGAGGTCCCCCTCCTGGTCATCGTCGAAGGCGCCGAAGGGGCGCAGCGTGAGGCGCGCCACCGCGAGCGGTCCGAGCTTCTGGGCGCCAAAGCGATTGCGCCCCTCGCCTCCTCCGATGAAGAGGTTGTAGGCGAGCCGATCCCCGAGGCCGAACAGGTTCGAGGATGAGAGCATGAGCCCCACGTCGCGATCCAAGGAGAGCTCGCGGACGACCTGCTGCCGGTCGACGAACTGCAGCGCGAACTCGCGAATCGTGCGGGCGCGATCGAAGGGAACGAAGAACTGCCCGGCGCGGAGGTTGAGATCCCTCCAGCGCGTGTACTCGACGAAGGCGTCGAAGATGGGCGAGGAGCTGTCGCGCTCGAAGTCACCGCCGCCGAACGCGAGCTGGATGTTGTAGCGCAGCTCCGGCACGAGGACGTTGCCGTGCACCACGAGGCGCAGCGTCCGCACCTGCAGCTCGTTGGTGTCCGTGTCCCCCGAGTGGACGAAGGTGTCGCGGAATTGAGCGCGGGCGCGAAGGCCCAACGAGAAGCGCTCGTCCGCGGTCTTCACCAGGAGGCCACGGCCCGGAGCCGCGGTGACGGTGACGGGTGAGTCCTTCGCCGAGGAGCCCGCGCTGGCCGGCGCTTGGGGCGGCACGGCGCTCGGACCCGCGGCGCCCGCCTCCGGCGTGCCCTGGGCCTGGGCGGACGAGGTGGCGAGAAGAACAGCGAGGACGAGCGAACGGAGCGACGGAGAGGAGACGACGGAGAGCGAGTGCACGGGAGCGCCTTCGAAGGTTGCTGGCTGCGTGAAGAGAGAGCCGATGCGGCGCAATCAACGGGCCGCTTCGGGGAATCGGGTCACACGCGCGGGCAACAACAGCGAAGGACGCTCATGGGCGTCCAATATAACGGACGCTCATCCGCTCACAAGGATTTTCGGCGCCCCGAATCCAGGCCTACACCGGCACGGCGAAGTCGCGCAGCGCGGCGTTGAGGCTCGTCTTCTTGTCGGTGCTCTCCTTGCGCTGCCCGATGATGAGCGCGCACGGCACCATGTAGCTGCCGGCCGGGAACTTCTTCTCCTTCATGCCCGGAATCACCACGCTGCGCGCCGGCACCCGCCCCTTGTAGACCTTCTCCTCGGGGCCGGTGACGTCGATGATGGGCGTGGAGGCCGTCAGCACCACGTTGGCGCCCAACACCGCCTCCTCCTCCACCACCACGCCCTCCACCACGATGCAGCGGCTGCCGATGAAGGCCCGGTCCTCGATGATGACGGGCGAGGCCGTGGGCGGCTCGAGCACCCCGCCCAGCCCCACGCCGCCCGACAGGTGCACGTCACGCCCCACCTGCGCGCAGCTGCCCACCGTGGCCCACGTGTCCACCATCGTCCCCGCGCCCACCCGCGCGCCGATGTTCACGTAGCCGGGCATCACCACCGCCCCGCGCTCGACGAAGGCCCCGTAGCGCACCACGCCCGGCGGCACCACGCGCACGCCCGCCGCCTCCAGCCCCTTCTTCAGCGGAATCTTGTCGAAGAACTCGAAGGGCCCCACCTCCATCACCTTCATCTCCGAGATGCCGAAGAACAGGAGGATGGCCTCCTTCACCCAGGCATTCACCCTCCAGCCCTCGGTCCCCTTCTCCGCGACCCGTAGCTCGCCCGCGTCCAGCAGCGCCAGCGTCTCGCGCACCGCCGTGACGTACTCGGCTTCCTTCAACTTCGCCCGGTCCGCGAAGGCCGCGGACACCTTCTGAGAGAGACTCTCGGTGGAGGACATGGCCGCTCCTTCAAGCACGAAACGTCGCGCACCGCATCATCCTCATGCGTGGGCTTGTTGGCCGATGGCGGCCACTCCCGGCGTCGGCTCGGACAGCGGGGCCGTGGCCGTGATGACCTCCCGACCCCACCGCTCTCCCACCGGCTCCACCGCCGCGTGCGCCCGGCCCGAGACGTACACCCCACTGCCCGTCACCCGCCGCACGTGCGACAGGGGCACCGCCCACAGCCTGCGCGAGAAGCGCTGGCGCACGAAGAGCACCGTCTCGCCAATCCACTTCACCTTGCCGAGCACCGTCCCGTCCTCGTCCCGCACCTTCATCGCGTGCTGAATCGAGCGCCGCTCGAACGGGGATTGCATCCAGTCCACCGCCATGGCCTCACCTCCACTCGCACAAGGTGAGGCCCGGGGCGCCCCGAGGGGAGCACGGCGCCGGGTAGCGGGCCCCCGGCCGCCCGCACGCCATGAGGCACGGGCGGACCGGGAGGGGCGACTAGCGGCCGAGCGCCTTGGCCACCGCGTCCACCACCTGCTTGTCGCTGGGGAAGAGGAGCGACTCCTTCTTCACCACCGTCTTTCCATCCACGGCGATCTCGAAGCTCCCCGAAGGTCCTACCTTCAGCTCCGAGTCCACATCCAGGTCCTGCTTCAGCGCGGCCGCCGCACGGACGGCCCGAGGCTTGTAGCCTCAACCACTGCAATAGGTGATGGTGATACGGGCGGCCATGTCGGGCCTCCTGGGCATGGGGAAGCGCGGAACCTGCGCCTCGCCCTGGGTGTGGGGATTGAAATAATGCCTGACGAGCGGCGTGCAAGCGGACGACGCGTCCCTCTGTCCGCTCCCGGAGGACGAGGGAGCCAGTCCCCGGCCACGAAGCCATTGACGCCCGGGCGCCGTGGGGACATGCAAGCACCCATGTCCTCTCCCCGCCCGAGTCTCGCCGCCGCCTACGACCCCGAGCACTTCCGCCGCCTGGGGCACCGGCTGGTGGACCAGCTCGCCGACCACCTCGCCGGCTCCACCCGCCGCGAGGGGCCCGTGCTGCCCTGGGCCCCGCCCGCCACCAACGTCGAGCGCTTCCCCGCGGACTTCCCCGAGGAGCCCTCCGGCGACTTCCCGGCCCTCGTCTCGCGCGTCCTCGAGGCCTCGCACCACCTGCACCACCCGCACTACGTGGGCCACCAGGTGTCCGCCCCCCTCCCCCTGGCCGCCCTCAGCGACTTCGCCTCCTCGCTCCTCAACAACGGCATGGCCGTCTACGAGATGGGCCCCGTGGCCACCGCCATGGAGCACAACGTGCTGCGCTGGATGGCCGGGGTGCTCGGCCTGCCCGAGGGCGCGGGCGGCGTGCTCACCTCGGGGGGCTCGGCCGGCAACCTCACCGCCCTGCTCGCCGCGCGCCAGGCCAAGGCCGGTTTTGACGCGTGGAATGGAGGCGCCACCGCCGGGCCGCCCCTCACCGTGCTCGTCCCCGAGACGACCCACTACTGCGTCTCGCGCTCCACCCGGGTGATGGGCTGGGGCGCCGAAGGCATCACCCCCGTCTCCGTGGACGCGCGCTACCGGCTGCGCCCCGAGGCCCTGGAGGACGCGCTCGCCGCCGCGAAGCGCGCCGGCCGCCGCCCCATCGCCGTGGTGGCCAGCGCGGGCTCCACCGCCACCGGAGCCTTCGATCCGCTCGAGGCCGTGGCCGACTTCTGCGCGAAGCACGGCCTGTGGTTCCACGTGGACGGGGCCCATGGCGCCTCGGCCGCGCTCAGCCCCCGCTACCGCCACCAGGTGAAGGGGATTGAGCGCGCCGACTCGGTGGTGTGGGACGCGCACAAGCTGATGATGATGCCGGCGCTCATCACCGCCGTGCTCTTCCGCGACGCGAACCGCTCCTTCGAGGCCTTCGCCCAGGAGGCCTCCTACCTCTTCCACGGCCAGGACTCGCGCCGCTGGAGCGACGTGGCGCTGCGCACCCTGGAGTGCACCAAGGAGATGATGGCGCTCAAGCTGTACGCCTGTCTCCACGTGCTCGGCACGAAGCTCTTCGCCGACTCCATCACCGACACCTTCGACCAGTCCCGCCGCTTCGCCGAGCGCCTCCAGGCCTCCGGCGACTTCGAGCTGGCCGTCCCCCCCGACTGCAACATCGTCTGCTTCCGGCACACGCCCCAGGGGGTGCCCGCCGCGGAGCTCGACGCGCTCCAGCTGCGCCTGCGCGAGTCGCTCGTCACCAGCGGGGACTTCTACCTCGTGCAGACGACGCTCGGCGGGCGCGTGTGGCTGCGCACGACGCTCATCAACCCGCTCACCACGGACGAGGACCTGGAGGCCCTCCTCCAGGCGCTCCGCCGGGCCGTATGAGGGGCGGCCGACGCGGCTTTCGCACGCAATGCTGACCTCCCCGTGACAGAAGCGGGGCCGGGACGTGTTACGAAGGGCGGTGCCACTCAACTGGGGTACGTCCGCGCCGGGATTCGCCCCGCTCGGCCGGGGACCCATCGGTGGCCCGACAGTGGGTGAGCGTTGGCGCAGGCGACGAAGGCGAAGTTCCTGGAGGCGGGACCCTTTCATCAGGCCCTCAAGGCGCGGGTAGACAGCTACTTCCAGGAGAGTGGGCGCTCCCCGCGCGACCTCCCGGGCATGTACGCCAAGACGGCCGCCCTGCTCGGCTGGTTCGTGGCCTCCTATGCCTTCCTCGTCTTCGTGGCGGCGAGCCCGTGGAGCGTCGCGCTCGGGTGCGTGTCGCTCGGCCTGGCCATGGCCGGCATCGGCTTCAGCATCCAGCACGACGCGAACCACGGCGGTTACTCGGAGAGCAAGTCCATCAATCGCCTGCTCGCCTGGACGCTCGATATCGTGGGGGGCTCCTCCTACGTGTGGGGTTGGAAGCACAACATCTTCCACCACAGCCACCCCAACGTGGTCGGGCTCGACGCGGACATCGACATCCAGCCCTTCTGCCGGGTCGCCCCGGCCCAGCCGCTGCGCTCGGCCCATCGCTTCCAGCACTTCTACATCTGGCTGCTCTACGGGCTGCTCGCGGTGAAGTGGCACTTCGTCGATGACTTCAAGGACGTGCTCACCGGCAGCGTCGGGCAACAGAAGATGCCGCGCCCCAGTGGACGCAAGCTCGTCGGCGTGCTCGGCGGCAAACTGTTCTTCTTCGGATGGGCCCTGGGGGTGCCGCTCCTCTTTCATCCGGTGTGGACGGTGGCACTCTGCTATGCCCTCACGTCCTTCGTCCTCGGTCTCACGCTCGCCAGCGTCTTCCAGCTCGCGCACTGCGTGGAGGAGGCGGACTTCCCCGAGGTGCCGGCGGGCGGCGACACCTTCACTCGCGAATGGGCGGTACACCAGGTGGAGACGACGGTCGACTTCGCCCGGGGCAACCGGCTGGTGTGTTGGTACCTCGGCGGGCTCAACTTCCAGGTGGTGCACCACCTGTTCCCCCGGGTGTGCCACCTGCATTACCCGGCGCTCTCGCGTATTGTCGAGCAGACGTGCCGGGAGCACGGGGTGCGCTACCGCACGCAGGAGAGCGTGGGCGCTGCATTGGGGAGCCATGTGAAGTGGCTCAAACGGATGGGTCGGCCAGCGGTCGTGGGGGCAGCGTGATGAGGGATGAGACTGAGGAGCGGATCCGTTTCGGGCGTGCGCAGAAGTTCCGGCTCTCTCCGAAGGGCAGCGAGGCCGTGTCGGCCTACAGCATGATGGTGGAGAAGGCGCGCTCGGGGGCGGGACGGGCCCAGTTCGACGCGGCCCGCGACGCGTGGAGCGGCCCCCGGGGGCTCACCTCCGAGGACGGCCTCTTCCTCGTGGAGTTCGGCGTGGGAGACCGCACCATCACCGAGGCGACGC
>NZ_DASVSO010000506.1:0-3810 GCF_036388035.1 Archangium sp.
ACCTGGGCAACGCGGACCTCACGCCGGAGCGCTACGAGTGGACCGTGGACACCACGGCGCCGGGCGCGGACATCCTCGCGCCCCTCCCAGCGAAATACAGCAACTCGAAGAGCGCGACGTTCCAGTTCAACTACACGGCGATGGAGCCGGGCACGGTGAAGTACCAGTGCAAGCTGGACACCGAGCCAGTCTTCACCGACTGCACCAGCCCGAAGACGTACACGGGCCTGGTCGACGGCGAGCGCACGTTCCTGGTGCAGGCCATCGACGAGGCGGGCAACGCGGACCTCGCTCCGGCCACCCACACGTGGATCGTGGACACCCTGCCGCCGGGCGCGACGATCTCCTCGTCCCCACCGAAATACAGCAACTCCAACAGCGCGACGTTCCAGTTCACCCATACGGCGACGGAGCTGGGCACGGTGAGGTACCAGTGCAAGCTGGAGACGGAGGCGGACTTCACGCCGTGCACGGGCCCGAAGACGTACACGGGCCTGAGCGAGGGGTCGCACACCTTCGAGGTGCTTGCCATCGACGAGGCCGGCAACGTGGACTCCAAACCGGCCAAGTACACCTGGACGGTGGACATCAAGCAGCCGGACACTTTCATCGACGAGAAGCCGGCCAATCCCACCAATGCCAGGAGTGCGAAGTTCACCTTCCACTCGGATGACAAGGGGACGGTGAGGTACGAGTGCCGGCTGTTGCCCGCCACCTTCACGCCCTGCATGGCCCCGGTGGACTACACGGCCCTGAGCGGGGACGAGTACACCTTCGAGGTACGCGCCATCGACGAGGCCGGGAACGTGGACCCCAGCCCGGCCAGCTACACCTGGACGGTGGACACGAAGGAGCCGGACACCGTCATCGACGACAAGCCGGCCAACCCCACCCACTCGGCGGATGCGACGTTCACGTTCAGCTCGGATGACAAGGGGACGGTGAAGTACGAGTGTCGGTTGTTGCCGGCCACCTTCACGTCGTGCGCGGGTCCGGTGAGCTACACGGGCCTGAGCGAGGGGCCGCACACCTTCGAGGTGCGTGCCATCGACGCGGCGGGCAACGTGGACTCGACCCCGGCCCCTTACCAGTGGACCGTGGACCTCACGAAGCCGGACGTGAATATCGTCTCCGGCCCGTCGGCCCCCACGCGCGAGACGAGCGCGACGTTCGGGTTCAACTCCAACGAGGCCGCCAAGGACGTGACGTACCTGTGCAGGCTGGATGACGCCCTGGACTTCACCCCGTGCCCGAACCCGCAGACGTATACGGGGCTGGGCGAGGGCAGGCACACGCTCCAGGTGATCGCCATGGATAAGGCGGGCAACATGAGTGTGATGCCGGCCGAACGCACCTGGACCGTGGACACCACGGCGCCGGTCACGAAGATCGTGTCGGGCCCGGCAAGCACCACCCGGCAGACGAGCGCCACGTTCGACTTCGACGTCGCCACCCCGGAGCCGGGCGTGAAGTACGAGTGCAAGCTGGACACCGAGGCGGACTTCACCGAGTGCCCGGACCCGAAGACGTACACGGGCCTGGGTGAGGGGAAGCACACGCTGCTGGTGCGCGCCGTGGATGCCCTGGGCAACGCGGACCTCACGCCGGAGCGCTACGAGTGGACCGTGGACACCCTGGGGCCCGTGGCTCCGGTGGTGAGCCAGTCGCTGGAGGGAGCGACGTTCGACACCTCCACGCCGGTCCTCACCGGTACGGCGGAGCCCGGGAGCACCGTCACCGTCATCATCGACGGCAAGGAGGTGGGGACCGTCACGGCGGATGCGTCCGGTAACTGGAACTACACGCCGACCACGTCGTTGAAGGACGGCCCCCACGAGGTGAAGGCCCGCGCCACGGATCCGTCCGGCAATGAGGGTCCTGTGTCCGACGGTCGCACTTTCACCGTCCGGGACACCACGAAGCCGGAGACCACCATCACCTCCGGTCCCTCGGGCTCCACCTCGGAGAGCAGCGCGACGTTCCACTTCAGCGCCAACGAGCCGGGCGTCACCTACGAGTGCAGCCTGGACGGGGCCGCCTACACCCCGTGCACGTCGCCGGTCACCTTCAACGACCTGGCCCCGGGCGAGCACACCTTCCAGGTGCGCTCGCGCGACACCGCGGGCAACGTGGAAGCCAGCCCGGACAGCCGCACCTGGACCGTCACCGACGGCAAGGGCGGTGGGGACATCTCCTTCCTCGGCGATGGCTTCGGCTGCTCGGCCACGGGTGGGGACTCCACGCTGGTGCTGATGGGCCTGGGCAGCTTCCTCGCGCTGGCCCGTCGTCGGCGCCGCAACTAGCGTCCCTCGTGTCGTGAGTCAGGCCGGGCTCCCCTCTGTGCGAGGTGGGGCCCGGCCTTTTTTCATGCCCTCGGGTGGATGCCTGGCTGCCCTTCGAGGGGCAGCCAGGTTCAACACGAACCCAACCAGCCCGAGGAGCGGGCCCCAGCCCACTCGCCTGGGGACGCCCATCCGTGCAGGCAAGCGATTCGGTGCCGACGAGGCTGTTGGAACAAGGACTTGGAGGGTCCAGAAAGGAGACCGACCGTGTGACCAACGCTGGATGAACGCTGGACATATTTCACCCGGCTCGAGTGTCCATGTCGCGCAGCGCTGTCCCGATACGAGTCTGGGAGACCTTCTCCTACGGCTTCGGACCTCGGAGGCCGCGCCTGGGGGCGGTCCTGGCACAAAAGGACCCGTAGGGGGCCCCCCGACATGGAGAAATCATGAGCCACACGAAGTCGTCCCTCCACCGAGGGATGCGGAGCAGTGCGCGCTCGTCGACGCGTTCAGTCCTGTGCCTGTCCGCCGTCGCCACGATGCTGCTCGCCTCGGCCTCGCTCGCGCAGCCCACGGGCCTGAATGAGTTCGAGGTGGAGCGTCTGGAGTTGAACCCCAACGGCAAGGGCTCGCTGCTGATGGGCACCGGCGAGCTGCTGCCGGCCGGCGGCTTCCGCCTCTCGCTCGCGGGGCAGTACGAGAATGAGCCGCTCTCGTTGTACCGCAACGGCACTCCGGTGGGCTCGGTGGTGTCGGACCGGGTGACGGCGCACCTGCTGGCGGCCTGGGCGCCCCTGCGGTGGCTGGAGCTCGGCGTGCAGCTGCCCCTGGTGGCCTGGCAGCGCGGCGAGGATCTCTCTACAAGGGGCATTGGGGCTCCGGCCCGCACGGGCCTGTCCACGCCCACGGTGCAGGTGCGGCTGGGGCTGCTCTCGCAGCAGCGGGAGGCGCCGGTGGACCTGGCGCTCGAGCTGGGCGCGGGGCTGCCGGTGGGCAGCGCGGACGCGCTCTCGCGCGAATCCACTGTCCGGCTGGCGCCCAGGGTGATGGTGGGCCGGAGCTTCGGCCCGCTCCGCGCGGGTGTGGAGGCCAGCATGCTGGTGCGGCCCGGGGACGCGGTCCTGCTCAGCGATGACGTAAGCATCCAGGGCAAGCTGGGCAACGAGGTGCGCCTGGGCGCGGTGCTCGCCACCACGGGGGAGAAGCTGCGCGGAGAGCTCAACGTGCGTGGCACCCTGCCACTCACCGACGAGCCGAAAGCCCTGGAGCTGCTGGCCGGTCTGCGGCTGCCCGTGAGCGAGTCGACCGAAATCTATGCGATGGGTGGCCCCGGCTTCGGGAACGCCCCGGGCACGCCCACCTTCCGACTGCTGCTCGGCGCGGCCTTTGGTGGTGGGGAGAAGCCGGACGCTTCGCGGCGTGACGATGACGGCGATGGCGTGAGGAACGCCGATGACAGGTGCCCCACGGAGGCGGGTCCGGCCGAGCGCCAGGGCTGCCCGGTGAAGGACACGGACGGCGACGG
>NZ_DASVSO010000507.1:0-19643 GCF_036388035.1 Archangium sp.
CCCCCTGCGCAACGCCTACGACGAGCACCATGCGCGGGAGCCTGTGCGTTTTCCTCGCACCTCCCGGTCCGCCTACCTCTTTGATCCACGCGAGTGGCTCGCCGTGCTCACCGAGGCCGAGGCCCGGGGCGAGCAGGTGGCGTGTGTCTTCCACTCACATGTGGACACGGGTGCGTACTTCTCCGACGAAGACCGACGGATGGCCGCTCCAGACGGGCTGCCGCTGCTCCCCGGGGTGTCCTACCTCGTAATGGCTGTCCACTCCGGGTGTGTCAGTGCTGTCACAATTTTCTGGTGGCAGTGCGGAGAGTTTCTGGAGCGTCGGGTTTCCCGGGAATTTTTCGTGAGCCAACCCTCGGAATTCTCTTGAGAAGGCGGGCACTTGGACGCTTGCCCCCCCTACCTGCGGAAAGGTGGGCACGAATTGTCAAACGGTGTGATTTTCGTCTATAACGCCCCGGACTTTTGATCTGCCGCGCTCTTGGGGGGTACGGAGAACACCACCCTAGAAAGAAGCGCAGGGAGTTTGGGACCCGTATGGCGCAGACTACTGGATTCACCGTTTGGCTGACCGGCATGTCCGGCACTGGCAAGAGTACGATGGCTGCCTACATCGCGGCCCGGCTCCGCCAGGTGGGCCGCAATGTGGAGATCCTCGACGAGAATGAGGTCGGGGACGAGCTCTGGCAGGGCATCGGGGACAGCAAGGACGAGCGCATCACCTGTGTCCGCCGGCTGGGGTACGTGGCCGGGCTGCTCACGCGCAACAACGTGGCGGTGCTGGTTCCGAGCGTGAGCCCCTACAAGGCCAGCCGCGAGGAGAACCGCCGGCAGATCGGTCGGTACATCGAGGTGTACGTCGACTGCCCGACCGAGAAGCTCATCGAGCGCGACAGCACGGGCCGCTACAAGAAGGCGCTGAGCGGTGAGATCCCCAACTTCATCGGGATCACCGAGCCGTACGAGCCGCCCGCCTCGGCCGAGGTGGTGCTCCACTCCGACCAGGAGAGCGTGGAGGACGGCGCGGGGAAGATCTTCCAGTCGCTGCTGGACCTCGGCTACGTGACGGTGGAGGAGCTGAAGACGATCACCGGCAAGAAGATGAAGGCCCAGCCCCCCACGAAGCAGCAGATCGCGCGTCCGACGACCAAGACGCCGGTGGTGGCGAGCAAGGCCGGCAACGGCAAGGGCGCGAAGGCGCGTCCCGCGGCGCGGGCGGCCCGGGTGGGCAAGCCGGCGAGCAAGGCGGAGACCAAGAAGGCGGCTCCCAAGCGCAGCAGCAAGGCGCGCTAGTCGAGCCCCCACGCCCTCCCACCGAGGGAGTGGCTCCAGCCGGATGTCGTGAGGACCCCCAGGTTGCGTGTGCAACCGGGGGTTCTTCGTTTATAGAGGTACGCCCTATGCTGAGCCCCGAGCGGATCCAGGCCCTGTGTGACTCCTCCCGCCCCAAGCTGGACGCGATGCGCGCGGCGCTGCGTGCGCACGGCTCGGCGCTGGTGGCCTTCTCCGGAGGGGTGGACTCCACCTTCGTGCTGAAGATCGCCGTGGAGGAGCTGGGCGAGCGCGCCCTGGCGCTCACGGCGCTCTCGGCGTCGGTGGCCCCCGAGGAGGAGCGCGAGGCACGCGAGCTGGCGGCGCGCCTGGGCGCCCGGCACGTGGTGGTGTCGAGCGACGAGCTGTCCAACCCCAACTACGCGGCCAACCCGACCAACCGCTGCTACTTCTGCAAGACGGAGCTGTACGACCTCTGCGAGGCGAAGCGGAAGGAGCTGGGGCTCGAGGCGGTGCTGGACGGCTTCAACGCGGACGACTTCAAGGATCACCGCCCGGGGCACCAGGCGGCGAAGGAGCACGCGGTGCAGTCGCCGCTGGCGCAGGCGGGGCTGACGAAGGAGGAGATCCGGGCGTGGAGCCACGCGCTGGGGCTGCCCACGTGGGACAAGCCGCAGATGGCGTGTCTGGCGTCGCGGATTCCGTACGGCACGTCGGTGACGCGCGAGCGGCTCTTCCAGATCGCCGGGGCGGAGTCGGAGCTGCGCCGGCTGGGCTTCCGGCAGTTCCGGGTGCGCTACCACCAGGAGGTGGCGCGCATCGAGCTGGCGGCCGAGGAGTACGAGCGCTTCCTCTCGGCGGAGATCCGGCGCCAGGTGGACACGGCGTTCAAGGCGCTGGGCTTCAAGTTCGTGGCGTTGGATCTCGAACCGTTCCGTTCGGGGCGGATGAACGACGCGGCGGGAATCCAGCGCCCGTCGGCCGACTCGCACCCGCTGCCGGTCGTGAGCTGATCCCCGCCTGATCCAACGAGTCGTGTGCTGATCCCGTGCTGATCCCCCCGCGCCTTCCGCTGACGCTCCTGATCGCGATGCTGCCCACGCTCGTCCTGGCGCGGGAGTGGGACGGCACGCCCCGCCACGTCCCCTCGCTGCTGGTGGGTCCGGTGGCGACGTACACGGAGCTCGTCGGGCCGGAGCGGGCGCGCAGGGGCATCGCGGGGCACCTGGAGCTCGGGGGCAGCGTGCCCGTGGGCTACGAGGAGAACGAGCTCTTCTTCCTGGCGCGCGCCGGAGGAGGCACACCGGGCTTGAGCCTCACGGTGCATGGGGGCTTCCGGAGCGTCTTCGGTGAGGACGAGTGGCAGACCTACGCTGACCTGGGCGCCGCGGTGCACCTGCGCCCGGAGCTGTGGGCGGGGCCTCGGGTGGGTGTGGGTGTGAGGCGCGCGCTCAACGAGACCTTCACCTTCTATGGAGGGCTCGGCGGCGGGCTGGGATTTGGATCCGGACTCCGATTGGACGTAGAGCTGTCCACCGGCCTGCGCTGGAGCCTGTGATCCGCCGCTGATCCCCGGCTGATCCGCCGGTGATCCTCGGATGATCCCCGGGTGATCCAACAGGTGGAGTGATTTTCTTGCGATCCGACACGTCTGTGCGACCTTGTGCGCACCTGTAGGAGACAACGCACATGGACATGAATCCTCGTCTCACCTCGGTGGTGTTCCGTCTCAACCGCGAGAAGCTGGATGCGCTCAAGGAGCTGTCGCGCTCCACGAGGATCCGCCAGAGCGAGTACCTCCGGGAGGCGATCTCGGATCTGCTGACGAAGTACGAGGACCGGCTCGTCGACTAGGCGGCGGCCTCGGTGTCCGGCTCCGACGGGAGGGCGAAAGGCGGCGTCTGGGGGAGACCCGGGACGCGGGCCCGCTCCTCGGGGGTGAACGGATCCAACTCGGCCGGGTAGCGCACCTCCCAGAGCAGGAGCCCCTTGGCGGGGGCCTTGAGGCCGGGGATGGTGGTGCCCGAGTCGAGCGCGGCGCGGTAGTGCTCCTCGGAGAGGGCCCCGGCGGCGGTGAGCAGCGCCGAGCCCACGAGGTAGCGCACCTGGTAGCGCCCGAACCCATCTCCCTTCAAGCGGACCTCGAAGAGACCGCCGCCCAGCTCGTGCAGGGTGGAGGACTCCAGGGTGCGCGGCTTGCGCAGGCTGGAGTGCTCGTGGAAGGCGTGGAAGTCGCGGCGGCCCACGGCGGCGCCGAGCAACTCCGCCACGCGCTCGGGCTTGAGGACGGAGCCTTCCAGCCGGGGCTCGGTGTGGGGCTCCATGACGTACGGTAGCCAGGCCGCGGACGCGGTGCCCCCGAGCTGGATGCGGTAGCGGTACTCCTTGCCGGCGGCGCTCCACTGGGCGTGGAAGCCGGGCACGGGGCGGCGGGCCACGCACAGGCCAAGGTCTGGCGGCAGGTGGGGGGGGAGCCGCTCGGACAGCATCTCCGAGGTGTAGCAAGGAGGCAGGCGGACGCTCGCCACCTGCATGCGCGCGTGGACGCCCCGGTCGGTGCGACCGGCGGGCATGATGGGGTAGGGGACGCCGGCCTTCTTCATGGCGTCCTCCAGGGCCTCCTGGACGGTGTTGCCTTCCGGTTGGCGCTGGAAACCACGGAAGTCGGTACCGCGGTACCAGATCCACAGAGCGGCGGGGGTTCTCTTCACGGGTCGTATGATGAAGGTCAGGGGCGTTGCAGCGGCCCGTTGGGCCTAGGATACTTCCCCGCCAATGTCGGCCGCACAAGACCTCCATGACTTCGAGCGGGCGCAGCTCGACGCCCAGTGGCTGTACCGCCAGGGCGACCTCGTCCTCGGCCCCCTGACGGGCCACCAGGTGGTGGAGAAGCTCTACACCGGGGAGCTGACCGGAGAGACGGACGTGTCCGTCTCCGGCCCGAGCGGCTTTCGCAAGCTGAAGGAGCTCGACGCCTTCCAGCTCCACGTCGCCAAGGCGGCGGTGAAGCTGAAGGTGGAGGCCGAGGCCCGGGCCGCTCATGCCAAACGCACGCGCCAGCGGCTCATCGTGGCCGGTGTGGCGGCGGTGGTGCTCGGCGCGCTGGGGTTCGGGGCGTGGCAGATCGCGCGCTACTCAGCGGTGTACCTGCCGGGGACCCAGGGGGAGCTCGACATCCAGGTGGACCCGCCCATCATCACCGTGGCGAAGTCCTCCGTCCCCGAGGAGCGCTTCGAGTACCCGGGCCAGCCGAAGCAGCCGACCCCGACGCCCAAGCCGGCCGAGACGGCGCTCGACAAGCCAGAAAAGGTGGACAAGCCGGAGAAGGTGGCGTCCGCCTCGCCGCTGCCCAAGACGGATCGCAAGTCCCCGGGCGGACGCCCGTCGGGCAAGGTCATCACCGACGCGGACGGCCTGGCCACCGAGGTCAACTACGATCAGGGCGCCATCAACCGGGTGGTGAAGCAGCACCAGAACTCGCTCTTCCGCTGCTTCCAGGAGGAGGCCGATCGCCGTCCGGGCTTCTCGGCCAAGGTGCCGCTCGAGTTCACCATCGGCAACGACGGTCGGGTGGCGCAGCTCTGGGTGGACCACCCGCAGCTCAAGAAGGGCCCGCTCTACGAGTGCCTCTTCGGCGAGATGAAGAAGTGGCCCTTCAAGTCCTACACGGGCGAGCGGGCCACGGTGAACCTGTCGTTCACCATCGGCAAGAAGGGCTAGCCGGCAGCAAGCCGCTTTTTTGCCCCCCCGGTTTTCCTGGTGGATACCGGGAGCATGGTGAGCGTTGCTGAAGCCGACATCGAGAAGAAGGCCGCCTCCGTGCCCCCCGGCACCTTCCGCCACACCGTCCTGGTGGCGGCCAAGCGTTTCAAGTCCACCTGGGCCGAGCTGGGCAAGCTGCTCGTCCAGGTGAAGGACGAGAGCCTCTGGGAGTCCTGGGGCTATGCCACCTTCGAGGCCTACTGCCTCAAGGAGCTCCACATCAAGAAGCAGACGGCGCTCAAGCTCACGCGCTCGTTCAGCTTCCTGGCCAAGCACGAGTCCCCCGAGGAAGTGGCCCAGGAGGACTTCCCCCAGAAGGCCCCTCCCTTCGAGGTCATCGAGGTCCTGGCGGACGCCGAGGAGCGCGGCCAGCTCTCGCCCCAGGAGTATCGTTCACTGCGTGACAGTATCTGGGACCCCGAGAAGCCGGCCAACGAACTGAAGAAGGAGTTCGTGGAGCGCTTCCCGAAACCGCCCCCGGAGCCCCCCCCGGAGAGCGTCCAGGTGAGGAAGCTGGCCAACCTGGCCCGCAAGCTGGTTTCCGAGGTGTCCGGGTGCCGCCGGGTGCCTGCCGCCATCGCTGAGCGGGCGGCCGCCCTGGCAGAAGACCTCGAGGAGCTCGCTTCGGGCGTGAACGACGCCTGATCGGGTGTTACTGAACGCTGACCTCGTCCGGCGGTGCACAGCCTACCGGACGACATACCCTGGATGGGCTTCCTGCCGGTTCAGTCGGAGCCTATATTTTGGCGGACGGCTGTTCGAGACGTGGGCAGCCAGGCGAAGTTGGGTGTGGTGGTGTCGGCTAGTAGGCTCCGGGTTGACCGGGGTCGGTGAACCTGGAGGCGGCAGTGAAGAAGGAGCACCACGTCAACCTGTCCTGCTCGTTCTGCGGCAAATCCCAGCGCGAGGTCCGCAAGCTGATCGCGGGCCCGACGGTCTACATCTGCGACGAGTGCATCAAGCTCTGTAACGACATCATCGCGGATGAGAACGAGCGCGAGGAGGGCAAGCCCCAGGTGAGCTTGCCCACGCCGATGGAGATCAAGGCGTTCCTCGACGACTATGTGATCGGTCAGGACCAGGCGAAGAAGGTCCTCTCGGTCGCTGTCTACAACCATTACAAGCGCATCTACCAGAAGAAGCCGGCGGCACGGCCTCGTCCGGGGATGAAGCCCTCGGGCTCCGATGATGTCGAGCTGAGCAAGAGCAACATCCTGCTCGTGGGCCCCACGGGCAGCGGCAAGACGCTCCTGGCCCAGTCGCTCGCGCGCTTCCTCAATGTTCCCTTCACCATCGCCGACGCCACCAGCCTCACCGAGGCCGGTTACGTGGGCGAGGACGTGGAGAACATCATCCAGAACCTGCTCCACAACGCCGATTACGACGTGGAGAAGGCGGCGCGCGGCATCGTCTACATCGACGAGATCGACAAGATCGCGCGCAAGGGCGACACGCCCAGCGCCACCCGCGACGTCGGCGGCGAGGGCGTGCAGCAGGCCCTGCTGAAGATCATCGAGGGCACTCGGGCCAACGTCACGCCCAGGGGCGGGAAGAAGTACAACCAGCAGGAGTACGTGCAGGTTGATACGACGAACATCCTGTTCATCTGCGGCGGTGCCTTCCACGGCATCGACGGCGTCATCAAGCGCCGCGTGGGCGAGAAGGGCCTGGGCTTCGGCGCGAAGATCACCCACCGCGAGGAGCGCAGCGTGGGCGAGCTGCTCGCCATGGTGGAGCCGGAGGACCTGATGAAGTTCGGGATGATCCCCGAGTTCATCGGCCGTCTGCCGGTGGTGGCGACGCTCAACGATCTGAAGGAGGACGATCTCATCACGATCCTCACTCAGCCGAAGAACGCCCTCATCAAGCAGTACCAGAAGCTCTTCGAGATGGAGAAGGTGAAGCTGACCTTCACCAAGGAGGCCCTGAAGGCGATCGCCAAGGAGGCCATGCGTCGCAACTCGGGAGCGCGCGGCCTGCGCGCCATCCTCGAGGACGCCATGCTCGACATCATGTACGACGTCCCGTACCGGGACGGGGTCAAGGAGTGCAAGATCACCGAGACCGTGGTGACCAAGCACGAACCGCCCCAGCTCGTCATGGAGAAGGAGAAGAAGTCGGCCTAGCCGAGCTTCTCCTCCCGGAGGCAAGCCCCCGTCGCCCACTGAGGCAACGGGGGCTTTCTCGTTTCAGGGGCCCGGCGGCTGTCTCCGAAGACGGCGTGGAGCCCTTGCCCTTCGGGCGCTCGGGCTGTGAAGCTCCGCGATAGAGCTTCCTCAATGACCCTCGCTCCGACGCTGTACGACTTCCAGATCGCCTTGAGTCACGTCGATCGCGCGATCGACCAGCCGCAGCTCGGCATCAAGGTCGCGCGCCACCCGTCCGAGACCATGCAGCGCGTCTGGCTGCGGGTGCTCGCGTACTGCTGGCTGTGGGAGGAGCGGCTGACCTTCGGCAAGGGCCTGGGCGAGCCCGACGCGCCAGACCTCGAGTGCCGCGACTACACCGGGCTCGTCACGAGCTGGGTGCGCGTGGGCAAGGCGGACCCGGTGAAGGTCCAGCGCGCGGTGGATCAGAACCCGCACGCCAAGGTGTCGGTGCTGTTCGAGTCACCCCAGCGGCTCGAGGCGTTCCTCACCGAGGCCCGCGAGGCCAAGGCGACGCGCGTGGCGAAGGCCGAGCTCGCGGCGATCGACGCGGACCTGCTGCGCGCCCTCTCCGGCTTCGAGTCGCGGCGGATCAAGCTGTCGCTGACCCTCGTGGGCGATCACGTCTATGCCGAATGCGAGGGGCAGAGCTTCGACGGTCCGTTGACCCGCGCGACCCTATGAAGCTCGAGCGCCACGTCGGAGGGCTCTCGCTCGTCCGCAAGGCCAACTACCTGCGCGCGCGGGGCTGGCGCGAGGAAGAGGGCGGCTGGTCGAGCGAGATCTTCGGCCTGCTGCCGATGGCCAAGGCCCTCCACCACCAGCTCACCGACGATCTCAGCCAGGCGCTCCGGAAGCGGGGGTGGCAGGTGCTCGGCTTCTCCGAGCGGGGTTACGTGCGGATGCGAGACGGCGAGCGGGGCAAGCCCTGCTCGCTGCCGAAGGCGCTGCGCACCCAGGCCCGCCGCGAGAAGCGGCCCGTCGCCGAGCTCACCTACGAGCTGTTCCTCGCGGCGCTGCTCGTGGAAGAGGGCGCGTAGGCATGGGCGCCCTCCCGTGCTCACTCTGTTGGGCAGTGGGCGTGTGAACCCCGGCCGCGCCTCGTTCTCGCGAGAGGAGGAGCAGACTCGGAAGAAGGCCCTGGCGCTTCGGATGGCGCGGAAGGACGGACGGGCAGTGCCCGTTCCCAGGGCCGGGAGCCAGGACGATGAAACACAAGGAACCGACGACGGTGACCGTCACCGGACCCGCGGGACGACTGATGGCGACGGTGGAGGGCGATGGCGGCATCCCCGTCCTCTTCGTGCATGAGATCTCCGGCGATCGGACGCACTGGGCCGAGACGCAGCATGGCCTCGCGACCCGCAGCGTGGCGTTCGACCTGCGCGGGCTGGGCGAGAGTGGCGGCGCCCACGGCCCCTTCGGGGTGGAGGCCGCGGTGGAGGATGTCGCCGCCGTTGCCGACGCGCTGCTGCCCGAGAAGTTCGTCCTGGTGGGCCACGCCTTCGGGGGCGCGGTGGCTGGTGCCTTCGCCTCGTACTACCCCGAGCGGCTCGCCGGGCTCCTCTACGTCGAGCCGGTGGGAGACCTGCGCCGCATACCGAAGGCGGACGCGGAGGCCTGGCTGGAGAACTTCAGCGCGGCGAAGTATGGCGGCTTCCACGAGCACTGGCTCACGCCGCTGCTCCTGCAGGCGAAGGAGAAGACGCGCGCGCTGGTGATGAAGTCGCTGCGCACCTCCCGGCGGGAAGCCATCGCCGGAAACATGGAGTCGCTCTTCAGCTACAACCCGGACGAGGCCTTCGAGCGCTTCAAGGGGCCCACCCACGCGCTGGTGACCGCCACCGGCCCGGAGACGCTGGTGGCCCAGAAACCCGCGCTGTCCCACACCGTGCTGGCGCACGCGAGTCACTGGCCGATGCTGGACTCGCCGCAGTGGTTCCACACGGAGCTGGTCCGCTTCCTCGGGCACTGCAAGCACGCGCACTGAGCCCGGCGCGGAAGGGACTCCTTAGGAGCTTACCTTCACCGTGGTCTTCATCTCGCGGCCGGTGGCGGGATCCTTGGCGCGCATGGTGAGGATGCCTTCCACGCTCACGTCGAAGGTGATCTCCACCTGCACCGAGCCCGCCTTCGCCGGGCGGATGCCCGAGAAGGTGAACTCGCCGAGCAGGTCGTTCTTCGCCACCAGGTCGTGATCGCCCTGGAAGATGCGCATGGCCAGCTCGGTCTGGTTGTCCATGCTCGTGGTGGCCACCAGCTGCTTGGCGTTGGGGATGGGCGCGTTGCGCGGGAACACCGTGTGGAAGCCGCCGCCCGCGCGCTCCAGGCCAATGGCCATCGGAATCACGTCCAGCAGCTGCAGCCGCAGGCTCGAGTTGTCCTCCAGCGACTTCGCGTAGAGCGCGGCGCCCACCGCCACGGCCTCGTCCGGGTGGACGCCCTTGCTCGGCGCCTTGCCGAAGAACTTCGTCAGCCGGTCCTGCACGATGGGCATGCGCGTCTGCCCGCCCACCAGCAGCACCTCCTCGATGTCCTTGGTGCTCAGCCCCGAGTCCACCAGCACCCGCGCCGCCATCTGGAGCGTCCGGTCCACCAGGTGGTTGGTGAGCTGCTGGAGCATCTTGCGCGTGAACTTCAGCTCGATGTTCAGGGGCTGGCCCTGCGACGTCATCGTGATGAAGGGGATGTTGAACTGCACCTCGTCGCGCGCCGAGAGATCGATCTTCGTGCGCTCGGCGAGGTCCTTGATGCGCTGCATGGCCACCGGATCCGTGGCCAGGTCGATGCCCGTCTTCGCCGCGAAGTCCTTGAGGACGTGGTGGATGATGGCGTTGTCGAAGTCGAGGCCGCCCAGGAAGATGTCACCGCCGGTGGCCTTCACCTCGAAGACGCGGTCGCGGATCTCGATGATGGACACGTCGAAGGTGCCGCCGCCCAGGTCGTAGACGAGCACCTTCTTGTTGATGCTCTTGCCGGCGCCGTAGGCCAGCGCCGCCGCGGTGGGCTCGTTGATGATGCGCACCACCTCGAGGTCGATGAGCTTGCCGGCCTCCTTCACCGTCTGGCGCTGCCGGTCGTTGAAGTAGGCCGGCACCGTCACCACCGCGCGCTTGATGGGCGTCTTGAGGTAGTTGGCGGCGACGTCGCGGATCTTGTTGAGGATCTTGGCGCTGATCTCCTGGAGGGTGAACTCCTTCTTGCCCACGTCCAGGACGACGTCGTTCTTCTTGCCTGGGCGCATCGAGTACGCCACGGACTGCTTCATCGACGTGACGATCTCGCTCTGGAAGGTCCGTCCCACCAGGCGCTTGGCGCCGTAGACGGTGTTCTTCGGGTTGAGCTGCCACTGGCGCTTGGCCTCGTAGCCGATCAACTCGTTGCCCTTGTCGTCGATCGCGAAGATGGAGGGGATGGTGTACTCGCCGCCCTTGTAGGGGATGAGCTTCACGTTCCCACCGTCCTCGACGATCGCGGCGCACGAGTTGGTCGTGCCGAGGTCGATGCCGATGATGGGATCCTTGTTCATCCGCGTGGGCTCCGAGGAAAGGGGGCTCGAGGCGAGGGAGTGGCCGTCACTCCCCAACCCTGGACCCGGCAAGTTAGTTCAAGTTCACGGGGGTCGCGAGCGAGAGTAGGCGTCCATCACCACGGGCAGTTGCAGCAGGTTCACCCCGGGCGTATCGAGCACCCCCTCGGCGGACAGTCCCTCGGACAGCTTCATCACCGCCACCTCCAGGGAGGCCCCGCTCAGCCCGGCGGGGTCCGCGGCGGCCCCCGGGGGAGCGTCCGGCACCCGGAGCGCCCCTCCACCCGCGTCCAGCGCGAAGAACACCACATGCCGCCCCTGGGCCCCGGTGAGCGTCACCCGGACGAGCCCCGCGCCCGCCCCGGCCAGGGCGCTCCAGCTCGCCGGGGACGGCGTGAAGGTGCGGCTCCCGGACGTGTAGGCGGCAGTGGGTATGGGCAGGAAGGCGGGGACGGAGACGCGGGTGGGGAGGGTGGCGCCCCGGACGATGTGTCCGCTGACGGAGGCCCCCGAGTTGGCGGTGGTGGCGAGCGCCCAGAGTCCGGGAGTCCCCACCTCGGCGCCTCCGTACGGTGCGCCGCTGCGCAGCACCACCGGCTGCACGGGCCGCGACCCATCCGGCAGCGCCGTCCCACCCGTGCGCGAGGCGAGCCCCAGGGGGACGAGCCCCGCCTCGGGGGAGAGCTCCACGGCGGCGACCACGGCCGTGTCGAGCCCGGAGGGCAGGTTGGGAATCACCACCTCCGTGCGGCGGAGCTGCTCGCGGCGGGGGCGGTGGGAGATGCCGGTGAAGCGGCTGTAGTCCGGCAGGTCCTCGCTGCCCTGGCAGCGCGCGGTGTCGGTGCACAGGCCGTCCCCGTCGAGGTCCGTCGTGTCCGGCGCGTAGGGCAGGTGGGTGATGGAGGTGAAGGCCTGGAGCGAGTAGTCCATCGCGCCGCTGTAGGCGAGCAGGTCCGTGGCGCGGAGGCTCGTGGCCTGCGCGAGGGGCAGCTTGCCGGCGAAGGCCACCGCGGTGCGGCGTCCCGCCTGTCCCAGCCCGTACGAGCGCGCCTTGAGCTCCGTGCTCCCCGCGAGCCCGAGGTTCGCATAGCCCACCAGGGCGCCGGGAGCGGGGACTCGCTGGGGGAGGCCGGGGAGGGTGACGAGGAAGGTCTCTCCGAAGAGGTTGGTGAGATCCACCGCCGTCGGATCTCCCGCGGACAGCACGGAGAAGCCGAGCCAGAGGTCTCCCGAGGAGTGGACCTCGTTGAAGCTGATGCCGGCGTTGAAGCCGGCGGCGCCGTGGACGGGGTTCTCCGAGAGCGGCAGCAGCACATCCCGCGCGGGCGTGGTGGCCACGGAGACGCGGTCATACCGGGGCAGTCCGTCCGCTCGTGTCTCGGGCGAGGCGGCGGAGAAGCTGGCGGTGGCGCCAGTGAAGGCGGGGAAGAGGGCCACGCCGTTCGGGTCCGTCGTCACCGTGACGGGGGTGGGGCAGGGGCCCGTGGCGGGAGGCGCGTCACAGCCGAGCACCTCCACGCCCGCGAGCGGGCGCCGGGTGGTCGTGTCCACCACGATGAGCCGCCGTCCGGTCTCCAGCGCGGGCAGCACGGTGAGGGTGGCCTCCTGGGGGGAGACGGCCGCCCCCGTGGGCCGCGCCTGCACGCGCACCGTCCCGGCGGCCACGGCCGTCACCAGGCCCGAGGACGACACCGTCACCGCGCCGCTCGCGTCCAGCGCCGAGAAGGAGCCCTGCGCGAGGGGGAAGCTGGAGCCGTCCAGCGTATAGGCCACCAGCGAGAGTTGTACCGTCCCACCCACCACGAGCGTGGTCGCCCTGGGGCTGAGGGCGATGGAGACGATCTGGTTCGCCGAGGGCGCGGGGCGGCAGGCGCCGTCCGTGCAGGCCTCGCCCGAAGCGCAGTCCGCATGGCCCCGGCAGCCGCCCGGCACGCACCGGCTCGCCACACAGGTGAGGCCCGAGGGACAGGCCGTCCCCTCCGAGCATGCGCTCGTGGGCTGGCAGTGCGAGTCCCGGCAGTACGCGGTGGCGGAGCACTCCGTGTCCACGAGGCAGCGGGGCAATTCCTGGCAGATCTTCATCGCGCAGTCGAAGCCCGGAGGACAGGCACCCGACGCGAAGGCGCGGCACTCGGTGTTGGGGCCACACTCGGCGGTGGAGGCGCAGGTCTGGAACTCGAGGCAGCGGCCCGCGGTGGCGCTGGTGCAGTACTGGCCCGAGGGGCAGTCCGCCTTCGTGACGCAGCCGGCGCGGGCGCACGTGCCCGCCTCGCAGATGAAGCCCGCGCCACACAGTTGATCATTCAGGCACTGCCGCAGACAGTCGCCCGCCCGGCAGACGTAGAGGAGGGAGGCCACGCGCGGATCCACCCCGGGGGCGCAGTCCGTGGCCTGGGTGCAGGGCACCTGGCACACGCCCTGGAGCGGCTCGCAGCGCTGGCCGGCCGGACAGTCGGCCGCCGAGGTGCACGCGGCGCCCGTCACACAGCGGCCGTCGCGGCACACCTGGTTGGCGGCACAAGCGGAGTCCGCCTCGCACTGGCAGCGGCCCTCCGTGCAGGCGAAGCCCTCGGCGCAGTCGGCGGCCCGTGCGCACTCGGGGCGGGGGGCGCAAACGCCTCCCGTGCACACCTGGCCTCCGCCACACTCGGCATCATCCAGGCACACCGGGCCACAGCCGCCGTAGCGGCAGCGTCCTCCGGAGCACTCGGCATCCGTGTCGCACGGCGTCGTGGAGGTAGGCGGGCAGGCGGAGAGCACTGCCAAGAACACAACGGAAACAAGGGCCCTGGACATCCCGCTCCCCGAGGGGAAAGTTCCGGGGGTTCCGCGCGACATGGCGGCGACCCGCCGGCGTGGTTAGTGGGTTCCTGAACTACAGCACAGAGGAGTCACCCCGTGGAAGCCAAGCGATACCTGCAGGAAGTGGGCGCCCAGGTGTCCGACGACTTCGTCAAGAATCGCTCCATCCTGTCCTTCGAGGAGTACCTCTCGCTCTTCATGGGGGATCCACGGGGGCAGTCGCGCAACGCCGCGCAGTACCTGCGCGACGTGATGGACCACTATGGCACCGAGCAGGTGCCGCACCCCACCGGGAAGATCCGCCGCTTCAAGGTCTTCGACGTCCCCTCGAGCGACCGGGACGGCCGCGTCGCGGGCCAGGAGGAGGTGCAGAACGCCATCTACCGGCTGCTCGGCAACTTCACGCGCGCCGGCCGCATCAACAAGCTCATCATGCTGCACGGCCCCAACGGCAGCGCGAAGTCTACCCTCGTCAACGCGCTCAAGGCCGGGATGGAGGACTACTCGCGCCAGCCCCAGGGGGCCCTCTACCGCGTCAGCTGGATCTTCCCCTCGGAGAAGCTCGTCAAGGGCTCCATCGGCTTCGGCGGCGAGCGCACCGCGACCGCCGCGGCGGGCCCCGACGGGGAGTTCTCCACCTACGCGCACCTGGATGCCGACTCCATCGACGTGCGCATCCCCTGCGAGCTGAGGGATCACCCGCTCTTCGTCGTGCCGCCCGCCGAGCGCCAGCGCCTGCTCGAGGGCGCGCTGAAGAAGAAGGGCCTGGGCAACGGGGACGGGCAGGGGGACGGCGACTTCGTCCTCTCCGACTACATCGTCGGCGGGGAGATGTGCCACAAGTGCCGCAGCATCTACACGGCGCTGCTGGCCAACTACAAGGGCGACTACCTCCAGGTGCTGCGCCACGTGCGCGTCGAGCGCTTCTACATCTCGCGCCGCTACCAGGTGGGCACGGTGACGGTGGAGCCGCAGATGAGCGTGGACGCCATGTACCAGCAGGTGACGGCGGACCGCACCCAGCTCAACGTCCCGCCCGCGCTCCACAACGTGGCCCTCTTCGAGCCCCACGGCCCGCTCATCCACGCCAACCGCGGCGTCATCGAGTACTCGGATCTGCTCAAGCGCCCGCTGGAGGCCTTCAAGTACCTGCTGGGCTTCAGCGAGACGTCGCAGGTGCCGCTCGAGCACTTCGTGCTGCAGCTCGACGAGGTGCTCATCGCCTCGTCCAACGAGAAGCACCTGGGGGCCTTCAAGGAGCTGCCGGACTTCGCCTCCTTCAAGGGCCGCATCGAGCTGGTGCGCGTGCCCTACCTGCGCCGCTTCAAGCTGGAGCAGGAGGTCTACGACGCGCAGATCACCCCCACCACCGTGGGCAAGCACGTGGCCCCGCACGCCACCGAGGTGGCCGCCATGTGGGCCGTGCTCACCCGCCTCAAGAAGCCCATCCCCGATCGCTACCCGCCCGAGGTGAAGGAGCTGGTGGATCAGGTGACGCCGGTGGAGAAGATGCACCTGTACGAGGAGGGCGTGGTACCGGATCGGCTCAGCCTCTCGCACGGCAAGGAGCTGCGGAAGCTGCGCACGGACATGTACGAGGAGTCCGACGCCTACCCCAACTACGAGGGCCGCATCGGCGCGAGCGCCCGGGAGGTCAAGACGGCGCTCTTCAACGCCGCGCAGAACGCCGACTACAAGTGCCTCAACGCCCTGGCGGTGATCGAGGAGCTCGAGGCCATCTGCAAGGACAAGAGCGTCTACGAGTTCCTCCTGCAAGAGGTGGTGGACGGCTACCACGACCACGAGGAGTTCGTGCGCGCGGTGGAGGCCGAGTACCTCGACCGGGTGGACGAGGAGGTGCGTGAGTCCATGGGACTCGTCTCCGAGGGCCAGTACCGCGAGCTGGTGGAGCGCTACGTCTACAACGTGAGCCACTGGGTGAAGGGCGAGAAGATCCGCAACCGGGTCACCGGCGCGATGGAGCGCCCGGACGAGCAGCGCATGGCGGAGCTGGAGGCCATCGTCATGCCTCGGGGCGAGGACGTGGGCGAGTACCGCCGCGGGCTCATCACGCAGATCGGCGCGCACAAGCTGGACAACCCGGACGCGCAGATGGACTACCCGCGCATCTTCCCGGACATGTTCCGCCACCTGCGCGACCACTACTTCGAGGAGCGCAAGCGGGTGCTGCGCCGCAACAAGGAGAACATCCTCAAGTACCTCTCCGAGGAGCGCGGCACGCTGTCCTCGCGCGAGCAGGCCCAGGTGGAGAGCACCCTCAAGACGATGCACGAGCGCTACGGCTACTGCGAGCACTGCGCCAAGGACGCCATCCTCTTCCTCATGAAGAAGCGCTACGGCTGAGCGCCGGAAGCAGACGGGCGGACGGGCGCTCGCAGGGCGTGGTGCTTCCCGAAAATGCGTAGCAAGGGGAAACTGGGGGCTCAATAGTGGTGGAGGGTTTTTGTTCCCCCCTCTCCACCCCTTGCTTCGGAGCGTCGATGCCTCGTTTCGCCCTGGGCGCGCCTGCCCTCTTCGCCCTCCTGTCCTGTGCCGCGGCACCCAACCCGCTCGCCATCTCCGAGAGCGCGGGCACGAGCGGTGGGGTCGCCACTCCGGTGGTGATGCAGGCGCCAGGCGCCCTGGCGCCCCGGCTCACGCGCAAGGAGCAGGTGAAGCGGATCCTCCCGCACAACGTGCGGCTCGCCATCCACGAGGGTGGCAAGGCGCGGCGCACCGCCTCGGGCGTGGTCATCGGCAACGAGAAGACCCCCGAGGGGCTCGTCAGCTACGTCCTCACCAACGCGCACGCGGTGGAGATGGGCGACCTGAAGGAGCCGCGCCTGGTCGTCATCGTGGATGATCGCGCCGACTCCACCGAGTACGGGGCGCAGGTGGTGGCCACGGGCGCGGTGCCGGACATGGACCTGGCGCTGGTGAAGGTGCCCGGCCTGCCGCTGCAGCCCGCGCAGCTCGCCGCCGACACGGAGGTGGAGTTGGGCGATGACGTGGTGGTGGCCGCCTCGCCCTTCGGCCGGGCCCTGTCGCTCTCCGGTGGCATGGTGTCCCAGGTGGAGTGGGACAAGCAGAGCAAGAAGCCGCTCATGCTGAAGACGGACGCGGCCATCGGCTACGGCGCCTCTGGCGGCGGCATCTTCAGCCTGGAGTCCGGCAAGCTGCTCGCCATCGTCGAGGGCTACCGCACCGCCAAGGTGGGCTTCGCCGTGGCCGAGCAGAACTTCAGCTTCGACGTGCCCATGCCCGGCGAGACGTTCGCCGCCCCCACCTCCAAGGTGCGCCAGTTCCTCCAGCAGAAGGGCTTCGCCCGGCTGCTCGGCGTCTCCGCGACGGGCGCGGGCACCGACGGCTCGCAGACCGCCAGCCGTTAACTGGCCTGGGTGTTCCGGCCGGAAAACTCGACAGCGCCCCCCTCCACGGTACATGCCGGAGGAGGGGAGGCACACATGAGCAACCGGAACTCCTGGGATCAGTACTTCATGGACATCGCGCGTCAGGTGGCCAGCCGTGCCACGTGCGACAGAAAGCACGTGGGGGCGCTCCTGGTGCGCGACCGCACCATCCTCTCCACCGGCTACAACGGCGCCATCCGGGGCCTGCCCCACTGCGACGACGTGGGCCACATGATGGAGAACGGCCACTGTGTGGCCACTGTCCACGCCGAGGCCAACGCCATCCTCCAGGCGGCCAAGAACGGTGTGCGCATCGACAGTGAGCGAGAGAAACCCACCACGCTCTACACCACCGCCAGCCCCTGCTGGCCGTGCTTCAAGCTGATCGCGAACACGGGCGTGCGCCGCATCGTCTACGGCGAGTTCTACCGGGATCCGCGCATCTTCGAGTACGCGGGCCGGCTGGAGATCGAGCTCGTGGGCCCGGGCCCCGAGGAGCGGCCGGCAGGCGAGCGCTGAGCGCCCCCGCGTGATGTCGGCCAGTTCACGAACCGCGCGTGGACTGGCCCCTCAGTACAAGTGAAGCGTTCTCCAGGGGACACCTGCTTGGCGGGATGGTCGACGCTTGGCTGTGGGAATTCGTCGCAGCCGGCAAGAATTACCGCCCCAGGGTTGACGGTGTCTGAAGGGCTCCCTAAATCCTCGCAGCGACAGGGCGGCGGGTGGTTCAGGGCGCCGGTCAATCCTCTTAGGAGTTCTCGTGATTCCCTCCACGGCTGCGAGCAGCAGTGCGCCCTCGGTACGCGACGGGGCTGATCCGGTGGTGGATGCCGCCCGGTACGGTGCGGTGCCCACGCTGATGGATAGCCTCCTTCACGATGTGCGCAACCCCTTGAACGCGTTGTCCATCCACCTCGAGGTCCTCTCCGAGAAGCTCAAGGTGGAGACCGGACAGGTGCCGCCTTCGCAGGAGAAGAACCTCAAGGCCATGCGCGAGCAGATCCAGCGCGTGGACGGGATTCTCCGGCGCTTCTCCGAGTTCATCGTGGCCCGCCCGGGCTCGGTGGGGGATGCGGACCTGTCGGAGACGGTGACGCGCGCCCTGGAGGTGCTGGCGCACGAGAGCCGCAAGCGGCGCCTGCAGGTGCGCTCGACGGTGGCTCCCGGGGTGCGGGCGCGGCTGTCGGACACGGGCGAGCTGGGCTTCCTCGTGGTGCAGACCCTGATGAGGGCCTACGGGCGCGCGGAGTCGGGCACCGAGGTGACGGTGACGGTGCGGGCCGAGGACGCTCGGGCGGTGCTCGAGGTGGTGGACCCCACCCACACCCCGGCGGAGAACTCCCCCGAGGTGGTGGCCGCCCTGGAGCTGCGGTGTGCGCAGCTCGGGGTGGACCTGCAGCTGCGCGCGGGGCTGTGCCGGCTGACCTTCCCGCTCGTCTGATCCAATCAACACGCTTCGAAACAACATCCTCATCCGAGTTGTCAGATGTCTGGAGGTACTCCCGTGGGCAGCGCGCGAATTCTAGCCGTGGACGACGAGCGCGATACATGCGAGGCGCTGGCGGAGATGTTGACCGCCTGGGGCCACAAGGTGGAGACCGCGTTCGACGCGCATGACGCCCTCCGCAAGGCGGGTGAGTTCCGGCCCGACGTGGTCCTGTCGGACCTGGCGATGCCGGAGACGGACGGGTTGGGGCTGCTGAGGACCCTCCGGGACGAGCTGCCGGACTGCCCGGTGGTGCTCCTCACGGGCCATGGCACCATCGACGCCGCCGTGGCGGCCATCCGCGAGGGCGCCTATGACTTCATCGTCAAGCCGCTCGACACCGCGCGGCTGAAGGTCTGCATCGACCGGGCGCTGGAGAAGAAGGAGACGATGCGCGAGGTGCAGGGGCTGCGTCGGCGCCTCAAGCAGCTCGGCTCCTCGGACTTCATCGGCCAGTCCACCGGCATGCGCAAGGTGTTCGAGCTCATCGAGAAGGTGGCGCCCTCCAAGGCGAGCGTGGCCATCTCCGGTGAGTCCGGCACGGGCAAGGAGGTGGTGGCGCGCTCCATCCACAACCTGTCCCAGCGGCGCGACAAGCCCTTCGTCGCCATCAACTGCGCCTCCATCCCCGCCACCCTCATCGAGTCGGAAATCTTCGGCCACGAGAAGGGCGCCTTCACCGGCGCGGATCAGCGGCGGCCCGGCGTCTTCGAGCTGGCCCACGGCGGCACGCTCTTCCTGGACGAGCTCGGCGAAATCCCCATCGAGCTGCAGGCCAAGCTGCTGCGCGTGCTCGAGGAGGGACGGCTGCGGCGGCTGGGCGGCAAGGTGGAGATCGAGGTGGACGTGCGCGTGCTGTGCGCCACCAACCGCGACCTCAAGCGGGAGATCGAGGCCAAGCGCTTCCGCGAGGATCTCTACTTCCGCCTCAACGTCTTCCAGATCCACCTGCCGCCCCTGCGCGACCGGCGCGAGGACGTGCCCATCCTGGTGCAGCACTTCGTGGAGAAGTTCCGCGGGGACTCGGCCAAGCGCGTGACGGGCGTGCACCCGGACGCGATGGAGGTCCTCAAGAACCACGAGTGGCCGGGCAACATCCGCGAGCTGCGCAACGCGGTGGAGCGCGCCGTCATCCTCTGCGATGGCGAGCTCATCATGCGCGAGCACCTGCCCCCCGACATGGCGGGCAAGAGCCCCGAGCGCCACACCTTCCGCCTGCCCTACGGCCTGTCGCT
>NZ_DASVSO010000508.1:0-15750 GCF_036388035.1 Archangium sp.
GCGGAGTACTCGCCGGACACCTCCTCCAGGTCGAACCCCAGGTCCAGCCGCTCCAGCACATGGAGCTCCGGCGTCTCCGCCACCTCCCGGCGCTCGCCCAGGTGGCGCCCCTCCACCATCCCCGCTACCCGGTCGAGCAGCAGGGGCAGGTGGCTGCCGAGCCGGGGGTTGGGCAGGCCCTGCAGAGATGGCAGGAGGCGCACCGCTCGCTCCCATTGCTCCTGGATGCGCATGCGGTGTCCCCGGATGAAGTCGTGGAGATGCAGGCGGCCGTGCACCTCCAACGGTGACTCATGCTCCGCCATGCCTTGAAGATGGAGCAGCCCCCATGGGTGAGGCGGCACCCGCCCCCACTCCGCCAGGAGGCCCCCTTCCAGGGCGACGCACCCTCCATGCCCACCACCGCCGAGGTGCTCTCCAGAGGCCCACTCACGTGACATGCGCGCACGGGCCCCGTCACACCCGGACAAGTGGGCTCGTGGACACAGGACGTCCACCACCTGTCAGCATCCTCCGCTGCCCCACACGCGAGCGGCCGCGGCGAGCGCCTCGCGCCTAGACTGCGCACGATTGGGAGACCCATGGTGACGTCCACGGCTCGTGAGGTCCTTCTCTTCACACTGGAGGGGCACCGCTACGCGCTGCCTACGGAGGACGTGCGCGAGCTGGTGCGGGCCGTGCGCCTCACCCCCCTGCCCCGAGCACCCGCGGTGGTGGAGGGGCTGCTCGACCTGCGGGGAGAGCTCCTCCCCGTACTGGACATGCGTCGGCGCTTCCGCTTGCCCGTCCGCCCGCTCGTCTCCTCGGACCACCTCGTGGTGGCTCAGGCCGGGCCCCGCCGCGTCGCGCTGCGGGTGGACCGTGCCGAGGGCCTGCTCGCCCTGGAGCCCGGCCAGCTCGACCCGTCACCCGGGGAGCTGCCGGGCGTGGGCTACGTCGCTGGCGCCATCAAGCTGCCTGACGGGCTCGTGCTCCTCCACGACCTGCGTACCTTCCTCTCCGAAGCGGAGGGGCTCGCATTGGAGGAGGCGCTCGCGGAGCAGGAAGGAGCCTCGCGGTGATGGACAGCACCCAGTCCTGGCGCCACCCCGGCTACGTCGCCGTCCTCGACCTCGTGGCCGCGCGCGCGGGCCTCTTGCCCCCGAGTTGCCCGCCGGCCGCCATGGAGGGCATCGACCGGGCCATGGCCCGCGCCGGCCTGTCCGCCGACTTCGACGCCTACCTCCTGCGGCTCGAGGCGGACCCCGCCGCCCTGGACGACCTGCTGGTGGAGCTCACCATCGGGGAGACGTACTTCTTCCGCAACCCGGAGCACTTCGACTTCGTGCGCTACGAGGTACTCCGGGACATCGCCCGGCGCCGCGGCCCCGGGCACGTGGTGCGCGCATGGAGCGCGGGCTGCGCCTCGGGCGAGGAGCCCTACTCGCTCGCGGTGCTCCTCCTGGAGGAAGGCTACGGAGGCCGGATGGAGGTGTGGGGCACGGACGTGTCGCGCGCCGCCCTGGCCCGCTCCCGGGTGGCCAGCTATGGCGAGTGGTCCCTGCGCGGCCCCCAGGCCCACCGCATGCGGCCCTTCCTGCACCCGGAGGGCAGGCGCTACTCCCTCGCTCCCGAGGTGCGCGACCGCGTCCGGTTCGGCTACCTCAACCTCGCCGAGGACACCTGGCCGTCCGCCTCCTCCGGCATCTGGGGCATGGACATCATCTTCTGCCGCAACGTCCTCATCTACTTCAACCGCCCCACCATCGAGGCGGTGGCCCGGCGACTCTACGCCTCGCTCGCCGACGGGGGCTTCCTCATCCCCGGCCCGTCGGACCCCTCGTTCATCGGACTCGCGCACTTCGAGACGGTCCTCACCGACTGGGGCGTCGTCTACCGCCGGCCCGTCGCGGGCGACAGCGCGAGGCCCTCCTCCCACCGCGTCGCCACGCCCTCGCCGTTTCCCGCCACACCGCCGCCGCCTCCTCCGCCCGTGGCGATACCGCCCCCCGCGCCCGCGCCTCCTCCCGCTGCCTCCGCCGGGCCCGAGGAGTTGGAGCGCGCGCGACAGGCCCTCTCCCGCGGGGACTGGCGCGAGGCGGCGCGACAGGCCGGAGCACTCCAGGAGGACCCGGGGGCCGCGGCGATGGCGGTGCGCGCCCTGGCCAACCTCGACGCCCAGGCCGCCGTGCGCGCCTGCGCCGAGGCCAGCGTGCGCCACCCGCTGGCCGTGGAGCTGCGCTACCTCGAGGCCCTGCTGCTCATGGGCCTCGGCCGGCTGGAGGAGTCCGAGCGCGCCGCGCGCCAGGCCCTCTACCTCGAGCCCACCCTGGCCGTGGCCCACCTCATGCTCGGCCACCTCCTCCGGCGTCAGGGGGACACAGCGGGCGCCCTGCGCGCCTTCCGCGCCGCCGAGTCGCTGTGCGCCACGCTCCCCGCGGACGCGCCAGTCCCCCTGGCCGAGGGCGATCGCGCCGGCCGGCTGGCGGAGGTGGCCCGCGCGGAGCGCACCCGGTTGGAAGCCCATGAGGAGCTGCACTGATGCCGCGAGGCGATGACGCGAAGGGCGGCGGGCTGGACTGGGCCGCCGCCTATCGGAGGCTGGACCGGCTCGCCGCCGCCACCGAGGCCTCCACCACCTCCACCCCCGAGGCCGAAGCGGCCCTGCTCGCCGAGCGCGCACGCGCGCTGGCGCGCCCCCTCGCCCGGGAGACCCAGGCCGGCCCCCTGCTGGAGCTGGTGCACTTCCGCTCCGGCGAGCAGGACTACGCGCTGGAGACGCGCTTCGTGCTGGAGGTGCTGCGCGCCCCGGAGCAGCTCGTGCCCCTGCCCGGCTCGCCCGAGGTGCTGCGCGGCCTCGTCCTGCTGCACGGCGAGGTGCTGGCGGTGGTGGAGCTCGCGCCCCTCTTCGGGCGGGCCGCCCCCACCCCCCCCGGGCCCGTGCTGGTGGTGGGCTCGGACCGACCGGAGCTGGGCCTGCGCGCCGACCGGGTGGAGGAGGTGCTGCTCGTCTCGCGCGACACGCTCCTGCCCGCCCCCGCGGCGCTCGGCCCCCAGGAGCGCGCGCTCGTGTCTGGCATCCGCCGCGACGGAATCATCGTGCTGGAGGGAGCGGCCCTGCTGAAGGATGGTCGCCTCTTCTTCGACATCTCCGAGGAAAGGGCCGTATGAGCATCGGGAAGAAGATCGCCGCGGGCTTCGGCCTGTGCCTGCTGGTGCTGCTCACCGTGGCCCTGGTGGCCTTCCAGGGGGCGCACCAGCTCACCCAGACCGCCGACGGGCTGGTGGAGAGCCGCGACCAGGCACGCTCCATCCGGGACGTGCGCTCGATCCTCCTGGACGCCGAGACGGGCCAGCGCGGCTACCTCCTCACCGGGGACGCGCGCTACCTGGAGCCCTACGAGCGGGCCCTCCAGGACATGGCCATGCGCCTCGACGGCCTGCACAAGATACTGAACGACGATCCCGAGCAGCGCGCGCGGCTGGCCCGCATCGAGCCCCTCATCCGCGACAAGCTCACCGAGATGGCGGAGACCGTCCGCCTGCGCCAGCAGAAGGGACTCGAGGGCGCGCTGGACGTCGTCCGAACGGACCGGGGCAGGCAGTCCATGGATCAAATCCGCTCGGGACTCAACGAGATGTTGGAGATCGAGGACGACCTCTGGCTCCTCTTCGAGCGCGAGGCCCGGACGAGTGCCGAGCGCAGCCGGCTCATCCTGGCCGCGGGCACGCTGCTGGGCGCCCTCGTCGTCGTCCTCGGCAGCATCCTCATCACCCGCTCCATCACCCACCCGCTGGACAAGCTGGTGGCGGGCGCGGACCACATCGGCCGGGGCAACTTCGAGCACCGCATCGACGTGCACAACCAGGACGAGACGGGCGAGCTGGCGCGCGCCTTCAACGCCATGGCCGAGCGTCGGCAGCAGGCCGAGACGCAGCTGACGAAGCAGGCCGGGGAGCGCGAGCACACCCTGCGGACGGTGGCCGAGTTCGTCAACCAGCTCGCCGCCACCACCGCGGAGATCCTCGCCAGCACCACCCAGCAGGTGGCCGGCGCCCAGGAGCAGGGCAGCGCGGTGGCCGAGACGGTGAGCACCATCGAGGAGATCGCCCAGACGTCCGAGGAGGCCGCCGGCCGCGCCCGCGCCGTGAGTGAGTCGGCCCGCCACTCGGAAGAGGTGGGAAGGAATGGCCGGCGCTCGGTGGACGAGGCCATCGCCGCCATGGCCAGCGTGCGCGAGCAGGTGGAGTCCATCGCCTCGCGCATCCTCGCCCTGGCCGAGCAGGCCCAGGCCATCGGCGACATCATCACCACCGTCAACGACATCTCCGAGCAGACGCACATGCTGGCCCTCAACGCCTCCATCGAGGCCAGCCGCGCCGGCGAGCACGGCCGGGGCTTCGCCGTGGTGGCCTCCGAGGTGAAGGCCCTGGCCGACCAGTCCAAGAAGGCCACCGCCCAGGTGCGGCAGATCCTCGGTCAAATCCAGAAGGCCACCCAGGGCGCGGTGATGACCACCGAGGATGGGACCAAGAGCGTCGCCTCGGCCACCAAGGTGGTGACGCAGGCGGGCGCCACCATCCAGGCGCTGGGAGATCTGCTCGCCCAGGCCTCGCTCACCGCGGCGCAGATTTCGGCCTCCGCCAGCCAGCAGGCCACCGGCATCGGCCAGATACGGCAGGCCATGCGCGACGTGAGCCAGGCCACCCAGCAGTCGCTCACCAGCACCCGGCAGACGGAGCGCGCGGTGCAGGACCTCAACGCCATGGGCCAGAAGCTCAAGAGCCTGCTGGGCGAGTACGGGCGCACCGCATGACGATGGACCGGGACAGGCTCGCCCTGGCGCTGATGGCCACGTTCCTCGAGGAGCTCGAGGGGCACGTGGCCGCGCTCAACCGAGACCTGCTCGCCCTGGAGAAGGCCCCCACCCCCGCGCGCACCGGCGAGCTGATGACCTCGCTGCTGCGCACCGTGCACAGCGTGAAGGGCGCCTCGCGCGCGGTGAGCGTGAGCCTCATCGAGACGGCCTGCCACTGGTTGGAGGAGGTGCTGCTCGCGGTGCAGCGCGAGGGCAACACCCGCCCGGACCTCATGGAGCTGTGCTTCAGCACCGCGGACGCCCTGGACGACGCGGGACGGCGGCTGGCGCAGAAGCAGGACCTGCTGGGCTCGCCGCTGGAGTCCCTGCTGCCCCGGCTGGCGGAGGCGGCGCACGCGCCCGAGTCCCGCCCCGCGCACGCCGAGCCTCCACCCCTCCCGAGGCCTCCCGTCCAGGCCCCCGCGCCCCAGCCTCCGTCCCCGCCCCCCGTGGAGGCCCCCGCGCCCGGAGCGGAGGGGCTGCCCGTGCGCGTGTCCGCCCAGAAGCTGGACGCGCTGCTGGCCCGCAGCGGCGAGCTGCGCGTGGCGGGCCTGCGGATGGAGGGACGGGTGGAGGCGCTGGAGGCGGTGCGCGAGGAGCTGCACCAGCTCCGTCTCGGGCTGCGGGGCGCGGACGAGCTGGCGGCACGGCGGCTGGAGCTGCGACTGGCGCAGCTCGGCCGGACGCTCGCGGCGGATCAACGCACGCTGCTGCAGACCACGGGGGGCCTGGACGACGAGGTGCGGCGCGCGCGCACCCTGCCCTTCGCCGAGGCGTGCGCGGGGATGGAGCGCAACGTGCGGGACCTGGCGCGCGCCGCGGACAAGCAGGTGCGGCTGGAGGTGCATGGTGGAGCGCTGGAGCTGGACCGCTCGCTGCTGCAGGGCCTGCGCGAGCCGCTGATGCACCTGGTGCGCAACGCGGTGGCGCACGGGATGGAGGCCCCGGAGGCGCGGCGCGAGGCGGGCAAGCCCGAGGAGGGGCGGGTGACGCTGACGGCGCGGCTGCGCGGAGGCCGGGTGGAGGTGGTGGTGGAGGACGATGGGCGGGGGCTGGACCTGGGCGCCATCCGCACGCGGGCCCGGGAGCGGGGCCTGCCCGTGCTGGAGGACGCCGGGGACGCGCGGCTCATCTTCCTGTCCGGCCTGTCCACGGCGGCCTCGGTGACGTCGGTGTCCGGCCGGGGGGTGGGGCTGGACGTGGTGCGCTCGCAGGTGGAGGCGCTGCGCGGCAGCGTGGACGTGTCCTTCCAGCCGGGCCAGGGCACGCGCTTCGTCCTGGACGTGCCCCTCACGCTCAGCACCCTGCGGGTGCTGCTGGTGACGGCGGGCGGGCAGTCCTTCGCGGTGGCCGGGGAGAGCGTGGCGCGCCTGCTGCGCCTGGAGCCCGCGGACGTGCGGGTGGTGGAGGGCCGGCAGATGTGGGCCGCCCCCGAGGCCCTGGTGCCGCTCGCCCCGCTGACGACGGTGCTCGGCCTGCCCGCGGGCTCGCCCCGCCCGCGCCCCGGCGCCATGGTGCTGGCCTCGGGCGAGGTGCGCGCCGTGCTGGTGGTGGACGAGGTGGTGGCCGAGCAGGAGGTGCTCATTCGAGGCCTCGGCCCCCGCATCCGCCGCGCGCGCCACGTCTCGGGCATGGCGGTGCTGCCCGACGGGCGCATGGCCCCGCTGCTCAACGCCCACTCCCTCGTGCGCGCCGCCGAGGGCCGCACCTCCCCGGTCGGCCTCTTCCCCACGCCCATCGAGAAGAAGGCCCGCAAGCGCGTGCTGCTCGCCGACGACTCGATGACCACCCGCACCCTGGAGCGGAGCATCCTCGAGGCGGCCGGCTATGACGTGCTGGCGTGCGTGGACGGACAGGAGGCCTGGGAGCGGCTGCAGGCGGAGGGGGCCGACGCCCTCGTCTCGGACGTGGAGATGCCGCGCATGGACGGCTTCTCCCTCACCGAGGCCGTGCGGGGCTCGCCGCGCTTCGGCCGCCTGCCCGTGGTGCTCGTCACCGCGCGCGCCAGGCCCGAGGACAAGGCGCGCGGTCTCCAGGTGGGGGCCAGCGCCTACCTGGTGAAGAGCGCTTTCGACCAGACCCATTTGTTGGAAACCCTGAGGCAGCTCCTATGAAGCCCGACAAGCTCCGTGTCCTCGTCGCCGAGGACTCCCCCACCGCCCGCCGCCTGCTGGTGGAAATCCTCCGGGCCGATCCCGCCTTCGAGGTGGTGGGCGAGGCACGGGACGGCGTGGAGGCGCTGGAGCTCACGCGCCGCCTGCGGCCCCACCTCGTCACCATGGACATCCAGATGCCGAACATGGATGGCCTGGAGGCCACCCGGCGCATCATGACGGAGGTGCCCACGCCCGTGGTGGTGGTGTCCACGCTGGTGGAGCGCGACATCCAGACGTCCATGGCCGCGCTGAGGGCCGGGGCGCTGGCGGTGCTGCAGAAGCTGGTGGGCCCCCAGGCGCCGGACTTCGAGGTGGAGGCGCGCCGGCTGCGCGACACGGTGAAGGCCATGGCCGAGGTGAAGGTCATCCGCCACTGGCCCACGCGCGAGGACTCCCCCACGCCGCGGCCTTCCACGGTGCAGCCGCGCCGGGTGCGGCCGGCCGTGCTCGCCATCGCCGCCTCCACCGGCGGCCCCGCGGCGCTGCACCGCATCCTCTCGCAACTGCCCGCCACCTTCCCGCTGCCCATCCTCGTGGTGCAGCACATCGCCCTGGGCTTCGCCAAGGGACTGGCCACGTGGCTCGACAGCGTGTGCCCGCTGGAGGTGAAGGTGGCCGAGGAGGGCGAGGCCCTGCGCCCGGGCGTCGTGTACATCGCTCCGGACGACCGTCACCTCGGCGTGCGGGCGGACAGGCGCGTGGCGGTGTCGAACGCCGCCCCGGTCGGCGGCTTCCGGCCCTCGGGCACGTGGCTCTACCGCTCGGTCACCCAGGCCTTCGGGTCCGCCATGGCCGCCGCCGTCCTCACGGGGATGGGACAGGATGGGCTGGACGGTTTGCGAGAGGTACATGAAGCGGGGGGCTGGGTGCTGGCGCAGGACGAGGCCACCTCGGTCATCTATGGCATGCCGGGGGTGGCGGTGGCGGCGGGCGTGACCGATGAGGTGCTGGCCCTGGAGGACTTCCCCCGACGCTTCCGTGAGCTCGCTGGCCTGGAGGCCGGAGGAGCGTGAAGGAGGGGCACCTGGCGCACGTGGGAACTATCTTCCAATGGACGCCCGCCGGCCCGCTCCACGGCCAGGATGGACGGTACTCCGGGGGCATGAAATGAAGAGGAGTCCGTCCCCGACCGTTGCGGCGTCACCATGACCTCTCCCGCGTCCGGATTCGAGCTGGCCTTCAAGGCCCTACCGGAGCCCGCCTACCTTCTCGATGAGGCCGGCCGGGTGGTGGCCTGCAGCACGGCGGGAGCCCAGGTGTTGGGGCTGGTGCCCGAGCTGCTCATCGGCCAGCGGTGGGCGGGGCTGGCCCTCGGAGCCGAGGAAGGTGCCCTGCTGGACTCCGGGCGGGCGGTGGCGCGGACCACGGGCGCGCCCCACTCGGTGGAGGCCACCTGGCCGAGCGCGACCGGTCCCCGGCCCCACGGCTTCACCTTCACTCCACTCGAGAAAGGAGAGGGCACGGCGGGGATGCTGGTGCTGGTCCGCCCCCTCACCGAGGCGGAGACGGTCTACTCGCGCGCCCTCGCGCTGGAGCAGGCCTCCCGGGCCGAGGTGGAAGCGGCCGAGCGCCGCCAGTCCTTCCTCTACCAGGCGATGACGACGCTCTTCGCCCACCCGCCGGATCCGCAGGGCATGTACACGCTGCTGGCGCACCTGGCGGTGCCGGACCTGGCGGACTGGTGCCTCGTGGACGCGGTGGAGCAGGGCGCGTGGGTGTCCCGCGTGGCGGTGGCGCACCTGGACCCGACCCAGGCCGAGCAGGCCCGCGCGCTGCCCAGGCGCTTCGAGCGGCGCGAGGCCCCGGTGGGCGTGCTGCGCGTGCTGCACACGGGCGAGCCGGAGCTGGTGCCCGCGGTGACGGACTCGCTGTTGCGTGCCGCCGCCAGCGAGCCCGAGCACCCGGCGCTGCTCAGCCGGCTGCAGGCGCGCTCGTACATGATCATCCCGCTGAGGGCGCGGGGGCACACGCTGGGGGCGGTGACGTTCGTGTCGGGGGCCTCGGGGCGGCGCTACGGCCCGAGCGACCTGGCGCTGGCGGAGGACCTGTGCGTGCGGGCGAGCCTGGCCATCGACAACGCGCGGCTCTTCGGCGAGTCGCGGCGGGCCACGCGGGCGCGCGAGGACCTGCTGGCGGTGGTGTCACATGACTTGAAGAACCCGCTGGGCGTGGTGCAGCTCGCCTCGGCGCTGCTGCTGCGGGGCTCGCAGGGCAAGCCGGGCGGCGAGCAGGTGCAGAAGCAGGCGGGCCGCATCCAGGCGGCGGCGGAGCGGATGGGCCGGCTCATCTCGGACCTGCTGGACTGGGGCCGGATCGAAGCGGGCGGACTGCCGCTGGAGCCGTCGGTGCACGGCGTGACGTCGCTGGTGACGGAGGCGCTGGAGAGCGTGCGGCCGCTGGCGGAGGCGCGAGGGCTGCGGGTGATGGCGGAGCTGCCGCACGGGGACGTGCGGGTGAAGTGCGACCGGACGCGGGTGTTGCAGGTGCTGGGCAACCTGCTGGGCAACGCGGTGAAGTTCACGTCGGACGGCGGGCTGCTCACGCTGGGGGCGCGGGTGCAGCGGGGCGAGGTGCAGCTCTGGGTGCGGGACACGGGCACCGGCATCCGGCCCGAGGCGCTGCCGCACGTCTTCGAGCGCTACTGGCAGGCGAAGGAAGCGGAGAGCCGGGGCACGGGCCTGGGGCTCTACATCGCCAAGGGGATTGTCGAGGCGCACGGCGGCCGCATCTGGGCGGAGAGCCAGCTGGGCCGGGGCAGCACCTTCACCTTCACGCTGTCGGTGGTGGCCTCGGGCGCCGAGACGGAGCCGCGCCCCAGCATGTAACCTGCCCCCAGCCTCCAGCCCTCGGGGGTGGCCGGGAGGCGCGGCGAGGCCCATGTCCACGCGGGGGACGAGACGTGCCTCCCCGGAGTACGCGGGTGCTACTCCGTCAACGCTCGTCTGACGGCAGGAGACCAGCGCGGGCGGCCTTCTCCCTCGCATCCTCCACGACGTTCAGGATGCGAGGGGACTCCGGGAAGACCCGCTCCGCCAGCTCGCCGAGCTTCAGGGCCTTCTCCAGTGTGTCCTTCCTGCGCTCCATCACCCAGAAGTCGATGAGCCCGGCCCACGAGTTCTCGAGGGCATGCAGGGCGCTCGACACGCTCTCCTCGAAGAGCTTCTCCGCCTGCTCGGGTGAAGCGAGGAAGGTGTCGGTGAAATGGGCAAGCTCCAGCAGGGCTGGAGCGCTCCGGCCCGAGGCCAGGACAGCCTGATCGAGGAGTCGCTGAATCTCCGCGAACGCCTCTTCCGTCCCCACTTCGGGCTGATCGGTCAGTCGCAACAGCCGTGCGAGTTCCAAAAGGTTGGGCGTGAACGCTGGGCACTCTCGCGCCAGCGTCCGGAGCTGCTGGAGTTGCTCCGGACTTGCTTCATTGACCGAGCCGGCATCCCGAGCCGCTCGCATCCTGGCCATCATCTCTTCGAGACTGGGATGTGCCATTGGCTCCTCTAGAGCTTCTCCATGAGGCGCGACTGTTCTTTGATGAGCTTGGCGGCCTCCTTCAACTGGGCCTTGGTCGCGAGGCTGAAGTCTCCGTCATCCAACATCTTCTGGATCTGATACAGCGTGTAGTCCTTGAGCTGCGAGGGGAAGTCCTTTGCCCGCTGGAGGCGCGCGGGAACCTCCCCCAGCTTCGTGTTGAGCTTGGCGATGCTCTCCAGCAACCGGGTGGCTTGCGGTTTGGACAGCAACCCCGCGGCACTGGACTCCGCGATGAGCACCTCCGCCTCGGCAAGCTGTCCCTGCGCAATCAATGCATGAATGCGGGCAACAACGGAGTTCCCTTTGACGCGCACGCCCTCTTCGGGCTCGTCGCGTTCAATCCACGGCACAGCGGCTCCGTCGCGGACACCGCCGGCCCCATGGCCGCACGCTCCGGTCAGGAGGGCAAGCATGCTCAGGAGCACTCCCCAGTTGCTCACGAGTACCTCCCAGATAGCGATGTCGCGCCTACTAGAGTAGCCCCACCTCCCGACCCTCTCCCAGAGGGAAGAAGGGACGCACCCGGAGCGAAAAGCCCGGGGGCTCCCAGGTTTCAACAGGTCATTCCGCCCGGCTATGGTTCGACCTGCCATGCGTCCCCTTTTGCTGGTCCTCCTCGTGCTCGCCGTGGCTCCGCCCGCGCACGCGCAGTCGCACGACGGCGACTCCCCGCCCACCGCCTCGCCGACGCGCGCCCTGCCCGGCTCGGAGCTGCACGTGGACCTCGGCGCCCTCTCCGGCGGCTTCACCCACGGCGGGGGCGCGTGGATGGACTCCTTCGCCGCCCAGGCGGCCTCGGGCCACCTCCTCCTCGGCGGCCTCACCCTCGAGGGCGGTGTCCTCTCCCTCCTGCCCGTGCGGCGCGGCGGCGCCGGGGCCAGCCTCACCCTCACCGCCCGCGTCGGCTACACCGGCGAGCACTGGAGCCTCGTCGGCGGTCCCGTGCTCGGCCTCGCCTACGCCGCGCGGCCCGCCCTCCAGGTGCTGCCCTCGCTCAAAGCCCTCTACCGCGTGGGCCCCGTGGACCTGCATGCCGGCCTGCTCGACCTGCACGGCCTCGTCCCCGCCCACCTCGGCGCCTCGTGGCGCGGCGTGGGCCTCGCCTACGTGCTGCCCCTCGGTGCCCGCGCCTGGGCCAGCCTCCCCCTCTCCTCCGCCCTGAGCCTGCGCGTCGAGGGCTTCGCCTTCCGCCTCGGCAACGCCCAGTCCGCGATGCTCACCGTGGGCCTCTCCGCCCGCCCGTCCTCCCTCGCTGGAGCCCCGCCATGAGCCCCCGCTCCCTCGTCCTTGGCCTTGGCCTCGCCCTCCTCGCCGGCTGCGGCGAGCAGCGCCCCTCCTTCGAGCCGGAGAAGGTGAACGCCGCCCCCCTCGGCAAGGGACTGCCTCGCGGCTTCCTCCTCGGCGCCTCCACCGCCAGCCACCAGGTCGAGGGCGGCAACGAGAACGACTGGGCCCGCTGGGAGCGCGCCAGCTTCCCGGACGGCACGCCCCACATCCACGACCGGAGCGTGTCCGGCCCGGCCACCGACTCGTGGAACCGCTTCGACGAGGACGTGAAGTTGATGAAGCGCCTGGGCTCCAACGCCTACCGCTTCAGCGTGGAGTGGAGCCGGCTGGAGCCCACCCCCGGCGCCTGGGACAGCGAGGCCGCGGCGCGCTACCGCCAGTGGGCCCAGGCCCTGCGCGCCCAGGGGATTGAGCCCCTGGTGACGCTCTACCACTTCACCCTGCCCACCTGGGTGGCCGAGTCCGGGGGCTGGGAGAACCCCGCCACCCTGGACGCCTTCGAGCGCTTCGCGGGCCGGGTGGCCGACCTGCTCGGGGGCGAGGTGGACTGGTGGTGCACCATCAACGAGCCCAACGTGCTCGCGGTGTTCGGCTACATGGACGGCGTCTGGCCCCCGGGCAAGAAGGACACGAAGGCCATGGCCACCGTGCTGGCCCACCTCATCGAGGCCCACGCCCGCGCCGCGCGCCAGCTGCGCACCCATGACCTGGTGGACGCGGATGGGGACGGCAAGGCCACCCTCGTGGGGCTCGCCCACCACGTGCGCGTCTTCCAGCCCGCCAGCGGCTCCACCACGGACATCGCCGTGGCCGGCCTCACCGACGAGTTCTTCAACGAGAGCGTCCCCAACGCCCTGCGCACCGGCCGCATCTCGCTCTCCGTGCCCGGCTCGGTGTCCCTGCGGCGCGAGGTGCCCGGCCTGAAGGGCTCCCTCGACTACTTCGGTCTCAACTACTACTCGCGCGACCACGTCCGGCAGGACGCCTCCCCCTCCTTCTCCCACAAGTACGTACCCGCGGGGTACGACACCAACGACCTGGGCTGGGAGCTCTACCCCGAGGGCCTCTACCTCTTGCTCAAGCGCTACGCGGCCTTCGGCCTGCCGCTCGTCGTCACGGAGAACGGGATGGATGACCGGAGCGGCGAGCGCCGTCCCTACTACCTGCGCAGCCACCTGTACGCGGTGGAGCAGGCGGTGGCGGCGGGGGCGGACGTGCGCGGCTACTTCCACTGGAGTCTGATCGACAACTTCGAGTGGGCCGAGGGCTACGCGCCCCGCTTTGGCCTCTTCCGCGTGGACCGGAGCAGCCCGGAGCTGGTGCGGCAAGACACACCCGCGGTGGAAACCTTCCGCGAGGCCGCTCGCAACCTGGGGCTGACGCCCACTCCCTGATGGACGAGAGAGCGAAATTCCCAGAAAGTACGGGGACACAGGAGCGACACCATGGGTGTGATCCAGTTCATCGATGAGTTCCGCGATCTCCACGCCAAGTCGCGGCAGGGACAACTGACGGAGTCCGAGCGGCCGGCCTACCTGGCGGCGCGGGAGCAGTTCGCGCGGGCGCTGCTCAATGCCCAGGGCCTGATGCTCGACGGCGCCGAGGCACGCAAGCACTACCGGGTGGCCCACCAGCTGCCAGTGGAGCTGCAGATGGCCTATGGCAACGTGTGGACCAACACGCTGGACATCTCGGCGGGTGGCTTCTCGGTGATGCTGCCGCACGCGGTGGACCCGAAGGAGCGGCCCAGCGCGCTGCTGCAGCTGCCGGATGGCACGGGGCTGGCGGGCCGGGTGCGGGTGGTGTCGCAGTTCCAGCGGGCCGACAAGCACCGCGCCTCGTTCGCCTTCCTGGATCTCACCGAGCGCGAGTCCGAGATGCTGGAGGGATTCCTCGTCGACTTCGCGCTCGAGCGTGTGGGCATCACCCCTCCGTGAAACCGTAAGGGGTCGTGATGGGCGCCAATCTCTGGGTGGAACAGTTCCGGGCGCTGCACGCGCGAGCGCGCAAGGGGCAGCTCCCGGAAGAGGAGAAGCGGCGCTATGCGGCGGCCCGGGAGCAGTTCGCGCGGGCGCTGACGGCCGCGCAGGGCATGAGCCTTCCCCCGGGCCAGTCCGCCCGGCGCAACTTCCGGGTCGCCCAGGGGCTGCAGGTGGACCTGAGCCTGCCGGGCGAGCAGCTCCGCACCATCACGTTGGACGTCTCGCTGGGGGGCTTCTCGGTGATGCTGCACAGGCCTCCGTCGGAGTCGGACCTGCACGGCTTCTCGCTGCGGCTGCCGGGCGCCGCGGAGCCGCTGGTGGGGCGCGCGAAGGTGGTCGCGGTGCAGCGCAAGATTGGCACCCACCGCGTCGCCTTCGCCGTGCAGGGCCTCTCCGAGAAGGACGCCGAGCGCCTGGAGATGACCCTGTTCGATCTGGCGCTGGAGCGCATCAAATAGGGTCCCCCCGCGCATGCCGATGGCTTGGACCGTATCCGCGAGAAGCCCGACCGCACGACGTTACGCGCTCGCCATATCGCTCCTGCTCTCGGGATGTGTGACACCCGTCACCAGAACCATCGTCACAGGGCAGATCGAGCCCAGACACTTCCAGTTCGTCACGGTCGTCAAGCAGCGCGGCAAGAAGCCAGGCGGCTGGCGCGCGGCATGCGTTCACGTCAACATCAAGAGGAGCACGGGAGAGGCCTTCCTCTGCAGGTTTGGCGTGGATGTGCCCATCGAGAACGATGACAGCCCTTTTTCCCTCCCGCTCGCCCAGCGCATCGCGGCAGAACGCGCCAACGAGGCAGCGCGGCTCGTCTTCGGCTCCGCGACACCGGCGTCCGGTCTCGGCCTGTTGTGCGAGGCCTTCAAGAAGACGTTCGGAAACCTGCTGGACGCATCCGTCCGTGGCTCGCGCGTGAAGACGGCATGCCACGAAAAAACCATCCCCGTTCAATTCGGTGAATTCGTCCCCTGAGCCCATGAACCTGTCCGCGGAGCACCTGCTTTCCGTTGCGAAGAACTATTGGCGCTCGGACAGGTATCAGCACATCACCCAGGAGATGAGTCCCGAGGACTACAAGCGCGAAGCCCTTTGGGAAGAGAAGCTCCAGCAGGTCGACCGATGGCATGCGTTCCTGGGTGAGCTCGATCGAGCGCTCCCCGGCTTCACCATTGGAGATGGCACCGCGACCCCGGACGCATGCTTCCGTTGTGTCGCCTACCCGGTCAAAGGCCGGCCGCTCCCACCGTTCGACTGGGTCGTCGTGGGCTGCATCAGCATCCTGGCGCCCATCTACATGATTTACGGAATCGAATTCGAGCGCGCTGGCAAGGTGCGGCTCAGCTCCACGGTCAGCTTCGAGCCCCTCCCGCCCCAGATGCGACACCCCGCCGAGGTCTTCGCCAGGAAGATCGAGGCAACGTTCGGCGTCAGCGCACTTCCCCGCGAAGTCGCCGAAACCCCTGTCCCGCTCGTGGTGGAATGGAAAGAGCCTCCAGAGACGACCCTCTTCCATGCGCTCTTCTCGAACAAGCCCGAAAGCGTGCCTTGATTCAGCGATGACCCCGCCCTCGGTCTGATTCGCGCCCCTCTAGGACTTCGCGCAGTAGATGTTGGGGGCCACGCAGCGGGCGGGCTCGGCGCTGCCGGTGAGGCTCTCCGCGTGCCCGAGGAAGAGGTAGCCCGTGGGGGGCAGCCGCCGCAGCAGGGCGCTCAACGCCTGGGCTCGCGCCTCGGCCCCGAAGTAGATGAGGACGTTGCGGCAGAAGATGAGCTCGAAGGGCCCCTCTGGCCAACCCCGCTCGTCGCTCAGGTTGACGCGAGCGAAGCGCAGCACGTCCCGCGGCTCCGGCCCCGCCTGCATCCACCCCTCCTGGCTGCGCACCCCCTTCAACATGAAGCTGCGCAGCAGCGGCCGGGGGATGCTCGCCGCCTTCTCCAGGGGCCACAGGCCCTGCT
>NZ_DASVSO010000509.1:0-2031 GCF_036388035.1 Archangium sp.
CCTACCTGGTGACGGACCAGAGCGTGCTGGACCTGGGCGATTCGCGCCTGGGCCGTCACGACGCCGTGAGGCCCACCAAGCCCACCCCCCTGACCTTCAATGTGACGAACCTGAATGCCTGGCAGGAGGGTGACCATCTCGAGTTCTTCTCCACCCGGTCCAACGCCTGGTACTTCGAGATGGAGCGGTTCGGGAGCAACCCGCCGGCCGTGGGCGCCACGTCTCACTCCGGGCTGACCATCACCACCGGCCCCTCGACCAGCTATGGCACCCTCAACCTCATCGACGGTTCGAAGGGGGACCGCGGCATCCTCGCGCAGCTCACCAGCCGTACCAGCGACACGGGCGTACCCTACACGGCGATGAGCCGGGTCGTCGAGTTCGCCCCCTTCACCCAGGTGGACGGCACGGAGCAGGTCGTCAGCGGTGCCATGGTGGAGGTGGCCACCGCGAAGTCCATCGCGCTCGATTTGAAGGGGAGCCAGTACAACGCGTACGCGGACGCCACCGGGCCCAACCTCACCTGGTCCGAATTGGACGTCGCCGTGCAGGGCCTCGCGGGTGGAAACGAGCGTGGAATGTTCGCCTCCTCGGCGGACTTCGTGCACTTGACTCCCTCTGTGGAGGCCGATCTGCGGACCGGCACCATGACCTATGGGACTCCACTGAACGGCACGTGGGGCGTGAGCGTCCTGACGCGCGCGAGCTTCGAGTCGGAGTACTTCCTGCCGGGTGCCACGGGGAATGCGCTTTACCTGTATGGGTCCATGGAGACGATCGATCCGGTGAATAGCTCTCCGGCCAGCCTGACCATCACCCCGCGGCTCTCGCCCGTGCGCAATCCCAAGCTCAACGGCACGAACCTGTTCAGCGCGGTGTCGGGCGTGGGTGTCAGCCCGGTCATCTCGTGGGAGCCGCCGGCCCTGGGAACGCCGAACCTCTACCAGGTCATCGTGCGCAGGCTCTCCATTGACAGTCGCGGCAACACCCGCAGCGCCCAGGTGGGCTCGGTCTACACGCGTGACACGCAGGTGAGGATGCCCGCGGACCTGATGGTCGCGGGCCAGTCCTACGTGCTCTCCATCGCCGCGATTCAGAACACCGCCTCGACCTCCTACCAGCCGTATCGGGACACCCTGCCGTCCGCGTATACCAGGGTGAACAGCGCCATCGTCCAGATGGCGCCCTGAGGCACGCGGGCTGAGTCGCCGGACGGTGGGGATTCTCCCTCCGTCCGGCGCTCCGTTGCCTCACGGCGGCTCAGTGCAACAACTCCTCGTTGTTCTTCTGGGCCGCCTGCCGCGTCAGCCGCGTCACCCACGAGCGGGTGAGCGGGGTCTCGCTGTCCCTGCCGCGGTGCCGGTCCGTGCTGCCGTCCTGCGGCAGCAACCGGTTCATGTACGCCAGCATCGCCGCCGTCAGGTTCGGCGCCAGCGTGCGTGCCAGCACCGCCACCTTCGCCGGCAGGCCGATCAGCGCCTCCGCGTCTCCCCGGCGGCACGCCTCGACAACCTTCCGGGCCGCCCGATCCGCGTTCATCGACATCCCCGGCAGCGAGTCGCCCAGCAGGAACCACGCGTACTCCGCCTCGTGGTTGCCCTTGAAGAAGGCGTTGGGCGGGCTGCCCGTGCGCATCAGGCTCGGGCACACCGTCGTCACCAGGATGCCGTCCTGCGCCAGCTCCGCGCGCAGCCCGTCCGACAGGCCCACCAAGGCGAACTTGCTCGCGCTGTACGGCAGCAGGTGCGGGATGCTCACCTTGCCGCCAATCGACGCGATGTTCACGATGCGGCCCCAGCCCCGCCGCTTCATCTCCGGCAGCACCGCCATCGTCGTGTAGAGCGGCGCCCAGAAGTGGATGCCCATCGCCTCCTCGAAGTCCTCCTCGGTCATGGACTCCAGCGGACCCACCTGGATGGCGCCGGCGTTGTTCACCAGCACGTCCACCGCGCCGAAACGCTCGTGCACCTGGGCCACCATCGCCTCCACCTGCACCCGGTCACTCACGTCGCAGGGGATGGCCAGCACCTC
>NZ_DASVSO010000510.1:0-6370 GCF_036388035.1 Archangium sp.
CCCTACATGTTCAGGCTCACCCTGGCGGATGGGCGGATCGTCTATCGGACGGATCTCTACTCGCGCTGTCAGATCGGCCGGGGCACCCTCAACCCCAGGGGAAGTCCCTATACGGGAGGCCGGGAGGGGTTGAACGCCACCGTGAGTTGCTCCGTGGTGGTCGACCCCGACCAGGTGACGAAGCACTTCTCCGAGCCGCGATGGCCCGAGCGGGAGTTCCTCTCCGAGGAGGAGTTCTGGCGTGACGAGTACCGCGCCGAGCGGCCCGTCCCCTCTCGGGTGGAGGATCTGGTCATCTACGAGCTCCACGTCGGGGCACTCGGCTTCGGAAAGGACGGGGCGGGCACGCTGGAGGACGCCATGGCGCTGCTCGACTACCTCGAGGAGCTCGGGGTGAATGCCGTCGAGCTGCTGCCGATGTCTGAGTTCGGCGGGCTGCCCAACTGGGGCTACGCCACCACGCACTACCTCGCCATCGAGTACGCGGGCGGCGGCCGCGACCAGCTCAAGCACTTCGTTCGGGAGTGCCACCGGCGGGGGATCGCCGTCATCATGGACGTCGTCTACAACCACTACCACCCGGATGCCGACAGGGCGGAGTGGATGTATGACTCCAGCTCGCACCCGGACAACCTCTATTATTTCTATGAGGGACGTCCCGAGGACTACCCGGACTACGAGCGGGTGGCGGCCAGCCCCGGCTCGACGGCCGCCCCCGGGCACGGCGGATACATCGACAACCAGTCCACCGGCTACGCTCCCGCCTTCCACCGGGAGCAGGTGCGCGCCATGTTCATCAGCAGCGCGGTCACCCTGATGGAGGAGTTCCACGTGGATGGGTTCCGCGTGGATCAGACCACGTGCATCCACAGCTACAACGTGCTGCACGCCAACGGGCGAGAAGCCTCCCGCGCCAACATGCTCGGGGCCCGGTTCCTGCGCGAGTGGAGCCGCACCCTGAGGCTCATCCGCCCAGGCGTGCTGCTCATGGCGGAGGATCACTCCGGCTGGGACGCGGTGACCGCGCCCGACGCGGAGGGCGGCCTGGGGTTCGACGCCGCCTGGTATGCCGACTTCCACCACCACCTCATCGGTGACCCGACGCGCGGGATGGAGTTCGCCAAGCTGCTCTGGACCGCGGCGAAGTCGGACGGCCAACCCCTGGCGATGACGACCTTCTCGCGGGTACTCGCGCGGACGGGGCGGCGGGCGATCGTCTACCACTCCTCCCATGACGAGGCCGGGAACGGCGACGGCACGGCCAGGACGATCGTCATCGCCGCCAACGCCGCGAAGCTCCAGGACGAGGTGCTCCAGGCCGCCGAGGCGCGGTGTCGCACCATCTTCGGCCTCTCGGTGCTCTCGGCGGGCACCCCCATGTTCTTCATGGGAGAGGAGGTCGGCGCCGCCAGGGATTACCGCTACGACACCTTCCTGCGCAACCGGGAGGATCTCCAGGGGCTGCGCGCGGGCCAGGGACGCAACCTCTTCCGGTGCTACCAGGAACTCATCCGCCTGCGACTCACGCACGAGGGCCTGAGGTCGCGAGATCTCGAGATCCTCCTCACGCATGATGCGAACCGCGTCCTCGCCTTCCGGCGCCGGAGCGGGGCGGAGGAGTTCCTCGTCGTCGCCAGTCTCAACGACCGGCCCTTCGCCGACGGGTATGAGCTCGAGGGCCCTTGGGCCGACGCGAGCGGCTGGAAGGAGATCTTCAACACGGACGCCGAGCGGTATGGGGGGAGCAACGTCGGCAACCTCGGAGCGACGCTCTTCCCTCGGGGGAACGGGCTGCGCGTCGTCCTTCCGGCGCGGGGGCTCGTCGTCTTCCAGAAGTGGGAGCGGTGAAGAAAGAAGGGGCCAGGCTCGGGTTTCCCCGGGCCTGGCCCCTGTCCCACGTCGAAGAGTCGCTCACTGCCCGCAGCGGACGTCGGCGTCCACTCCCGGGGAGGACCTCGGGAGCATCCAGTCGATGAGGAAGGGCCCGGGGGTCGACAGGGCCTGCTCCAGCGCGGGACCGATCGACTCCGGCGTGCCCACCCGTGCAGCCGGTACGCCCATGGAGCGCGCGATGTCCACGAAGCGCAGCGGCGGGTACGACAGGCTGAAGGAGCCGGGGAAGGCATGCTCGGGGATGCCCCGCTCACGCCAGTACTCCTGGATGTTGACGTCGAGCAGCTTGTAGCCCCCGTTGTTGCAGACCACGAACTTGGCGCCGATGCCGTGGCGCACCGCCGTCCAGAGGGCCTGGATGGTGTACATGCTCGCGCCATCCCCGCTGAAGCTGATGACGGTCTTGTCTGGATGGGCGAGCTTGACCCCCAGGGCCCCGGGAATCCCCACGCCCAGGGAGCCCCCTCGCGACTGGAAGAAGTGCCCCGGCTTGCGCGCGGGCAGGAACCGGTTCACCAGCGGCGAGGTCGTCAGCGCCTCGTCGAAGATGATGGCGTCATCTCCCACCCGCCTCGCCAGCTCCCGCATGAAGAGCGAGGGCACGTCGCTCCCCGGGTCGCCCGCCTGGGACGCCAGGTTCCGTCGCAGGAGCTGGCGCTCCCCGGCGCTCCGCAGGCGCTGGGCGGCGGCCTCCCGCTGCGTGGGCGTCATGAGGCCGGCCAGCACCTCTCCCAGTGCCCCGAGGGTCCTCTTCGGGTCCGCCACGAGGCCCATGTCCACCGGGAAGTTCTTGGCGATCTCATACGCGTCCAGGTCGATGTGGGCGACCCGGGCGCCGGGGCGGAACACCCCGGACAGCGAGGGGAAGACCTCGGGGAACACATACGTGCCGACAATCAGCACCGCGTCCGCCTGGGAGACGACCGCCGTGCTGTCCTTGCCGAACATGTGCCCCAGCAGGCCGTTGAACAGGGGATGGCTCGCATCCATGTTCACCTCGGAGCTGTTGGCGCCCCACACCTCGGCGCCGAGCAGCTCGGCCACGCGCGTCAGCTCCGCCTGGGCATCCGAGTTCGCCACGCCGTCACCGACGATGAGCAGGGGCCGCTCGGCCGCCGCGAGCATCTGGGCGAGCACCCTCACCTCCTCGGGCCGCGGCGCGACCCGGGTGTCCAGCCGCGGCGTGGGGATGACCGACTCGTGGTTCGGCGCATCGAGCACGTCCATGGGCAGCGCGACGAAGACGGGCCCCATGGGAGGCGTGGAGGCGATCTTCACCGCGCGCCGGAGGACCCGCAGCACGGATTGGGGATCCACGACGCGCGTGGCCCACTTGGTGACGGGACGGGCCATGGCGACCAGATCGCAGGCCATCTGCCCGTCCATGGCGTCGTAGGCGACCCCGGCCTCCCCCGCGAGCACCACCAGGGGGGAGTTGCCGCGCTTGGCCTGGTAGAGCATGCCAATCCCATTGCCGAGCCCGACTCCGGAGTGGAGCTGGACGAAGGCGGGCCGGCGCGTCGCCCGGGCGTAGCCATCCGCCATGGCCACGGACACGGTCTCCTGGAGCCCGAGCACGTATTCGAGCCCGGGCACGTAGCGCATGGCATCCAGGAAGCCCTCCTCGACGGTGCCTGGATTGCCAAACAAGTACTTCGCTCCATCGGCGACCAGCTGCTCGAGGAGGGCGATATTTCCAGTCCTTCTCATGAGTGATTCCCCTGTGTGTTGTTGGCGCCGTTCCAGCCCCACTGCCGCAGTCCCTGCTCGAGCACCTCGACGAGCTTCTGGCCCGTGAGGAGGGAGTCCGGGGTGGAGCGCCCGGTGATGAACGGGTAGTCGACGATGACCGACGTCTCCTTCCCGAAGTTGCCGTGGTACTGGCCCTCCGGCGCGGTCGCGTCGCGGAGGATGTACTCGAGCGCGTACGGCGGTGGGCCCATGTTGAAGGTAGTGCCCAGGAAGCCGGTGCCGTCCTTGTAGTCGTACTCCACGCAGTGGCCCGTCACGTGCTTGTTCCTCAGGATGCTGCGCCGGTCCTCCATGTCCCGCGCGAAGGCGAGGCAACCGACGGCGTAGCACTCCGCGGCGATTGGCTTGCCCGACCGCAGGAAGCCGAGGATGAGGTCGTGCACGCGCTGGTTGTTGACCATGTCGACGATGGGTCCGCTGCCGCCCACCAACAGCAGCGCATCGAACCGCTCGAAGTCACGCAGGGCCGCCTCCCGCTGGCGGTGGTAGGCCTCGAGCGCGCGCACCAGCACGGGCTGGCTGAAGTAGGGCCGCTCGGGCAGCAGCGCCGAGAGGTTCAGCGGGGAGTCGAGGCGCCCGGAGCGGTAGAGCTCCCGCCCCTTGCGGGCCATCTCCGGCGTGGTCACCGGCCGACCCAGGGGCGGATCGATGAAGTCCGGGTTCAGGCTCGGCGGCAGGGGCCTCGGGCGCCGGCCGTCCGGCGTGGCGAACTCGACCTCGTAGCCCATGGCGTCGAAGCTCTCGAGTGGACCGACGAGCTCCTCGCTCCAGTAGCCGTAGCTGGAGAGGACGACCAGGATGCGCCGCTTGCTGCCCTCCCCTCGCGGCGCGGCCTGCGCCGGGGGGAAGACGGGCGTGAGGTGTGTGGCCTCCCGCGCGTCCTCGGCCACGATGAGATCCTTGATGCGCTCGATGAGCAACGAGACCTCGTGGTACGAGCGCCCCGTCACCAGGTCCTCATCCACCACCACGCCGGAGGGATCCGGCGTGTAGAGACCACCGGCGTTGGTGATGTCGGCCAGCACGACCTCGTGGCAGATGACCCGGCGCCCCGCGAGCAGCTCCGGGGTGGGCGTCAGCAGCCAGAGCCCGTGGCACAACGCCCCCTTGATGATCCTCGGGTCACGCATGGCGCGGCCGAAGAACTGGACCGCCGGTGACGAGCGCACCATGTCCGGGGTGATCGGCACCGGCTTGCCATCGGACCCGGAGGGCGGGACGAAGTGGCGCAGCCGCACGCTGGTGTAGTTGGCCGACATGATGACGGCCGCGTAGTCCTCCGGCTTCACCTGGCGGATGTCGAGGTCGACCGTCAGCAGCTCGGGCATCTGTCCGGGCTCCTCGACCTCGCTCACGAGGGTCAACGAGGGATTCCCATACAGGTTGGCCAGGAAGTGGACGGTCGCCCCCGCCTCCTCGAACCGCTTGCGGTACTCGGAGATCTCCACGGGGATGAACTGGCTCTCCAAGAGGACGGCGATCTTCTTTCCCTGCAACGGCAGATGACTCATGGCTTCCTCCGGAACTGGACGATGATCTCGGAATCGAAATCATTGGGTTGGAGAGCGATCTGGAACCGGTTGGGATCCACATCCGACCGACGCCTGCCATTGACGGTGATGCTGGCGATCTCGACGGAGCCGGGCTTGAAGAAGTCCGGCGCCACGTTGAGGGAGCGCAGCCCGCACTGGCTCGAGGGGTAGAAGTACAGGCAGAAGTTGGCGTCCTCGCTCCCCGCTGGCGCGACGAAGGCCCGCGTGTAGATGTGGGCCAGGTAGTTCAGCTCGAAGGAGTGGTAGCCGGCGATGGCGTAGCCCCCCTTGTTGGCGTAGCTCCCCTCGACGATGGGCAGCCCATCCTCCGTGGTGCGGAAGAAGATGCCCTGGCGATCCCTGTCCAGGAAGAACATGTTCCAGAACGCCGCCGCGGCGCGGGCCTGATCCAGGAACTCGGGATCCCGCGTGTGCCCGTAGAGGATCAGGTTGGCCAGGATGGCCTGCTCCTGCTGCCAGAAGTCCTTGGTGCAGCCCCAGGCGAACTCGATGGGCTGGCCATTGGACGGGTGCCGCTCGACGGCGTCGAAGACACCTCCGCGGACCAGATCGGCGCCATGGGTGATCATGGCCCTGGCCAGCCGCTCGGCGACCTGGAGCGCGCGCTGGGCCTCGTCATGACGCCCCTCGGAGAACCAGTAGCTGGCGATGCGCGGCAACTGCCAGGCGATCTTGTAGTTGTGGCCCACCACGGCCCGGTTCTGCTGCCAGCCCCACTCGTGATTGGGCTTCCAGTCCGCGTGGAAGCGCTCGTTCACGTACACGGACTCCGGGTCGGGGAACTTCTCGATGATGAGCTTGGCGGTCCGGTCGATCATCTCCTTGCAGATCTTGAGGAAGCTGGCGATCCCCTCATCCGCGCCTTGCGGCAGCGGCTCGAGGGCGAGGATCAGGTTGACCAGGTAGGCGGGGATGTGGTCGCCGATCGAGTTCCAGTTCTTCTCGAGCTGACGAGTCCCGAGCGCTGGCGAGTCCGGCCGCAGGTTGGCCGGATCGAGGTGGCTGAAGTAGCCATCCAGCCCCGGGAAGTCGGGGTTGACGCGCTTGAGGTCCAGGAAGAGCGCGTTGAACATGGCCACCGTGTGGCGGATGTCCTCCAGCACGGCCGGCTCGCCCGTGCAGCGGAAGTACTGCGTGAGCCCCGCCAGGGCGTAGATCTGCTCGTAGATGGC
>NZ_DASVSO010000511.1:0-12553 GCF_036388035.1 Archangium sp.
CACCTGAAAGCCTTCAGCAACTACGACGACTACCTGGACCGCCAGACCGCCTCCCAGAGGCTCAAGGAGTACCTGGACACGGAGCTGTCCACTGCACGCGTCATCGTGCTCGGCGACTGGAACGATGACGTGGACAAGTCCATCTCGAGAGACTCCACGGGCGTTTACCGGCAGACGCCCTTCCAGAACTTCCTGGACGCTCCGGCCTCGTACACCTTCGTCACCCAGCCGTTGACGAACCAGGGGAGCACGGTGTCCAACGGCTCGTTCATTGACCACCAGCTCGTCACCGACGAACTGCTGGCCAACTATGTGAGCAACTCGGCCCGGGTGCTCAAACCGAGCATCTTCAACTACGGCAACACCACCTCGGACCACTACCCGGTGCTCAGCCGCTTCACCTTCAGCGTGGAGCCCCCGCCCCCGCCGCCCGTCGGGTCGTTGCGGCTCCTCTCGCCCAATGGCGGAGAGCAGCTCACGGGAAGCACGGCGCAGTACATCACTTGGACGGCGGACGGCGTCAGCAACGTGCGGCTGGAGTATTCAAAGGATGATGGCGCGACGTGGCAGGTGGTGTCCTCGAACTATCCCGCCTCGCTTGGACAGTACCCGTGGACCCTGCCCCCGACTCCCACCGCCTTGGCGCGCTTCCGGGTGAGCGATGTGTCGGCGCCGAGCGTCACCGACGACAGTGACTCGACGTTCGAGGTGGTGAAGCCTCCGGTGTTCATCAACGAGTACATGCCCTACGAGCCTGCACTCCCCGATGGCGGCCGGGACTTCGCACAGCAGTTCGTGGAGGTGGTGAACGACGCCACGGAAACGGTGGACATCAGCGGCTGGATGGTGAACGACCTCAGCGGATACAACAGCACCGGCCCGGCCCGGCATGTCTTCCCCTCCAGTACGCAGCTCGCGCCAGGAAGCGCCATCGTCATTTTCTCGGGGGCTTCGGCTGTCCCCGATGGCAGCACGAACGCGGTGGTGGCCACCGGCGGTGGGTTCTTCTTCAATAAGAACGACGAGCGTGTCTACCTCCAGGACAACCTGAAACAGACCGTGGACGAGACTGGCTATCCGTCCGCCACTGAAGCCGTCTCGTACAACCGCAACCCCGATGGCGCCCGCGATGGAGGCTTCGTGCTGCACACCACGCACAATCCAACGCTCGGCTCCTCGCCCGGTCGGCGGGCGGATGGAGGCACCTTCTAGGCTCGTCCCCGCAGTGCCTACCTTCCCCCGAAGATCGCTGCACTGCCGGACGATGCCTCCGGGCTCTCCGGTGAGGGGGGCAAGGCATGGCGAACGAGATGGGCCGGAAGGCGTCGGAGCTGAAGCAGCGGGGAGACCGCCTCGGACGGGAGGCGGTGCGCAGTCCCTGGACGGAGCGACTGGCCCGTCTGGGCTACCTGGCCAAGGGCGTGGTGTACGCGGTGGTCGGAGTGCTCGCGCTCCAGGTGGCCTTTGGCACCGGCGGGGAGATGACCGACACCCAGGGCGCGCTGGCCACGCTGGCCCAACAGTCCTGGGGCAAGGCGCTGCTGGCCGTGGTGGCGGTGGGCCTCGTGGGCTACGTCCTCTGGCGCGTGGTGCAGGCCTGGATGGACCCGGACGGCAAGGGCACCGATGCGAAGGGCCTCGTCACGCGGGCGAGCTACCTCGTGAGCGCGGCGCTCCACGCCTCCCTCGCGGTGGCGGCCTTCCGGCTGGTGCTGGAGACGGGCGGCGTTGGCTCCCATGGAGACCAGAGCGCCCAGTCCTGGACGGCCCGGTTGATGTCGCAGCCTTTCGGGCAGGCCCTGGTGGCCGTCGTGGGCCTCGTCATCGCCGGAGTGGGCCTCTGGCAGATGGACAAGGCGTGGAAGGAGAAGTTCCGAAGGAAGCTGCGGCTGGAGGCCATGCGTCCCCCTCAGGCCGAGTGGGCGGTGCGCATCTCCAAGCTGGGCATCCTCGCCCGGGGCGGGGTCTTCGTGCTGCTCGGCGGATTCCTCGTCCAGGCGGCGCTCACCGCCAATCCGCAGCGGGCCCGTGGCCTGGACGGAGCCCTGGAGACACTCGCGGCCCAGCCCCATGGGGCGGTGCTGCTCGCCGTGGCCGCGGCGGGACTGGTGGCCTACGCCGTCTACATGGCGGTCGAGGCCCGCTACCGGCGCTTCCAGGGCGCTCGGTAGCCCCGCCCCGCGCCTGGCCCGGCGGCGATGGCTTTCCCCGGGTGACCGGCATATGAGTCACCCGCGCCGCCCCATGCTCCGCTCCCGCCTCTACCTCCTCGCCGCCGCCGTGCTCTGGTCCACGGCCGGTGCCGCCGTGAAGCTCTCCTCGCTGTCGGCCTGGCAGCTCGCCTCCGGGCGCTCGCTCGTCGCCGCGCTGGTGCTCGCGCTCGCCATCCCCGCGGGCCGCCGCCTCCCGTCCTGGAGAGGGCTCGCGGCGTCGGTGGCCTACGCCGCCACGGTGGTGACCTTCATCCTCGCCAACAAGCTGACGACCTCGGCCAACGCCATCTTCCTGCAGGACACCGCGCCACTCTACGTGCTGCTGCTGTCCCCGCTCCTGCTGCGCGAGCGCCCCTCGCGGGGTGAGCTGGCCGCCGTGCCCGTGTTCCTGCTCGGGCTGAGCCTCTTCTTCCTCGACCAGCTCAACCCCGGGCAGTTCTGGGGCAATGTGATTGCCCTGGGCTCGGGCCTCGCCTTCGCCCTGTGCATCCTCGGGCTGCGCGCGGTGGGCGAGGAGGGCTCCGCGGTGCTGGTATGGGGCAACCTCATCGCCGGCGCGAGCGTCCTGCTGCCCGCGCTCGGCGGCCCCAAGCCCACGACACTGGACATCGGGCTGCTCGTCTTCCTGGGCGTGTTCCAGCTCGGCCTCGCCTATACCCTCTTCCAGCGGGGCCTGCGTGAGACGCCCGCGGTGGAGGCCTCGCTGCTCATCCTGCTCGAGCCGGTGCTCAACCCCGTGTGGACCTTCCTCTTCGCCGGGGAGCGACCCGGCCCCTGGGCGCTGGTGGGCGGCAGCATCATCCTCCTGGCCACGGCCTGGCGCACGCTGCTGGGCTCCCGGAGCGGCAACGCGTCCTCCCCGGGCGAGACCCCGGTGCGAGAAGGGACGGGTTGAGGTTCCGCTCGTCACCGGTGACGAGTGAAACGCTCCGGAACGGCACCAGCACTGCACTTTTGCGCCTCGCACGGCAGGAGCGCCCCAGAATGGGGCACCTCGGGCGGGCTCAGCCCGTGACACCCGCTCCCGGACTCCGCAGGGGGCGCGTCGACGGGCCCAGGCGCCGGGAGAGCTCCGCTTCGAGCCGCTTCGGCTCAAGGGGCCTCTCGCGGTGCCCCACGTACCCGTCTGGCCGTACCAGGTAGAAGCACTCCGCCCCGGCACCGAAGCGGCGATGCACCGCGCCGCTCTCGTCGGCCAGCACGAAGGGAGCCGGCGTCGCCTCACCCGCCAGCACCACGCGCGCCTTCAGCAGCGGCCCATACGCCTCCTCCAGCCGGCGTGCGAGCACCACCAGCTCGCCGCGCACCTTCGCCTCGGGCGTCAGGCCGGTGAACAGCAGCAGCGTGTGCTGGGGCCCACGCAGCACCTCGTGCAGGCGCGTCACGCCCTCCCCCTTCACCGGCAGCTCTGGCACGCGATTGCCGGGCGCGGGGCCCTCCTCCAACCGCACGCCCCCCACCTCCTCGCCCCAGATGCGCTCGGTGGTGAGCGGGCTGTTCCGGTAATGGATGCCGAGCTGCGAGACGAAGCGGGCCAGGCGGCGCTGCGCGAACGGACGGCCGAACAGGGGCCGGGCGAGGCGGGGGACCACATACGCGCGCAGCAGCCGTGAGGCGGCGCCCCCGCGTGCCACCGCGCCGAACATCCGGTCCGTCCCCTGCAGCAGCGTCTGCCCCACCGGGTGCCGCTCCAGGTCGTAGGTGTCGAGCAGCGACTCCGGCACGCGGCCCCGGGTGACGAGCGCCAGCTTCCACGCGAGGTTGTAGGCGTCCTGAATGCCCGTATTCATCCCCTGCCCGCCCGCGGGGCTGTGGATGTGCGCGGCGTCCCCAGCGAGGAACACACGCCCCCGGCGGTAGCTCGGCACGCCCCGGCGGTGCAGCCGGTAGCGCGTGAGCCAGCGCGGCTCGCTCAGGCGCGTGGACACGGGCACCATCCGGTCCACCAGCGCCTGCATCTCCTCCAGCGAGAGCGGCGACGTCTCGTTGTCCCCCGCCAGCCCTCCACGCGGGAGAATCCCGAAGATGCGGTAGCGCTTCTCCCCGGGCATGGGGAAGGCCGCCATCACACCGTGCCGGGACGGGATGATGCACAGCTCGCCCTCTCCGAGCGGCCATTCGACGCGCACGTCCGCCAGCACGCACGTGTCGTCATACGTCTCGCCCTCGAAGGAGATGCCGGCCGCCTTGCGCACCCGGCTGCGCGCGCCATCGCACCCCAGCAGCCAGCGCGCCGCCACCCGCTCCATGCCCCCCTCCGGGCGCATCAGCGTGACCTCCACGCCGCCCGCGTCCTGCCGGAAGTCCTCCAGCGACACGCCCCGCTCCACCGCCACGCCGAACGTGCCGAGGTGCTCGGTGAGCAGCGCCTCGGTGGCGTCCTGCGGGAGCATGAGCAGGAAGGGGAAGCGCGTCTCCAGCCAGGAGAAGACCTGCATGGGCACCCGCGTGCGCAGGCCTCCGGCTCCCACCACGTTGAAGGCTTCGGCCCTGCGCCCCAGCGCGACGGCCCGGTCGGCGATGCCGAAGTCGTCGAAGACCTCGAGCGTGCGCGCCTGCACCACCAGCGCTCGGGACAGCCGCGAGGGCGTCTCGAGCTGCTCCACGATGCGGCAGCGCAGGCCATGCCGCGCCAGCTCCGCGGCCATCGTCAGGCCCGTCGGGCCCGCGCCCACCACGAGTGCGTCCAACATGGAGTGCCTCCCCCTGCGCGGCCCTGGAGGACCGGTGCCCACCTCAGCCGATGTCGACGCCGTGGCCCGCCTGCACGTGCCCGACGTCGATCCGCCCCTCCTGCTGCATCCGCAGGCCGCCGCGGAAGGCGTGCTCGCGGATGAACAGGTGCGTATCCAGGTCCGCGTAGTCGAAGCCGCCCAGGCCGGCGGCGAAGTGCGCCGCGCTGCTCATGGCGAGGGTGCTCTCCACCATGCCGCCCATCATCAGCTCCATGCCCGAGGCGCGCGCCAGGTTCCACATGGCCAGGGACTCCACCACGCCGCTCTTCATCAGCTTGAGGTTGACGCCGTGCGCGCCGCCCTCGCGAGCCAGGCGCAGCACGTCCTTCGCCGTACGGGCCGACTCGTCCGCGCAGATGGGCACCCGGGACGAGCGCGTCAGCTCGGCCATGCCCTCCCAGTCCTCGCGAGGCACGGGCTGCTCGAAGAGCGCCAGGGGGATGCCGGCGGCCTCCAGCCCCGAGAGGAAGGTGCGCGCCTGCGCCACGGTGTAGCCGCCGTTGGCGTCCGCGAACAGCCGCGCGCCCGGAGCCTCCCGACGGATGACCACCATGCGCCGCACGTCCTCCTCCGCCGACAGCGCGCCTACCTTCACCTTGAGGGTGCGGATGCCGCGCGCGACGATGGCGCGGGCCGACGAGGCCGCGTGCGCCTCGTCACCGGCCGTCACCGTCATGTCGATGTCCAGCCCGGTGCCCGTCCCGCCGAAGAAGGCGAACAGCGGCATCCGGTAGTGGCGGCCCAGGGCGTCCAGCAGCGCCAGCTCGATGCCACAGCGCGCGGAGGGAGCTCCCGGGAGGGCCTCGCCCAGCCACGTGCCAATGGGGCGCCAGGCGCGGGCGTCCCGACCGAGCAGCGCCTCGCGCACGGAGGCGATGGCCTCGAGCGTGCTGGCCTGCGTCTCCCCGGACACGGCCGTGAGGGGCGCCGACTCACCCAGGCCCACCGTCCCGTCCGCCAGCTTCAGGCGCAGCAGGACGTTGTTCGCCATGTCCGGCGCGCCCGTGGCGATGGCGAAGGGCTCGGTGAGGGCCAGGTCCAGCGGCTCGAGGTGCAGGTCGGTGATGGTCGTGGGGAGGAGCATGGAGGGGCCGGTCATAGAATGATCCACCCCCGCCGGCCACCTTCTTGAGGAGCCCTTCAGCGCAGCAGCCGCTCGAACGAGGGAGCGCCGGCCCGGCCTTGCATCCGGCCCCGAGCGTGGGCAAGAGCAGTCTGGGTCCGCACCATGAATCCGCTCCCTTGGCCACAGCCCCCACCGGAGCCCCGGTGGCTCAAGGACACTCCCGCCGCGCCCGCGGAGGCGAAGCCCGCCGAGCGGGCGGAGGAGGAGACCCAGGCACGCGAGCCGCGAGCCCCGCTGTGCTGCGCGCACTGCGGCCACGTCATCACCCACGAGCGCCACCGCACCACCGTCAACGGCCGCCACACGCACACCCGCGTCAACCCGTCCGGCTTCGTCTTCCACTTCGGGTGCTTCGCCCAGGCCGAGGGCTGTCTCGTCCTCGGCCCGCCCACGGCGGAGGCGAGCTGGTTCCCGGGCTTCGTCTGGCGGATTGCCCTGTGCGCCGCCTGCAAGACGCACCTGGGCTGGGCCTTTCACGGCGAGAGCGACTTCCTCGGGCTGGTGCTGGACCGGCTCACCGCCCCGAGCTGAGCGCCGCCAGCGCGGACGCCATCACCTGCTTGAGGGGGACTCCGGAGGCCTCGGCCACCTTGCGGCAGTCCTCGAACTCGGGGTGGACGTTGAGCACCACGCCATTGCGCAGGCCGCGCTTCACCCGCACCTTGCCCCACGGCGTCTCCACCTCCACCCAGTCCCGCTCCAGCGCCGTGCGCTCCACGCGGTAGGAGCGCACCCCGAGCGTGGTGGACTCGCGCAACAGCATGTCCACCACCGTCTCCTTCGCGCCCCCGTCCACCAGCGCGCCCAGCAGGTGCCCCGGCCGCGCCTTCTTCATCGTCACCGGCGTCACCCAGGCGTCCAGCGCCCCCGTGCCCAGCAGGTGCTCGATGAGGTAGCCGAGGAGCTGCGGCGTGCTGTCGTCCAGGTTGGCCTCCACCACCCAGAGGCCCTCGGCCCGCGCCTCGGCCCGGCCCATGGACGCGCGCAGCACGTTGGGCCGGTCCCGGAAGTCCTTGGTGCCCACGCCGTAGCCGATGCGCTCCACGATGAAGTCCGGCGGCGGCTGGCCAATGCGCGTCAGCACCTTGAGCAGTGCCGCGCCCGTGGGCGTCGTCAGCTCGCCCACGCCCTCGAAGCGCACCGGCACGTCCCGGAGCAGCTCCAGGGTGGCCGGCACGGGAATGGGCATGTTGCCGTGGGCCACCCGGATGGTGCCGCTACCCAGCGGCGGGGGCGCCGCGTACACCTCGGGGTCGCCCAGCAGGTCCAACACCACCGCCGCCCCGCAGATGTCCACGATGGAGTCCACCGCCCCCACCTCGTGGAAGTGGATGGCGTCGATGGACACCCCGTGCACCTTCGCCTCGGCCTCGCCGATGGCCCGGAACACCGCCAGGGCCCGCTCCTTCGCGCGGGGCGAGAGCGTGGGCGCCGCCTCGATGAGCTGGCGGATGTCCGAGTATGCCCGGTGCGGGTGCGCCTCGCGCTCGTCCAGCACCACGTCCAGGTGCGTGCCGCTGATGGCGTGCCGCACCGCGCGGCTCACCGCCAGCTTCCAGCCCGGCACCTGCAACCCGCTCAGGGCCTGGGAAATCGCCTCTGGCGACACGCCGAGGTCCACGCCCGCCGCCAGGAACATGTCCCCGGCGATGCCGCCCACGGGCTCCAGGTAGAGAATCTTGCGCATGATGGGTGCTCCCGTCTCAGCGCCGGCCCCGCGTGCGCGAGATGAGCGCCGCGTAGAAGCCGCCACCAAAACCGTTGTCGATGTTCATCGTCGCCACGTTGGAGGCGCACGAGTTCACCATCGCCAGCAGCGCGGACACGCCGCCGAAGTTGGCCCCGTAGCCCACCGACGTCGGCACCGCCACCACGGGGATGCCCACCAGCCCGCCCAACGCGCTCGCCAGCGCGCCCTCCATGCCGGCCACCACCACCGCCGCGTGCGCGTCTTGAATCTCCTCGCGACGCCGCAGCAGCCGGTGGATGCCCGCCACCCCGACGTCGTACACGCGCTTCACCGTGGCCCCCATGGCCTCCGCGGTGACGGCCGCCTCCTCCGCCACGGGGATGTCACTGGTGCCCGCGGTCACCACCGCCACCGTGCCCGCCTTGGGCTTGCCCTGCTTCAGGTGGAAGATGCGCGCCACGGAGTGGTATTGGCCCTTGGGGTAGGCGGCCAGCAGGGCCTCGGCCTTTTCCGGCTGCAGCCGGGTCACCAGCACCGTCTGCTTGCGCTCCACCAGCGCGCCCACGATGCCCAGCACCTGCTCCGCCGTCTTCGGCTCCCCCAGCACCACTTCCGGGAAGCCGAAACGCAGGCTGCGGTGGGTGTCCAGGGTGGCATAACCCAGCTCGGCGAACGGCAAGTCCTTGAGCCGGCCCACGGCATCGTCCACGGAGACCTTGCCGCCCTTCACCTGCTCGAGCAACCGGGTGAGCGTCTTCTCGTCCATGCGCGCCCCTCTACCGCACTGCGGGGGGCGGAGGAATAGGGAGACAACACGGGGGCCGGCATTCCGCGCGCCGGCCCCCGTACCCGCGGGGCTCCTCCCCGCTACGCCCGCTGACGGCGCCGGGACCGCAGCACGCCGCCGAGGAGCACGGCCAGGGCACCAAAGGCCCCACCCCCGGTGCCGGCGCAGCCGCCGCAGCCATCATCCTCGCTCGGGGTGGCCTGAGCGTTCACGAACACCGCTGTGGTCCGGGCGGGCACGGTGAAGGCGCCGGAGGCGTCGAACGAGGCGGTCCGGACGGCCGTGTCCGAGGAGTCCGCCTGCACGGGGTGCAGCTTCATCCCACGGCCCGCGTACTCGGGGATGGGGAAGGCCTGCGCTTCGTCGTTGGCGTTGAAGAGCACCACGATGTCGGTGATGCCATCCGCGGCCGCCTCGTCCCGGAGGTTCATGACGATGAGGCCGGGCACCTGGGAGGCGCCGGTGTTGAGGAAACGCACCTTCGCCTGGACGTCCTCGGCCGTGCGCGGACGCAGGAGCGCGGCGCTCTTGCGGATGGAGAGCAGCTCCTCGAAGTGGTCGAGCGCCCGGGTGATGTGCGCCGAGCCGGGCTTGAGGTCCGGGTTGGCCAGCAGGGGCTTCATGACGGACCACTTCTCCTGGTTGTCGCCGGCGGGGGGCAGACCCACGCCCCAGTTGTTGGACTCGTAGGTGAAGTCGAGCTTGTTGAACCAGTCGCCCGAGTTGTAGCTGTTGCGGTCCATCGACTTGGAGCGCAGCAACTCGTCACCGGCGTGGAAGAAGGGGATGCCCTGTCCCAGCGCCACGAGGCTCATGGCCATGTTGTGCATGCGCACGCGCGCGTCCAGGTCGGCCGACGCGGGGGCCTTGAGCTGGATGGCATCGAACAGCGTCTCGTTGTCGTGGGCCGAGACGTAGGTGATGACCTCCTGCGGATCCACCGTGTAGCCACCGGGCTGCCCGTTGTAGTCCACCTGCGAGCCCTTCACGGTCTCCCCGGCCTTGTTGACGAGCGCGTAGTCGCGCAGGTTGCCAGCCAGGCCCACCCGGATGAGGTCCGCCTGGTGCAGCAGCTTCTCGCGCTGGTTGTCGGAGGTGCCCTGGTCCGTGCCGTTGGGATCGTACCAGAGGCCGCTGGTGAAGCCCTGCTCCTGCAGGCCGCTGAACGGGCCACCGCCGCGAGCCGCGTCCCGCAGACGGTCGCTGAACGTGCCGATGCCCGTGCCGGGCATGTTGAGCTGGGTGGCGTTCACGCCCCGCTTGTTGTTCTCCACCTCACCGAAGTTCCAGCCCTCGCCGTAGAGGTAGATCTTCGAGCCGTCCACCCCGTCCTTCTCCAGGGTGAGGGCGCGCAGCTTCTCCTGGGCCTTCACCAGGTTGGCCTTCATGTGGTGGCCCATCAGGTCGAAGCGGAAGCCATCCACCTTGTAGGCCCGGGCCCAGGTGACGAGCGAGTCCACCATGAGCTTCTCGAACATGGCGTGCTCGGAGGCGGTGTTGGCGCAGCAGGTGCTGGTCTCGACGTTGCCGTCGGCGTTGAGGCGGTGGTAGTAGCCGGGCACCACCTTGTCGAGCACGGACTTGTCCGCCAGCCCCGCGGCGTGGGTGTGGTTGTAGACCACGTCCATCACCACGCGCAGGCCGGAGTCCGAGAGGGCCTTCACCATCTGGCGGAACTCGAGGATGCGCGCGCTGCCGTCCGGGTTGACCGCGTAGCTGCCCTCGGGAACGGTGTAGTGGTACGGGTCATAGCCCCAGTTGAAGCCGTCCAGGTCGCGCACGGCGGAGATGGCGGCCTGCTGCGCCTCCGAGTCGGGGGCCATGGAGGACAGGTCGCCGGCGGGCGGCTGGTGCTTGGAGCGGTCCTCGTCGATGGTGGCGATGTCGAACACGGGCAGCAGGTGCACGTGCGTCAGGCCATGCGTGGCCAGGCGGCGCAGGTGCTTCATGCCGTTGGAGCCGGACTCGGTGAAGGCGGCGAAGGTGCCGCGCTTGTCCGCCGGCACGGTGGCATCGTTGATGCTGAAGTCGCGCAGGTGCAGCTCGTAGAGGACGATGTCCTCGGGAGCGTCCAGCGCGGGCTTGACCAGCGAGGCCCAGTCGGTGGGCGCGAGCGCCGGGTCCGCCAGGTCGACGAGCTGGCTGCGCGTGCTGTTGGTGGACAGGCTCAGCGAGTAGGGGTCGGTGACGAGGCTCTTCACGACCTTCTTCTGGGCATGGACGTACACCTCCACCTCGTAGAGGTAGAACCTGCCCTTCCAGTCCGCGCTGCCGGTGTGGCTCCAGACGCCGGTGGCCTGGTCCAGCTGCATCGGCACCAGGGCGACGGGGGTGGTGGAGGTGGAATCCGCGAACACGTGGAGGCTCACATTCCGGGCGGTGGGGGCCCACAGCTTGAGCGTGGGAGCGCCGTTCGCCCAGGAGACGCCCAGCGTCTCATCGTTGGCGTACAGCGCGTCCAGCACGCCGGGGAGCTGCACCGAGGTGGCATCCAGCAGGCGGCCCTCGGCGTCCTTGACGGAGAGGGCGAGCTGCCCCTTGAGCACCTGGCGGACGTCGATGCCGGACGCGTCGGGGATCCGCAGCGCCAGCTTGCCCGCGAGGTGCGGGAAGCGGGCCTCGACGTCCGGGGGCAGCCCCAGCAGGGCGCGCTCGAGGGTGATGGAGCTGCCGCCGGCGATGCCCGAGGGCTCCAGCGTCATGGCCCCACTCAGGTCGTGGTGCAGCGAGAAGACGGCCCCGTCCGGAACGGGCAGCTCGGGCTGCCAGACCAGCCAGTCGCCCGAGACCCAATACGCGCGGACCCGGCGGATGTTGCCGCGGGGCACGTCCACGCCCACGATCGAGTGGCTCGGGACGTGGGTGACGGGGTTGAACGAGAAGACGATCTCGGCCCCTCCCGCCGGAATGTCGAAGCTGAGGTTGCCGCCGCCGCCGTCCTTTCCGTAGCTGGTGGCCCACCCCTCGTCGAGGGCGACCTTGTACTCGTAGGAGCCCTCGGGGAGCGTCGTGGTGAAGGTGTAGAGGCCGTCCCCATCGAGGTCGTTCATCAACGAGCGCAGGCACGACGGCCGCCAATCACCATCGGAGCTCTCGCCCGGGTTGGGGGGGCACCCCAGCTCATTCTGGAAACTGCCCGCCACGGTGGCGATGACGGCGTTGGCGTTCTTGGTGCTGGTGACCCAGTGGCTCTTGGGGTCGAAGTAGAACTTGACCGTGGCCCCGCCCGCCGGGATGTCGAGGGTGATGTCGCCACCGCCGCCGTTCTGGCCGTAACTGGTGGTCCACCCTTCGTCGAGGGCCACCTTGTACTTGTACGAGCCCCCGGGGAGGTTCGCGGTGAAGGTGTAGATGCCATCCCCATCGGGGTCCTGCATCCACGAGCGCAGGCACGAGGGCTGCCAGTCACCGGGGCACCCCAGCGCCGCCTGGAAGCTGCCGGCCACGGTGGCGATGACGGAGCTCTTGTTGCCGCTGACCCAGTGGCTCTTGGAGTCGAAGTAGAACTTGACGTCGGAGTCCGCCGCGAGCGTCAGGGAGAAGGCGGCCCCATCGACCTTGCCGCCCTGGCCGTAGGTGGAGACGGAACCCGCCTCCTCGACGGCCGCACGGAACGTCCAGGTGCCCTTGCGCAGCGGGAGCACCGCCTGCCAGAGGTTGTCCTCCGCCTCGAAGGCCAGACGCGCCTCGGCGCAGGCCGTGTTGTCGGGCAGGCAGTTCAGCGCGTCCTTCACGGTCCCGACGAGCACGACGCTCGTGGGCTCGGCGGCGGCGGTGCCCGCCGTGAGGAGGGCGAGCGCGCAGAGCAGCGCCCTCGCCCGGAGCAGAGTGGGGGGTGGAGCTTCAGTTCTCATTCGGTACACCTTGTTCCGCGCACCAGCCATCCCGGGATGGAACGGCCAGCACACCGGTGGAAGCAGGAGGAGGACACCCCGGAGCGACCGCCTCGCGAGGACACGGCACCGCCGGAGGGTCCCGCAGCGTATAACAGAGAGGACCCGG
>NZ_DASVSO010000512.1:0-1529 GCF_036388035.1 Archangium sp.
GCGCTGCTCGCCCTCGGTGGCCGCGAGAGCTGGCAGCGCGCTCGGCCCAACTCCTGGCTGCTCGTGCCGCTGATGTTCTTCTCCGGCATGGTCTTCGTTCGCGCGAGCCCGTTCCTCACCACGCTCAACGTGCTCGCCTCGGGCTTGCTGCTGCTGCTCGTCACCCACTTCTGGGCGGCCGGGCGCGTGGAGCGGCTCGGGCTGTGGGGCTACCCGCTCACCGCGCTCGGCACGTTTTTCCGGGCCGTCCTCCTCCCGCCGGGAGTGGTGTACTCGGAGGTGGACCTGTCCGCGGCCCGCAAGCAGGTGCCGAAGCTGATGCCGGTGCTGCGCGGAGGGCTGCTCGCGGTGCCCGTGCTGTTCATCTTCACCGCGCTGCTCGTCTCGGCGGACGCGGTCTTCGAGAACGCGGTGGCGCGGGTGCTGTCCCTCGACCTGGGCCTGTCGTTCGTGGACACCGTGGGGCGGCTGGTGTTCACCGGTGCCGGCGCGTTCGCGGCGCTCGGCCTGCTCGCCCACGCGCTGCGCCGGCGCCGCCATGGCGGCGAGGCCGGTGAGACGGAGGTGGCTCCGGCCGTGGCCCGCCTGGGCTTCACCGAGAGCCTCACGCTCCTGGGCCTGGTGGACCTGCTCTTCCTGGGCTTCGCCGTCATCCAGCTCGCCTTCCTCTTTGGCGAGGCGCGCCTGCCCTCGGGCCTCACCTATGCCGGGTACGCGCGGCGCGGCTTCTTCGAGCTGCTCACGGTGTCGATGATGACGTTGGGCCTGAGCATGGCGCTGGCGCGCTGGACGCGGCTTCAGAGCCAGGGGCAGCTCACCGCCTTCCGGGCGGCGTGCTCGGCGATGGTGGGCCTGGTGCTGCTCATCCTCGCCTCGGCGGTGAAGCGCATGGCGCTCTACGAGTCCGCCTACGGCTACACGCACCTGCGCGTGTACACGCACGTCTTCATGGTGGTCCTGGCCGGGGTGCTCGTGTGGCGTGTGGTGACGCTCTGGTGGCGCCCGGAGCGCTTCGCCCTCGGCGCTTTCGTGGGGGCGCTCGGCTTCCTCGCCGCGCTCAACGTGCTCAACCCGGATGCCTTCATCGCCCGCGGCAACCTCGCGCGGACCTTGGACGGCTCCACGTTGGACGCGTCCTACATCGAGCTCTCGCTGTCCGAGGACGCCGCGCCGGAGCTCGCCGCGTACCAGGCTCAGCACCCCAAGGACATGTTCGCGTGGAACGTCCGTGACATGTTCTGCCGCTTCTCCCAGCCGGTGCCGGGCGGCTGGCCGGCCTTCCACCTCGCGCGCCACCGCGCCGCGAAGCTGGTCCAGCCGTTCGCGTGCGACTCGGTGGAGGTCGTCTACCAGGGGCCGAGGGATTGATACACGAAGGGGGCCTCCACACCGCGCGGGTGTGGCCGGCCCCCTCGGTGCGGCGGTGCTACTCCACCATGAACACGCCGCTGATCATCTTCCCCATCGCGCAGCCGTAGACGAGCTTGCCCGTCTTGGTGGGGGTGAAGGCCACCTCCACCGGCGTGTTC
>NZ_DASVSO010000513.1:0-8394 GCF_036388035.1 Archangium sp.
CACCAGGGGGTTCAGCTTGACGAGCCCATGCGTGGCATCGCGCTCGATCACCTGCACCTCCGTGCGCGTGACGGACTGCTCGCGGCGCAGCCCCGTCACCCACGCCTCCCGCCCCGCCAGCGCGCGCTTCAGCGGCTCCACCTTGCGGATGCCGCAGCACTCCTTGCGCGCCTCGATGCTCTCCTTGAAGGAGAAATACCCCTTGGCGGACTGGAGCGCCTCGACACGCTCCCGCTCCGGGAAGAACGTCTCGATCTCCAGGCCGTAGCGGCGGCGCACCACGTCCATCAGCTCGTAGGTCTCCGGCGGAAGCCGACCCGTATCGAGGGTGAACAGGCGCACGCTCGGCGCGTGCGTGCGGGCGAGATCGATGAGGACCATGTCCTCCACGCCGAAGCTGGAGGCGATGGCCGCGCGCGCCCCGAACCGCCGCTCGATCCACTCGAGCACCACCTCGGCGGGAGCGTCGCGCAGCTCCTCCGACGCGACACGCAGCTCTTCCGCCGAGACACCGAGAGAGGGCTGTGAAGACTGGGACATGGGGGCTTCCGTGGAAAAAAAACGGCCCAGCGCCTCGCGAGCGAGGGCGGGCCAGACCGCTGGGGGAAGAGGGCGGCCCAACACCTCTTTCCGAGGGCGGGCCGCGAGTCAGGGACTGCTCAAGAGCGCTTCATCACGTGCTCCCCGAGGACTCGGCACCCGCCTGAGGACAGGTACACATCCACCCGTGGCGGCACATCGACTGCGCGGCGACGGGGGGTTGGAGGAGCAGCTTCATCGTGAGGAAACTTGTAACGCCTGCACCGGGCATCCGTCAAGCCGGACGACCCGCCAATATCGCGGACATCCACTATCACGGAGGGCCGCTCGCCTCCCCTCCTTCAGTGCAGTCGCCGCGGGGATGGGGCAAAAGAGGCCTCGTGCCCACCCTGACGTCCCTCACCGTCTATCCCCTGAAGTCGTGCGCGGGTCTGCCGCTGACCCGCGCCACCGTGGAGCCGCTCGGACTGCAGCATGACCGCCGGTGGATGGCGGTCCGCCCCGATGGCTCCTTCATGACCGGACGCGAGCTGCCCGCCCTCGTGCGCGTGCGCGCCGTCCCCGCGCCGACAGGCCTCCACCTGTCCGCTCCCGGCATGCCGGACCTCGAGGTCCACCTGCCGCCCTCCGACGCGCCCCGCCTCGACGTCACCGTGTGGGACGACACCTGCTCCGCCGCTCGCGCCTCCGCCCAGGCGGACCGGTGGCTCTCCCAGTACCTCGGCGAGCCCACGGTGCTCGTGCACGTGGACGCGCGGATGGAGCGGCCGGTGGACCCGAAGTACGCCGCCCCGGAGGACCGCGTCGGCTTCGCCGATGGCTTCCCCCTGCTGCTCATCTCCGCGGCCTCGCTGGCCGACCTCAACCAGCGCCTGCCCCACCCCGTGCCGATGGCCCGCTTCCGTCCCAACCTCGTGGTGAGCGGCACCGCCGCCTTCGCCGAGGACGGCTGGAAGCGGCTGCGCATTGGCTCCGTCGAGCTGGCCGCGGTCAAGCCGTGCGCCCGCTGCGTCTTCACCACCGTGGACCCGGAGACGGCCCGGGCCGACCCCGAGCAGGAGCCCCTGCGCACGCTGTCCACCTACCGGCGCACCGGCGGCAAGGTGATGTTCGGCCAGAACATCATCGTGCGGCGTCCGGGCATCCTCCAGGTGGGGGACGCGGTGGAAGTCCTCGAATAGGGCACGCGGTACAGCCTCGGGCCCCGCCCCTGAAAGAATTACGCCCCTTCCGCGCACGGCCCGGGCACCACGCCCTCCCTCCCCTCGGAGCGAGCCCGTGCCGCGTCGCCGGAGGGCTGGCATGCCTCGTGCTGTGGCTTCGTGCATGACCGTTGCGCCACGTGCCCGAAGCATCTTCCTGCTCGTGAAGCGGGCCATCTCGGAGTGGAGCGAGGACAACGCTCCCACGTTCGCGGCCTCGCTCGCGTACTACACGATGTTCTCCATCGCTCCGTTGCTCATCATCGCCGTCAGCGTGGCCGGGATGGTCTTCGGCGAAGAGGCGGCGCGGGGTGAGATCCAGGCCCAGCTCCGGGAGCTGGTCGGCCAGAGCGGAGCCGAGGTCATCGGGGACATGATGGTCAGCGCTCGGAAGCCGAGTTCCGGCATCCTCGCGACGGCGCTGGGCGTGGTGGCCCTCATCTTCGGCGCGACGGGCGTCTTCGTGCAGCTCCAGGACGCGCTCAACCACATCTGGCACGCCAAACCCGCGCAACGCAACGGAGTGCTGAACTTCCTGCGCAGCCGCGTCCTGTCGTTCGCGATGGTGCTCGTGATTGGCTTCCTGCTGCTCGTCTCGCTGGTGGTGAGCGCCGCGCTCGCGGGCATTGGTGCCTACTTCGGCCGCGCGTTCCCCGGCTGGGAGGTGCTGTGGCAGGGGCTCAACCTGCTCATCTCCTTCGCCGTCATCACCGTGCTGTTCGCGATGATGTACAAGCTGCTCCCCGACACCCACGTCGCCTGGAGGGATGTCTGGCTTGGCGCGGCCGTGACGTCCCTGCTCTTCAGCCTGGGGAAGCTCGGCATCGGCCTCTACCTGGGAAAGAGCACCGTCGCCTCGAGCTATGGCGCGGCGGGCTCGCTGGCGGTGGTGCTCATCTGGGTCTACTACTCCGCGCAGATCCTCTTCCTCGGGGCGGAGTTCACCCAGGTCTACGCCCGGCAGCACGGCAGTCGCTCCCAGGAGCCCTGGCCGGCCTCCGAGAACAGGACGCCCTGAAGCATCCCCGGGGTGGGCCCGCGTCGCGCGTGTCAGGAACCGGCTCGCCTACCCCACCATCCTCAGCGGTGCCGCCTCGGACTCCCGTGGCAGCAGGCTGAGCCGCGTGGCCTCCTGGGCCCGCACCCGCAGGGGGCGTTCCACCTCCAGCAGCGTCGAGCCGCGCGTGGCCATCCACACTCCCCCGTGCTCGATCTCCAGCACGCCCGACGTCACGAACACGTGGCGGCCCGGTTCGAGGGAGAGCGTCTCCGTCGCCGCCAACTCGCGGTGCTCGCCTCGCCCCATCCAGGCGAGCCGACCCTTGCGCCCGAGGTGCGCGTAGCGCTCCAGCCCGCGCACCAGGTCATCGAAGCGCCGCTCGGCGAACTTGCGCCACACGCCCTGCCGGAGACTGGCATGGGACGCCATCAGCGCCAGCAGCGCCGTGCGGGGAATGCGCACCAGCACCGAGGCGGTGGCGGTACGGATGGAGGCGGAGCGGCGCTCGCCCGCGAGCATGGCGATCTCCCCGAACAACGACCCACTGCCCAGCTCGTCCACCAGCTTCTCCTGCTGCCCGTCCTCGACCACCACGTAGGCGGCGCCGCTCGCGAGCAGGTACATCTCGTCGCTCGCGTCGCCCTCGTGGAAGACGTAGCTGCCGCCGGGCAGGGAGACGATCTCCGAGCGCCGGGCCAGCTCGTGGAGCGTGGCCTCGTCGAAGTGGGAGAAGAGGTCCGCCCGACGCAGCTGCCGCAGCACCTCCGGGCGCATCAGGCGAGCCCCGAGCGCCGTCCGCTGCACCCGCGCCGCCATCGCCTGGAGCGGCTGGCGCAGCTTCCGCCGCACCTGGGAGCGGACCAGGCTCAACAGGTTGGGCACGGTGACGGGGACCAGCGTCACCAGCCCGTGTCCCTCGACATAACCGGGATTGGCCTCCACGAAGAAGCGCGCCACCGGCTTGTCACAGTGCAGCCAGTAGTCCCGCTCCATCTCCGTCTCGCGCGTCCGCCAGCCCACGCGTCGCACCAGCGGACAGGCCGGCTCCACCTTCTCCAGGCCGAACTCCGAGGCCAGCGCGTCCATGAAGGCCAGCAGTTCCGGTGGCGGCTGCTCCTCGCGCCGCGGCCACACCTCGCCGAAGTTCCCGGCGAGCAGCGTATAGCTGGACGGGTGCACCAGCGAGCCGAGGTAGTAGGCCTGACGCCCCGGGTGCTTCAGCAGGTAGCGCAGCGCCATCTTCAGCGCGAAGCGCGCGTTGGCATTGCCACCCCGGTAGGCCCTCAGCGAACCCGCCTCCGCGCGGAACACGGCCGTGGGCTTTCCCCCGAGGTGTTTCTCGAAGACATGCAGGGCGAAGTAGCCGACCGTCTCCCCCGCCTCGTTCTTGTGGAGGTGGATCCACGTGTGCTCGGCCTTGGAGTCGACGACGTACTTCGCGAAGGACTCCCGCTCCACTCCGTCGAAGATCCGCCGATGCACCTCATAGAGGGCATCGGTGAGCTTCCGCCGCGCATCAGAAGACAGGGTCTTGGGAACGACGATCTCGCTGCTGGCAATCCGGGGCATGGTTCTCTCTCGTATCCATTCACCACGGGTCGGCTTGCTCGTCGCCCGTGACATGGAGAACCGTACCGGGGGCGCCGCGCCCCCACTGTGAACCGCCTCGCCCCGGGGTTGTGACGCGCGTCACTCCCGGGGCCCGGCCAGTCCTTCGGCGTCTACTGCCGCTGCTGCGGCTGCTGCGCCTCGGGCTTCTTGGCGACCAGCGTGTCCAGCTTGCGCGACAGCCGGTCCAGCTCGCGATTGAGGGCATCCACCTGCGACTGGCTGGCCACGCCGCCCACCACCGTCACCATGCGGCTGCGCAGCCCGCTCAGGCGCTGACGCACCTCGCCGCCCACCTGCGTCGCCTGCTTGCCGAGCTTCTGCACCGCCGGATTCTCCCGCAGGCGCAGCTCGTTCACGTTCAGCTTCTGGAGCACCTCGCGGCCGGACTCGCGGCTGCGCGACACCAGCGTCTGCAGCGCCTTCTGCGCCTCCGTCTCGAGCTGGCCGATCTGCCGCTGCGCCACCTCCAGCCGACCCTTCACGAACGACGCCACCTGCCCGGCCGCCTCGGTCACTACCGCCTCGGCCTTCGCCGCCTCGGCCTTCACCGTCTCGGTCGCCGCCGCCGTCACCGCCGCCACCTTCTCGGCCACCACCTCGGCCGTCACGGCCTCGGCCACCTTCTGGGTCGTCTCGGCCGCCTGCTCGGTCTTCTGCGCCACGGCCTCCACCTTCTCCGCCGCCGCCTCGACCTTCTCGGCCACCGCCTCGGTGGTCGTCTGGGCCGCCGTCTCCTTGGCCGCCGCCTCGTTCTTCACGGTCTTGTTCTTCGCCATAAATTCGCGCCTCCTCGATGGGCGAAGATGAAGTAACGCATCGCGTCAGCCTCGTCAATGGACTTTGACGCAGCGCGACACATTTCCTCGGCTCCCCAGGCGAGGTGCCGAGGCCCTGGCTTCCTCCCAGGGAGGCCTCAGTCCGCCATCTTCAGCGAGAACGAGCAGCCCCTGCCGCTGCCACTGCCGCTGCTCGACGTCTGCCGCATCACCCCTCGCATCAGCTCGAGGTTCCAGATCTCCCCGCGGAAGCCATGGCGCTGACCCTTCAGGCCACCCAGGCTGACCACCGGGTGTCGCTTTGAATCCAGCTCCTGGAGCGGCCTGACCTTCGTCACCCCCTGGGCCACCAGCTTGCAGCCGGCGTAGAGCCGCATCTCGCCGGTCTCATCGAGCGTCGCGTAGAGCGTCATGAGGTTGCTGTGGCGGTCCTCGGGCAGCTCGCCTTCGATGGACGCGCGCTGGCCCCCCTTGCCCGTGATGGAGAAGCGCAGCTTGCGGCCCGGGAGGGCCTCCACCCCGTAGGCCTCCGTCCCCGAGTCGTCCCGACGGACGATGAGGACGCCCCGCTCGTTGTCGGACTCGAGGAACTTCACGCTGCCCTGGATGGTGAACGGGGCGCTCAGGGCCAGGTCCGGGTGGTCCGGGAGCTCGATGAACCCCGTGGTGCCCTCGAACTCCAGGCCACCGAAGACCCCTCGAGCGCCCTCGACGGGGAGCAGTCCGTGGTGGTCGCGCCCCGAGGTGTCCTGCACCCACCAGCCGGGCCGGTTCATCTCCCATTTGGCCATGATCCAGGGGAAGGGAACGTGGGTGCTCGGAGGGAGTGGCGCCACCCGGGCCCCCGAGGAGGGCGTGGGAGGCGTGGGACGTGGCGTCTCCCTGGGAGGCTCCGCGGGAGGAGCCGTCCGAGGCGCCTCCGCGACCGGGGCCGGGGACTCCTCCTTCGAGGAAGCCGTGCCCTCCTGTTCATGCGCGGGCATCCACCGGGTCAGCACGACGCCCGCGGAGAGCGCGGCCACTCCGAACGAGAGCAGGAGACCGGAGCGGAAGCGGCGAAGGCCGAGCGGCTGACTCTCGCGCCCCAGGAAGGCGAGCGCCTCGCGCGCCGAGAGGAACCGGTCCTCGGGGCCCGGAGCCACCAGTCGGGTGAGGAAGCTCTCGGTGTGGGCCGAGACGTTGACGTGGCGCCGGAAGTCGAGCGTGAGCCCGAGCCCCAGCATGGACTCCGGCGGCTTGCGCGCCAGCAGGTGGAGGAGCGTGGCCCCGAGCGCATACAGGTCACCGCGCACGTCCACCGTTCCACCGAGCTGCTCGGGCGGCATGTACCCGAAGGTCCCCAGCAGCGTCGCGTGATGCGCCCGCAGCCCGCCGAGCTCGCGCGCCACGCCGAAGCCCACCAGCACGATGCGACCCTCGGGATCGCGAATCAGGTTGGCCGGCTTGAGGTCCCTGTGGAGCACCTTGGGCGAGAGGCCGTGCAGGTACTTCAGGACCTCCAGCACCTCCAGGGCGATGCCCCGCACCTCTTCTTCGGAGAAGCGGCGGTGCTCCAGCTCGTACGCCAGGGACTCTCCCGGCACGTGCTGCTGCGCCAGGTAGAGGCGGGTGTGGACGCCGGAGCCCACGCGGAAGCCCCCCAGGAAACGGGGCAGGCGTGGATGGTCGAGCTGGCCCAGGAGGGCCGCCTCGCGCTCGAAGTCCTCGAGCTGCTTCGCGCTCGGCGCGAGCGTGAAGACGAGCTCCTTGAGAGCGACGCTCCTGTCCTCCTCGTCCCGGGCCAGGTACGTACTCCCCCCCGGCCCCCGCGCGAGCACCCCCACGATCCGGTAGCTCCCGGCCTGGGACGCCGCCCCGCATGCGTCACAGCGCACCTGCTCGGAGGACGCACCACAGCCGGGGCAGGTGCGCCCCTCCACCCAGACGGGCCGCGTTGCTTGCCGCAAACGTTCCACTCAGGTCCTCCACCGCCAGCCGCCATGGAAGGCTAGCACGGCGGCTCAGTCCCCTGGGGCCGCCCCGGGCCGCTCTCCGAGGCTCGCGAGCCGGGCCTGCCCCGTCGGGCACAGGTCGAGCACGGCGCACCGCTGGCAGGCGGGATTCTGGAAGAAACAGCAGCGCTGCCCATGCAGCATCAGCGCCTCGTGGTTGTCGTAGATTCGCTGCGCGTCCCAGTCCGACGGGAGCTGGGCCTCCAGCAGCCGGTGCGAGGGCCCCACCGCCGTGGTCTCGGGGATGAGGCCCAGCCGCGCCGCCACCCGGTGGTGGTGGCTGTCCACCGGGAGCGCGGGCATCCTCAGCCGGCTGAACAGCAGCGTCGCCGCGCTCGTCTTCGGCCCCACCCCGGGCAGCGCCTCGAGCCAGTCACGCGCCTCGCGCACGGGCAGCTCCCCGAGGAAGTCCAGGGACAGCTCGCCTCCCCTCCGCTCGGTGATGCACCGGAGCACCTGCTGGATGCGGGGGGCCTTCTGCTCCGGCCACGTCACCGCGGCGATGGCCTCCTGGACGTGCGTGCATGGGGCATCGCGCACCGCCTCCCAGGTGGGAAGACGCGCGCGGAGCTGGCGGAAGGCCGCGCCACTGGAGGCGTTGCGCGTGCGGTGGCTCAACAGCGCGGAGACGAGCTCGCTGAGCGGATCCTGCGTGCGGAAGTAGGGAATGGGGCAGCCGTACACGGCGCACAGCCGCTCGTGGACCCGGAGCGCCTTGACGCTCAGCGCGGGCGGCACATCGAGAAGTGATGGGAGAAATGGCATGGGAGGGCCTGACCTCGGAAGTCACCCTTCCATCCTTTGCATCCCCTCCGCCCGGGAGGAGCCCCCACCTCCCGCGAGGCAGCCGGGCCAGCGGGCGTCCGAGGGCCCGCGCAACGACTGACCCGCCGCGCTGGCGCACGTATAATGACGGCGGCCCACGGGCCCCCATGCTGCGCCGGCTCCTCCCCACTCTCCTCGCTCTTGGATGCGGACTCCTCGCCCTCACCTGGGGGCTGGTGAGCCTTCAGCGCATCTTCGCCCAGGAGCGCGAGGACGCCCACGCGCAGATGCGCTCCCGCCGCGACGCGCTCGAGGAGTACGCCACCCAGGCCCTGCGGCACACGCTCGGCAAGCAGATGGAGGGCAACCTCACCGCCCTCTACGCCGCCATGGGGGATCCGCTCGCCCCGGGCGAGGGCTTCTTCCTCCAGTTCCGTGGCACCCAGTTCCTGCCCCGCCTCACCCGCTCGGCCCCGGGCTCGCGCGCTCCCGCCCGACGCCACTACCAG
>NZ_DASVSO010000514.1:0-5823 GCF_036388035.1 Archangium sp.
TCTCCTCCAGCGCGGGCTTCTCCGCGGGCAGCGCGAGGGCCTGGCCCATCTCGGCCACGCGCTTCTCGACGATCTCCACCTCCTGCTCCAGCGAGTCGGGCACGGGCAGCACCACCGTGTTGAAGCGGCGCAGCAGGGCGCTCGACAGCTCGTTCACACCGCGGTCACGGTTGTTGGCCGTGGCGATGACGTTGAAGCCGGAGCGGGCCTGGACCTCGCTGGACAGCTCCGAGATGGGCAGCGTCTTCTCGCTCAGCAGGGTGATGAGGGCGTCCTGCACCTCGCCCGGCATGCGCGTCAGCTCCTCGATGCGCGCCAGCTTGCCCTCGCGCATGGCACGCATCACCGGGCTCGGCACCAGGGCCTTCTCCGAGGGGCCCTCGGCCAGCAGCCGCGCGTAGTTCCACCCGTAGCGCAGGGCCGCCTCGTCCGTGCCGGCGGTGCCCTGCACCATCAGCGTCGAGTCCCCGGAGATGGCCGCCGCGAGGTGCTCGCTCAGCCAGGACTTCGCGGTGCCCGGCACGCCGTAGAGCAGCAGGGCCCGGTCGGTGGCGAGCGTCGCCACGGCGATCTCCACCAGCCGCGCGTTGCCGATGTACTTGGCTCCCACCTTGAAGCCACTGGGGAGCTGGCCGCCGAGCAGGTAGAGGCGCACGGCCCAGGGCGAGAGCTTCCAGCCCTGCGGCTTCGGGCGGTCATCGGCCTTGGCGAGCTCGGCCAGCTCCTCGGCGTACTGCTGTTCGGCGTGCTGGCGGAGAAGGGCGTTGGCGGTCACGGTTTCAGCTCCTCGTACAGGATGCGACGCAGCGAGACGGTGTGCTGGAAGCGGTGGAACTCCTGGCTCCAGCGGTACAGGGGGTGGGGCAGCTCGAAGGGCTCGGCGGCGGTCGCGAGGCACTCCGGGGGCAGGGCCATGGCCGCCTGACGGAGGACGCCGAGGAGCGCCGCGGCCCGGGTGCTCGGGTCGTACAGCTCGCGCAGCGCCTGGAGCCAGGCGTAGCCGAGCTTCGCCGGCCACGGCGCGGGCGTCACCGCGAGCGCCCGATCGAGCGAGGGCAGGGACTCGGCGCGGGCGAGGATGCGCAGGGTGCGCGCGGTGCGCTCGGCGGGCGGGAGCTGTTCGAGCACGGAGACGGCCAGCGTCTGGGCCCGCTCGGCGTCGAGCACCTTCGACTCGCAGCGCGACCAGAAGGCGAGCAGGGCCGAGGCCCAGGGCAAGGAGGCCTCCAGCCGCAGCGCGAGGGCCCAGCCCTCCGAGAGCGACACGCCGTGGTCCGTCCGCGCGGCGGCGGCGACGAGCTGCTCCGGGGTGGCCTCGAAGCCCTCCTCCCAGGTGCGGACGGGAACGGCCTCGAGGAGTCGGAGGAGCCAGTGCTCGCTCTGGCCGACCCCGGCGGGGGGCTTGTCCAGCCCGTCGCGCTCGGCCTCGGCGTCCCACTTGCTCGGGAGCTGGACGCGCAGCGTGGCCGGCTTCTCCCAGACGAGCACCGTGCGCGCCCGCTCGGCCATGCGCCGTGCGAAGGCGGACTCGGGCAACCGGGCCAGGAGGTAGCGCGCCACCTCACGCACCGCGGCCGCGCGATCCTTCCGGCCGAGCTCCAGCAGTGCCTCGTCCTCCGGGGAGAGTCCCTCGTCCAGGCAGGCGAGGAACCGGGCGCGGTGTTCGGCCTTCTCCTGGGCCCAGGTGGTCTGCAACCACGCGCGGGCTCGCGCCGGGTCGGCCTTCCGGGCCTGGGTGAGCACCGCGCGACGCTCCTCGGGCGTCCCTTCCGCCCACACGCGCTCGGCCTCCGCGAGGTCCACCCCCAGGGCGGTCGCGCCGGAGCGCCACTCGGGATTCTGGCGGGCGAGCCACTGGCCGCGCTCACCGAGCACCGGCTCCGCCAGCGTGCGCAACGCCCGGTCCCTGAGCCCCAGCACCCGCGCGAGCAGCTCCGGCGGGACACGGCGGCGGGCGAGGGCCATCCGCTCGAAGGCCTCGCGCAGCACCTCTCCCTCATTCGACACCAGGAGCTCCGTGAGGACGGCGCTCACCCGCGGGGAGCACACCTCGAGCGTGTCGGGAGGGGCCACCTCGCCCCGGGTGTCGAGGGCGGGCAGCTTCCGTCCCGCGGCCCGAGCCACCGCGCGCACGCCGGCCGCGAGCAGGAGGCGTTTCTCCATGGGCACGCCCTCCAGCGCGCGGAGGGCCTGACCCTCCACGCCGGGCTGGGCTCCCAGCTCCGGAGCGCGCGCGGTCCCGAGCGTGGCGAGGCGTGTCAGCGCGTCGAGCTCGTTCATGACGGGCCTCCGAGTGGGTGCAGGCGCTCCTCCACGCGGGCGCTCGAGGGGCGGAACTCCTCTCCGTCCCACTCACCGAACACGTCGATCGGGTGCCCTCCGGCGAGCGCGAGCAGCCGCCACCGGTCGCACGGCCCGAGGCGGACCGCCGCACCCGTGGCATCCCGGAGCCACCACCGCTTCTGGCCGTCCACGACGGGCACCACGGCCCCGAGCATCACCGCCGTGCGCGGGAGGAAGGGGGAGCGGGACAGCTCATCGGCGAACCGCTGGCAGAGTCCGTCGAGCGTGAGCGAGGGCAGGGGGCCCGCGAGGGGGCGGACCTCGCCCTTCCGCTCATGGACGAGGGCCCGTTGGGGGGCCGCGCTCGGCCAGTACACCAGCTCCGCGGGGAACGCGGTGCCGAGCAGGAAGGACTCGGTGAAGCGCGCACCGGGGCCCGCCGCGAACTGGAGGACGAGCGCCGAGCGGCCGGACGTGGCGCCGAGCAACCAGGTCCGCTGCACGCGGACGCGCTCGGTGTCCTCGAGCTCCAGGCCGACGACGACCCAGGTGTCCGTGACGCGCTCGCCCTGGGCGAGGACGTCCTCTTCCTTCAGCGAGATGCCCACCAGGGAGCGGAGGTCCGCCGCGAGGAGGGGAGGCAGCTCGTCCAGCTTCTTCCACGCCTCGGTGACGAGCGCGAGCCGCCCGAGCCGGTCCAGCATCCGCTGGGGCCAGTCGGGGCCACTGCCCGGCAGTGACGCGAGCTGGCGCACCTGGGAGGCGAGGCCCGGCGCCTGCGCGTCCACCAGGCGCGCCGCCTGGGTGCTCCACATGGCCGTCTCCGCCTCGAGCCCGGCGAGCCCATTGCGGACGAGGTCCTCCATCCACAGGGCCAGGGCCTCCAGCCCGCGTTGAACCCGGGAGTGCCGCTCATTCGAGCGCTTCGCCCGGGCCTCCGGGTCTGCGGGGGCCGCGCCCTCCGCGCTGGCCTTCGCCTTGCGCTCGGCGGTGGAGGAGCGCCTGGTGAGCCACTCCGCCACCCACTCCGGGGGCGTGCCCGAGGGGATGCGCTCCGCGGCGGCGAGCAGCAGCAACCCGAGGGCGTGCTTGCAGGGGAATTTGCGGCTGGGACAGGTGCACTTCGTGGCGAGGTCGGACAGGTCGACGCGCACCTGGTACAGGGCGCTGCCCTTGCACTCGCCCCAGGCCGCGCGCCCGTCCCGGCCGAGCCCCTGCCAGGAGCGCTCGGTGGCCAGCTTCTGGCCGGCGGCGGCCGCGGAGGAGTCCGGCGCGAGGGCGAGGGCCTGCTCTGTGGTGAGGGGCGAGGCGGACATGGGGTCGAGGCGCGGCAGAATAGCGCCCCGCGTCCCAGGGTGGGGGCGCTAATGCGGCCCGCCCCTCCCGCTTCTCGCCTCTCAGCTCTTCGGCTGGCCGGCGCCGAGCGCCCGGGTCTGCTTGCGCCGCCGCAGCTCGTCGCGGATGAAGCGGACCTCGCGCCCGCCCTGGCCCGCGATGGCGCTGTTCTCCTGCGCGCGGCGGATGAGGTACGGCAGCACGGCCTTCACCGGTCCATAGGGCAGGTACTTGGCGACGTTGTAGCCGGCCTTCGCCAGGTTGAAGGAGATGTTGTCGCTCATCCCGTAGAGCTGGCTGAAGAAGACGCGCGGGTCGTTCGGGGCGATGCCGCGCCGCGCCATCTCCTGGAGCAGCAGCTGGCAGCTCGCCTCGTTGTGCGTGCCCGCGCAGAGCGCCATCCGGTCGAGGTGCTCCAGGCAGAAGAGCAGGGCGCGATCGTAGTCGGCGTCGGTGGTGGCCTTGTCCGGTTGGATCGGATCCGGATAGCCGCGCTCCTTCGCGCGCAGCCGCTCCTTCTCCATGTACGCGCCGCGCACCAGCTTGGCCCCGAGGAAGTAGCCCTTGGTGTTCGCCCGCTCCAGCGCCGCGCGCAGGTTGCCCAGGCTCGCCGTCCGGTACATCTGGTAGGTGTTGTAGACGAGCGGCCGCTCCCGGTTGAAGCGGGCCATCATCTCCTCGCCCAGCCCGTCGATGACGTCCTGAATCCACGTCTCCTCGCCGTCGAGGAAGATTCGCACGCCGCGCTCGTGGGCGCGCTGGCAGATGCGCAGCACGCGCTCGCGCACCCGCTCCCACTCGGCCCGCTCGTCGGCGCTGAGCGCCTCGCCCGCCCCGAGCTTCTCCAGCAGGCCGAAGCGCGCCAGCCCCGTCACCTTGAAGACGCTGAACGGGATGTGCGGGTGGCTCGCCGCCCACTCGATGGTGGCGAGCGTCTCACGCGTGGTGGCCTCGAAGCCCTCCTCGGACTTCTCGCCCTCCACGCTGTAGTCGAGGATGGATTGGACTCCATGCCGGCCGAGCGCTTCGACGGCCGCGTCGCACTGCTGGATGCTCTCGCCTCCGCAGAACTGCTCGAAGACGGTGTGCCGGACGACCAGCCGGACGCCCGGCATGCCGATGCGCAGCAGCCAGGCGGACAGGGGAATGCCGGCACGCACCAGCCAGGGCTGGCTCAACGAGGAGAAGAGCAGGTGCGCCTTGCGCATCTGCGCATCGCTCTTGGTGGCGAAGGCAATGGCCGTGTTGTCGAACGAGACCGCGGGCGGGGGCCCCGCGGGGTGCTCTGGGGAGGAAGGGGCGAGTGCGGACATCGCCTGCTCGGCTACATGGTTTTGGTGGCCGCATCAAGTCGGGGTGCGTCCAGCCCCCCTCTGGAACCGCACGCTTGGATAAGGACGAGGTGGCGGGCAGGCGCCCGAAGGCCAGTATGGTGTCCACCGACCCACACTCGCGCCTCCGCCCATGGAACTGACGCTCACCACTCCCGGCCTCCTCTTTCCGACCATTTCCTTGCTCCTGCTGGCCTTCACCAACCGGTTCCTGGCCATCGCCGCGCTGATTCGGAACATGTACGCGCAGTACAAGGCCCAGCCCGACCCCGTGCTCTTGCCCCAGATTCAGAACCTGAAGGTCCGGGTCCGGCTCATCCGCGACATGCAGATTCTGGGGGTCTCCAGCCTGTTCCTCTGCGTGATGTGCATGCTCCTGCTCTTCGCGGGGATGGAGTGGGCCGGGAAGTACGTCTTCGGTGGCAGCCTGCTGCTGATGCTCGCCTCCCTGGCGCTCTCCATCTGGGAGATTCAAATCTCCATCCGGGCACTTCAAATCCAGCTGGGGGACCTGGAGGACGAGAAGCGCGGCCTTCCAAAAAGCTGAGTTCTTCCGAAGGGATACGGGGTGGAGGAGGATTTCGACGCCTCGAACGACCCATCCGGCGGGCTCGCTCCGTATGGGAAGAGAAGCCGGGAGGAATGGGAGACGCGTGCTGCTGCCAGGAAGCGACCGGGCCGTACTACAGGCTTTCCGTGAAGGAGAGCGCGCCACGCTCACGCGCGTGTACCGCGCGTACTCGCCCGAGGTGGTCCGCTACCTGGCGCGGCGCTTCCCGGTGAGCTCCGCCTCGGGGGTGGGCAGCGTGGCGCTGGGGGCGTTGGATCTCGAGGCGGCGCACCAGGAGACATTCGTCCGCGCCTTCCGGCCCGC
>NZ_DASVSO010000515.1:0-2894 GCF_036388035.1 Archangium sp.
GGTGCCGCCGGCCAAGCGGGAGGTGCTGGTGAAGCTGCTGGAGGACTTCCGGGCGGCGGGCAAGCGGGTGGTGGCGTGGGCGGTGAGCGCGGACAACCTGGGCTACCAGGTGATGTGCGCGGCGGACGAGGTGCTGCTGGCTCCGGCGGGGCGGCTGGAGCTGGTGGGCTACGCCGCGGAGGCCACCGCGCTCGGCGAGGGCCTGGGTCGGCTGGGCATCCAGGCGCACTTCATCCGGCGGGGCCCGTACAAGACGGCGCCGGAGCTCTTCACGCACCCGCACGTGTCGGACATCCAGCGGCAGACGCTGGAGGCCTTCCTGGACGAGCGCTACGACGAGCTGGTGGGCACCGTGGCCAAGGGGCGCAAGCGCACGCCGGAGGAGGTGCGGGCGTGGATCGACGCGGGCCCGTACAGCGCGAAGCGCGCGGCGGCCTCGGGACTGGTCGACGGGCTGTGCAGCGAGGCGGACCTGCCCGCGCGGCTGGGGCGGAAGAAGGACGGCGAGGAGGACGAGGAGGAAGAGGAGGGGTTGGATCCGATGCCGCGGTACCTGGCGCGGCTGCCCTGGCCTCGGATGAAGTGGCGTCCGCTGCGCCCGAGGCCCCGGCTGGCGGTGGTGCCGCTGTCGGGGATGATCGTCCCCGGGAAGGGCGGGGGGGGAGGGCCGGGTCCGGAGACGGTGGGCTCGGATGTGGCGGTGAAGGCGCTGCGCGCGGCGGGGAGGGATCGCCGGGCGAAGGCGGTGGTGCTGTACGTGGCGAGCCCGGGAGGCTCGGCGCTGGCCTCGGAGCTCATCCTGGAGGCGGTGCAGCGGGTGGCGAAGAAGAAGCCGGTGATCGCCTTCGTGGACCGGGTGGCGGCGAGCGGCGGCTACATGGCGGCGCTGGGGGCGAAGGAGATCTGGGCCACGCCGCACGCGGTGGTGGGCTCGATCGGCGTGTTCGCGGGGAAGTTCGACGCCTCGGGGCTGCTGGAGAAGCTGGGGATCCACCGCACGATGATCGTGCGCGGGGCGAACGCGGGCATCTTCTCGCCCACGCGGGGCTTCAGCGAGCACGAGCGGGCGTCGATGGAGGCGGAGGTGGAGGAGACGTACCAGACGTTCCTCGAGTTCGTGGCGAAGGCGCGAGGCCGGACGAAGGAGGAGATCCACGCGCTGGCCGAGGGGCGGGTGTACAGCGGCACGCGAGCGCTGGGGGTGGGGCTGGTGGATCGGACGGGGGGCTTCGAGGAGGCGTGCCGGCACGCGATGGGGCTGGCGAAGGTGCCGGCGGAGCAGCGCTTCGACCTGCACATCCACGGAGGGGCGGATCGGCGCTTCTCGCTGCTGAAACTGTTGTTGGGTGGATCGCTCTCGGGGCTGTATGCCTTGTGCCCGACGGCGTGGAGCCTGCTGGGGTTCAGGGGAGGGGAGCGTTTCGAGTAACCTCGGAGCCCGCATGGCGCGCCCCTGTCCCCTCTGCGAGAACGAGCCCCTGCGGCCCCTGCGCGTCTCCACCGTGGAGGTGGACACCTGCCCGCGCTGTCACGGGCTGTGGTTCGACCCGGGAGAGCTGGAGCGCTTTCCGGATCGGCCTCCGACGCGGGCATTCCTGGCGGCGGCACGGCAGGCGCCGTCGCGGTGCGGGAAGCGGGGGCACCTCGTGCCGCGCGAGCAGGCCACGTGCACCACGTGCCGGAGCGAGCCGATGTCCTGCCCGGGCTGTGGCTCTCGGCTGGCACGGGTGGAGACGAGTGCCTGTGCCCTGGACGTGTGCACACGCTGCGAGGGCGTCTGGCTGGACGCGGGCGGGTTCGAGTCGCTGGAAGGGGTGACGAATCCCCAGGCGAGGCCCGCGGGCGCGGCGGCCCCGGGTGCTCCGGCGCAGCGGTGCTCGGCGTGCAGGAGGGGGCTCCAGGTCCAGGACGCTTTTGCCTATGAGGGTGATCTTTATTGTGCCACGTGTCGGCCGACAGGCGCCGTTCCGTGCAAATCCCCCCAATAGTTCTACTCCTCTGGGTCGTCCACGTAATCAAGAGCGATTTCGGCCTGCTCCCGGTACATAGGCACGACCTCGACAGCCAATACGCTTTCCAGCAGCTCTCGCGCTCCGGCCACGTCACCTGCTTTCTTGCGACGGGCGGAATCAACGAGCGCCCGGGATAGTCGCCGACTCCCCTCGAATATCCGGCGGCGCATCTCACGTACGAGTGTTTCCGCCCCGGCGGGAGTGCGCAGTGCGTGTTCCGCTTCGTCATGACCGAGAGCTACGTCCCGCGCCACTCGCCGGCAGAGGTCGCGCACGTCGGCGTTTAGTTCTATCGCTTCGTTCCGCTCGAGCTTGGCGTACAGCCCAAGCACCCTGTCCCAATCGTGGGATTCACTCATCCCTGCATCACCTCATTTTTTGCCAGCACATATTGAAGGGCCACTGGCGCTGTCCCTCGCACCACCGGAAACAGTCGTAACAGTTACCGACCCAGCGCGGTTTCTTCTGATCTCTGCACAGGACGTAGGTTTCACGGCAGTGCTCCCGCCACCCCTCGTCAGGGTCATCTGCCTCCTCTCCCTCACCCGCTTCCTCGTCCGTCTTTCGTTGTAGAGCGTTTTCGAGTGCCGCCCCGGCCTTGAGCGCCTCCTCTATGTCCGATGCGGTCGCACCACAGGCACCCACTGGGTCATAGGGGTACTTCTTGATGCAACAGGTCATCGTGTTGTCTCCGGCGCGGCAGTCGCTCGGGCCCAAGGCACCGGAACTCATTGAACAACCCGACGCGAGAACCCCCCACAACACGGCCACTCCACGGCGCAGGGTGGAATCCTTGGTTTCCATGCTTTGAAGGCTAGGTCAGTGAGACAGAGAGCACCAAGGCGGGCCAAGAGGACTCGCCAGGATGGTCGCCCGTCACTG
>NZ_DASVSO010000516.1:0-12450 GCF_036388035.1 Archangium sp.
CTCCAAAGAAGCACGCCTGGGGCACCGTCTGCGGCGCGCCCCACCCCTGCAGCTCCAGGGGCCGGTCCGCGGTGAGCACCACCAGTGGCACCTGCGCCATCGAGGCCTCGATGACCGCCGGGTAGAAGTGCGCCCCGGCCGTGCCACTCGTGGCCACCAGCACCACCGGCGCGCGCGAGTGCTTCGCCATGCCCAGCGCGAAGAAGCCGGCACTGCGCTCGTCGATGACGGACCAGGTGCGCAGCCCCTCGGTACGGGCGCACGCCAGCGCCAGGGGCGAGGAGCGCGAGCCCGGGCACACCACCGCGTGACGCACGCCTCCACGAACCAGCTCCTCCAGCAACACCCGTGCCCAGAGCTGATTCAGGTTGGCGTCAGACATGTCCTCCTCCGAGGGCCCGTAGCATGGCCAGGCTCTTCATCTCCGTCTCGCGCCACTCCGACTCGGCGCTGGAGCCCGCCACGATACCAGCACCCACGAAGAGTCGGGCCCGAGATCCCTTCACCCGCGCCGAACGCAGCGCCACCATCTGGTGCGCCCGCCCGGGTCCTACCCAGCCGACCGGTCCCGCGTACCAGCCCCGGTCCAGGGCCTCGTGCTCGACGAGGAACTCCAGCGCCCGCTCCCGGGGCGTGCCGCCCACCGCTGGGGTGGGATGCAGCACCGAGACGAGCTCGGCCACCCCCACCCCCTCGCGCAACTCGGCGCGGATGCCGGTGCGCAGGTGCACCACGTTCTTCAGGGTGAGCAGCGCCGGCTCGGCGTCCGCGTCGACGCGCTCGGTCAGCGGCTTGAGCGCCTTGAGGATGTAGCGCACCACCGCCTCGTGCTCGCGACGGTCCTTGTCGCTCGCCTCCAGCGCCCCGGCTTGCGCGGGCGACGCGGAGCCGGCGAGCGCCTCCGTCTCCAGGTGTCGCCCCTCCCACCGGCACAGCGTCTCCGGCGTGGCCCCCAGGAAGGCCGTCCCGTCTGGCGCCCGGAAGAGGAAGGTGGCGCAGCGTGGGTTCTGCTCGCGCAGCCGGGCCAGCACCTCCACCACATTAAAGGAGCGCTCGCCCTCCACCTCCACCGCCCGCGCCAGCACCACCTTCTGGAGGCCCCCGGAGGAGATGGTCTCCACCGCGCGCTCCACCCGCCCCTCGAAGTCCGGCCGGGACGAGGACAGCCGCAGCGTCTGGGGCCCGCCGCCCACATGGCGGTAGGTCGTCGGGAAGGCCGCCGCCACCCGCGCCAGCCGCGAGCGCACCACGTCCTCGGCTCCAGGCCCCTCGGGCATGAAGGCCGCCACCGCGAGGCTCGCGCCCTCGCGCCACACCACCACCTCCGGCAGCGTCCACCGGCCGAAGCCGAAGGGCACCCAGCCCTCGTCCCCCCCCGCCCCCGAGAAGCGCATGCCGCCAAACCAGGGACCGGGCAGCGCGACGGGGGCCTCGCCCAACCACCGCACCGAGGCCGGCGCGGAGAGCGCCCTGAGCACCGCCTGGGCATGCGAGGCGCTCCGGGCCTCGACCGCCGCCGCCTCGCCCCACCCCGCCACCGCCTCCCGCGCGAGCGGCCGCTCCCAATAGATGGACGGCTCGCCCAACACCTCCGCCCCCGCGAGCGGATCCACCGCGGCCAGGGCGACTACCCCGGCCACCCAGCGGCTCCCTTCAGCGGGTTCGAGCGTCGTCATCAGCGGTCCTCATCCGAAGGCCCTGCCACCTGCCGAGGCAGCAACCTCTTGTTGTTCTGTACGCCGGTTTGGCTATACAAGCATCACGGGGTTCAAAACAACGTGAACTCCACAGGGAACGGGAGGCGCCGGTGAGCGGCAAGCCAGATGGAATGCCCCGGGTGACCCGGGCCGCGAGGCCCGAGGGGACGCGTGTGCGTGTGGGGCGGGTGGAGATTGGCGGCCCCGGTTTCGTGGTGATGGCCGGCCCCTGTGCCGTCGAGGGCATGGAGCAGACGGAGCAGACGGCCGCCGCCGTGGCCGCCGCTGGCGCCCATGTCCTCCGGGGTGGGGTATTCAAGCCGCGCACCAGCCCCTACTCCTTCCAGGGGATGGGCGAGCCGGGCCTGCGCGTGCTGGCCGAGGCGGCGCGCAAGGTGGGGCTGCCCATCGTCAGCGAGGTGATGGAGACCACGCAGATTCCGCTCATGGAGGACTACGTGGACATCCTCCAGGTGGGCGCGCGCAACATGCAGAACTTCTCGCTGCTGCGAGCGCTGGGCAAGGTGCGCAAGCCGGTGCTGCTCAAGCGCGGCATGGCGGCGACGGTGCAGGAGTGGCTGCTGGCGGCCGAGTACCTCCTGGAGGGCGGCAACGACCAGGTGCTCCTGTGCGAGCGCGGCATCCGCACCTTCGAGACGGCCACGCGCAACACGTTGGACCTGTCGGCCGTGGCGCTGGCGAAGCAGCGCACGCACCTGCCGGTCATCGTGGATCCGTCGCACGCCACGGGCGAGCCGGAGCTGATTCAACCCATGGCGCTGGCGGCCGTGGCGGCCGGAGCGGACGGGCTGCTCATCGAGGTCCACCCGAGGCCCGAGAACGCCCTGTGCGACGGGCAGCAGGCCCTCACGCCGGAGCGCTTCCAACAACTGATGCGGCGTCTACCCGGTGTGCTACACGCCATGGATCGTCACCTTTGGAGGCCGGAGCTGCCGGCCCAAGTCGCGGGGGCTCGATGAGCACCGAAGTTCGTCAGATGTTCTCCTCCATCGCCACGCGCTACGACGTGACGAACGAGGTCCTGTCGTTCGGCATCCACCGGCTGTGGCGGCGCAAGGCCATCCGCCTGAGCGGCGCGAAGGAGGGCAACGCCATCCTCGACTGCGCCACCGGCACGGGCGACCTGGCCCTGGCCTTCAAGCGCACGGTGGGCACCTCGGGTCGGGTGGTGGGCACCGACTTCTGCAAGGAGATGCTGGACAGCGCTCCGGCCAAGGCCGCTCGCGAGGGGCTCCAGGTGGAGTTCCAGGTGGCCGATGCCATGGACCTCCCCTTCGCGGACGCCACCTTCGACGTGGCCTCCATCTCCTTCGGCATCCGCAACGTGGATGACCCGGTGAAGTGCCTCAAGGAGATGGCCCGCGTGGTGCGCCCCGGCGGCCGTGTGGTGGTGCTCGAGTTCGGCCAGCCCACGGGCCTCTTCGGCGGCCTGTTCAAGCTCTACAGCAAGGTGATCATGCCGGCCATCGGCGGCCTGCTCACCGGCAATCGCGCCGCCTACGAGTACCTGCCTCGCACGGCCGCCGCCTTCCCGGCCGGGGAGAAGTTCCTCTCCTTGATGGATCAGGCCGGTGCCTACAAAGAAAGGGTGGCCCACCCGCTGACGTTCGGGACATCCTACGTCTATGTCGGGACCGTCCGCTGAGCAGAAGCACCGGCTCGTCCAGGGAGTGCTCGAGGCCGTGGATCCACGGCTCTCGCCCGGGCTGAGGGAGGAGCTGTCGCGGCCCGGCCCCCGCTCCCTGCCCGCCGAGGGGCAGCTCGTCGTCATCGGCGGCCACCGCTCCGCGGGCAAGACGCGACTGCTGCCCCTGGTGAGCGCGCTGCTGGGACGGCCGGGGTTGGATCTCGATGCCGAGCTGGAGCGCCGCGCCGGCCGCCCCCTCAAGGAGTGGGTCGCCGAGGACATGAACGGCTTCCGCGCGGCGGAGCGGGCCCTGCTTCAGGACATGCCTCGCGGGAGCGTGGTCGCCGTGGGCGGCGGGTTCATCTCGAACCATCCGGAGGCCCTGGCCCCCTGTTACACCCTGCTCGTGCCCATCTCCTTCGAGACCTACCGCGAGCGGCTCCTCGCCGACACCACCCGGCCTCGCCTGCGCCCCGGCATGTCGCTGGAGGAGGAGCTCCACTCCGTCTACCACCAGCGTCAGGTGCTCCACGCTCGCGTCTCCACCGTGAGCCTCGCCGAGTTCCTCCGCTCCTTCGTGTCACTCGGGAGCCCGCCATGAGCCCGGCCCGCCGCGTCGTCACCCTCCCTCCGAGCCTCCAGGGAGCCGAAGCCCTCCGCTTCGCCGCCGACGCTCGGAGCCGGGGGGCCGACGTGCTGGAGGTGCGGACGGATCTCCACCCCGCGGAGGCCGTGGACGCGGCGGCGCTGGCCGGAGTGCTGGAGCTGCTCGTCTCCGAGCGTGGGACGCCCCTGCCTCCAGCGTGGGTGGCCGCGGCGCGGTGGGTGGATCGGGACGTCGTCCACGCGAGCGAGCTGGCCGCGCCCGCCGGGAAGCTGCTGGCCTCGCACCATGCCGAGCGGCCCCTGTCCACCGAGGAGGCCCTGCGCCTGTGGGACGTGGCGCTCCCGGCCGGGGCCCTGGTGAAGCACATCGAGCCGCTGGGCGAGGCGTCCCAGGCGCGGATTTCCGTGCTGCGGGAGACGCAGGCGCGCCTGGGGGCCCGTTTCGGAGCGGAGCGGGTCACCGTGCTCGCGATGGGGCCGGTGGCGCTTCCCGTGCGCGCCGTGCTCGCCCGGCGCAACGTGCTCGATTACGTGGCGCTCGGCGGGGATTGGAAGGCGGCCCCGGGGCAGAGGTTGCTCGCGGATGCCGTCCGGGAGGCCCGTTCCCCGCACTCCACCCCGGAAGGAGCGGGACGGCTGGGGATTCTGGGGACCTCGATCGCGCACTCGCGCTCGCCGCGCATCCACCGCCAGCCCTTCGATCGCATCGACATTCCCGAGGACGCTCCCGTCGAGTCCCTCGTGGACGCCCTGCTGCCCCACTACCGCGGCTTCGCCGTCACCAGCCCCTTCAAGATCCGCCTCGCCAGGCACACCGGCTCACGGCTCGACGCCATCAACACGCTCGTGCGCCGCCGCGACCGCTGGGAGTCCTTCAATACCGACACGGAAGGCGCGCGGACCGTCCTCGAACGGCTGGATGCTCGGGAGGCCTTCGTGCTCGGAGACGGAGGGGCCAGCGCGGCGATCCGGCTCATGGGCGCCGAGGTCGGCTGCCAGCTTCGCTTCCTGCGTCGCGCCGGAATCTCCGAGCCCCTCGGCGGTTCTGGAATCTGGACCTGGCCCGATCGGATCACCCCACCCGACGCCCTCCGCTTCGAGGGAGCCCGCGTCGCCGTCATCGCCTACGGCGCACCCGCGCGCCGCATCGCCGCTGAAATCACCCGCCGCGGGGGTACACCCGTGCTCCTCGGCGCGGCCTGGTTCATCGCCCAGGCCCGCCGGCAGCGCGCCCTCTGGGAGTCCGCCACATGAACACGTTCGGCACCCTCTTCCGCCTCACCACCTTCGGAGAGAGCCACGGTCCAGCGCTCGGCTCCATCATCGACGGCTGCCCCGCGGGCGTGCCCCTGGAGCCCGCGCTCATCCAGGCCGCGCTCGACCGCCGCCGCCCTGGCCAGTCCGCGATCACCACCGCGCGCGCCGAGGCCGATCAGGTGGAGATCCTCTCCGGCGTCTTCGAGGGCAAGACGCTCGGCACGCCCATCGCGGCCATCGTGCGCAACACGAATCAGCGCTCGGGGGACTACGAGAAGCTCAAGACCGAGGATCGCCCCGGCCACGCCGACGCCGTGTGGCGCGAGCGCTTCAAGCATCGAGATCACCGGGGCGGCGGGCGCACCAGTGGCCGCGAGACGCTCTGCCGCGTCATCGGCGGTGCCGTCGCCGAGGCGTACCTCGCCCAGGCCTTCCCGCAGGTGAGCACCGTCGCCTGGGTGTCGCAGGTGGGCAACCTCGTCTCGGCCGTGCCCGAGCCCGGCCTCACCCGCGCGATGGTGGATGCCCACCCCACCCGCTGCCCGGACCCGGTGGCCCGCGAGGAGATGTCCCGGCAGATCCTCGCCGCCAAGGAGGCCGGTGACAGCCTGGGGGGCTGCATCGACATCCGCGTCGAGGGCCTGCCCGTGGGCCTCGGCGAGCCCATCTTCGGGAAGATCAAGGCGCTGCTCGCGCAGGCGCTGGGCAGCGTGGGCGCCGTCACCGGCGTCGTCTGGGGCCCGCCGGATCTGCTCGCGCGCATCGAACAGCCCGGCAAGGTCTTCCACTCGCGGAAGGACACCTACGGCGGCATCCAGGGCGGCCTGACCAACGGCGAGCCCCTGGGCGTGCGCGTCTTCTTCAAGCCTCCGGCGACGCTCGCGGAGCACGCCAAGGGCGGGCGTCATGACCCGTGCATCATGCCGCGCGCCGTCCCGGTGCTGGAGGCCATGGTGTCGCTCGTCCTGGCCGACCTCGTCCTGAATCTCAACGCCCGGCCCCACTCCGCATGAGCCAACTTCCTCCCGGCGCCTACCGTCCCGCCAACGACCGGTGGGGCTCCTTCAAACGCCTGTGCGCGAGCCTCCCCGAGGGCAGCCTCGCCGTCGTGGATCGCCGCGTGGCGCGCCTGCACCCCGCTGTGCTCACGGCCCTCCAGGCGCGCGAGCCTCGCGCCGTGGTCCAGCTCACCGGCGGTGAGAGCGCCAAGACCTTCGAGGCGCTGGAGCAGGTGGTGGCCGCGGGCCTCTCGATGCCGCGCTCGGGGACGTTGATCGCCATCGGCGGAGGCACCATCGGCGACGTGTCCACGGTGGCCGCGCACCTGCTGAAGCGGGGCGTGCGGCTCGTCCAGGTGCCCACCACGCTGCTGGCGGCGGTGGACAGCAGCCTGGGCGGCAAGGGCGCGGTGGACATGACCGTGCGCGGGCGCGTGGTGAAGAACCCGGTGGGCGTCTTCCACTACGCCGAGGAGGCCTGGCTCTGCCCGGAGCTCTACGCCACGCTCTCGGACACGCAGCTGCGCGAGGGCGCGCTCGAGGCCTGGAAGATGGTGGCCAGCCTCGACGCGGAGCTCTTCCACGCCTACACCCGCCGGGAGCCCGCGCTGGAGCGGCTGGTGAAGGACGCGCGCCGCCTCAAGGAGTCCGTCTGCGCGAAGGACCCCTACGAGCACCAGGGCCTGCGGCGGGTGCTCAACTTTGGCCACACCTTCGGCCATGTGCTGGAGAGCGTGTCCCACTTCAAGCTGTCGCATGGGGACGCGGTGGGCCTCGGCATGCTGTGCGCGCTCGACGTGGGCCGCGCCATGGGCGTCACCCCCGAGGACGTGGCGTGGCGGGTGGAGGACGCCCTGCACCAGGGGCCTGGAGTGCTCGGCCGTGAACGGACGATGGACCTGCTGACGCGCGCGAAGCTGAAGGACGTGACAGCGCTCCTCTCCGCGGACAAGAAGGCCGGCAGTGCGGGAGAGCTGCGCATGGTGCTGCTCACCGACATCGGCACCGCCGTGGTGCGCGACGTCTCCGCGGACGTGTGGCGCGCGCTGTGGCCAGTCTGGACCCGAGGGGAACGCCCATGACGAAGATCCACGTCGACCCGAGCCACCTCACCGCCTCCGTCCTCACGCCGCCCCTCTCCAAGTCGGACGCGCAGCGGGCGCTCGTCCTCGCGCACCTCACCGGCGCATGGCCCCTGCCCCTGCTCGACGAGGAGCCCGAGCACTTCCTGGCCGCGGACGTGCGCGTGCTGCGCCGGGGCATCGAGGCGCTGCGCCTGCCGCCGGGCCCCGTGCGCGACGTGGACTGCGCGGACGGTGGAGCCCCCTTCCGCATCCTCGTCACCCAGTCGGCGGTGACGCCCGGCGCGCACGTGCGCCTCACGGGCACGCCCCGGCTCGGCGAGCGTCCCCACGGCCCCCTCTTCGAGTCCCTGCGCGAGGCACTCGGCCCCTCGGGCCTCAGCCTCACCGAGGGCCACCCCTGGCCGGTGGAGATCCGCGCCCCGAGCGCCAGCGGCGAGCCCGTCTTCCGGGTCCCAGGAGCGCAGAGCAGCCAGTACGCCTCCAGCCTGCTGCTGGGCTGCGCGGCCCTGTACCTGCGCGAGCGCCGCCCGTGGCGCGTGGAGATCATCGGCCCGCTGACGAGCGCGGGCTACCTGGATCTCACCGTCTCCTGGCTGCGCCGCTTCGGCTTCACGGTGCGGGAGTCCGAGGGCCGCCTGGAGGTGACGGACTACCGCGCCCCCGACAGGACTCCGGCGCTGCCGGGCGACTGGTCCTCCCTGGGCTACCTGCTGCTCATCGCCTGGCGCACGGGAGGCAGCGTGGAGCGCGCGGACCTCGCCAGCGCCCACCCGGATCAGGCCCTGGTGCGCCTGGTGGAGCGCGCGGGCCTCTCCACGAGCCCCGGCCCGGACGGCACGCTGCGCATGACGGGCACGGCGCGGGACGGGCTGGTGGCCTCGGGCAAGGAGTGCCCGGACCTGCTGCCCACGCTGGCGGCGCTCGCGTGCGTGCTGCCGCGCCCCTCCACGCTCACGGACGTGGGAATCTTGAGACTCAAGGAGAGCGACCGCCTGGAGGGCATTCGTACCCTGGTGGACGCTTTCGGCGGCTCCGCCCTGCTGGAAGGCGAGACGCTGACAATCCAGCCTCCTACCTCCCATCCGCCCCACTTCTCGATGGACAGCCGAGGAGATCACCGCCAGGCAATGGTCGCGGCTACGCTCTCTGTTCTGTCAGGAGTGCCCCTCACCTTGACCGGACCTGAATGCGTGGAAAAGAGCTTTCCGGGCTTCTGGCAACAGTTGGAGCGCACCGGGGTCCGCCTCACTACTTGAACGGGCGTTGCCCGGGGGGAAACGCGGCCCCCCCAGGTGTGGTTCTTTTTTGTTGAAAGCGCTCTGCCGCCTGTGAAAAGTCCCGCCCATGCCAAAGGACACGCTGACCATCACGGACAACCGGACCGGGAAGACGTACGAGGTCCCGATCGAGAACGGCTGCATTCGGACGAACAACCTCCGGCAGATCAAGGTCTCCGAGGAAGACTTCGGTCTGATGGGCTACGACCCGGCGTTCCTGAACACGGCCAACACCAAGAGCTCCATCACCTTCATCGACGGTGACAAGGGCATCCTCGAGTACCGGGGCTACCCCATCGAGCAGCTCGCGGAGAAGTCCTCGTACCTCGAGGTGGCCTACCTCCTGCTCAACGGCGAGCTGCCCACGCCCAAGCAGCTCGAGGACTTCACCTACCTCGTCACGCACCACACGTACGTGCACGAGAACATCAAGAGCTTCATGGACGGGTTCCGCTACGACGCGCACCCCATGTCCATGCTGGCCTCCACGGTGGCGGCGCTCTCGGGCTTCTACCCCGACGCGAAGAACACCAAGGACGAGCGCAGCCGCAGCATCCAGATCACCCGGCTCATCGCCAAGATGCCGACGATCGCGGCCTTCTCGTACCGCCACACCATGGGCCTGCCCTACGTCTACCCGGACAACGAGCTGTCCTACGTGGGCAACTTCCTGGCGATGCTCAAGAAGGTCGGCACCACCAGCTACAAGGTCCACCCGACGCTGGAGAAGGCGCTCGACATCCTCTTCATCCTGCACGCCGACCACGAGCAGAACTGCTCGACGACGTCGGTGCGCACGGTGGGCTCCTCCGAGGTGGATCCCTACTCGGCGGTGGCCGCGGGCATCGCGGCCCTCTACGGCCCGCTGCACGGCGGCGCCAACGAGGCCGTGCTGCGCATGCTGCGCGAGATCGGCCACGTCTCGAAGGTCCCCGACTTCATCAAGGCGGTGAAGAGCGGCGAGGGTGAGAAGAAGCTGATGGGCTTCGGTCACCGCGTCTACAAGTCCTACGACCCGCGCGCCAAGGTCATCAAGCGCGTGGCCGACGAGGTCTTCGACGTCACGGGCAAGAACCCGCTGCTGGAGATCGCCGTCGAGCTCGAGCGCATCGCCCTGCAGGACGAGTACTTCGTCAAGCGCAAGCTCTACCCCAACGTGGACTTCTACTCGGGCCTCATCTACGAGGCGATGGGCTTCCCGGTGGAGATGTTCCCGGTGCTCTTCGCGATTCCGCGCACGGTGGGCTGGTGCGCGCAGTGGCAGGAGATGGTGAAGGATCCCGAGCAGAAGATCGCGCGTCCGCGTCAGATCTACACGGGCTCCAAGCGCCGCGACTACGTGGCGATGACGGACCGCAAGTAGTCACTTCGCGGCTCCCGCCGTGAAAAAGAGGGCCAGGGTGAGGGTCGCCACAGACCTTCGCCATGGCCCTCTCGGCGTTTCAGGGCCCCGACACCCCGGCGCCCCTACCCCACCTGGACCTCGGCGTCCGCGGGGTCCTCCTCGGCGTAGAGGGACTCGATGAGGGCCTGGTGCCGCGCTTCGATCACCTGGCGGCGCATCTTCATGCTGGGGGTGAGCTCGCCGCCGGCGATGGAGAAGTCCTCGGCGAGCACGGCGAAGCGTTTGATCGTCTCGAAGCGGGCGAGGCGTGGGTTGACCTCGCGCTCGATGGCCGCGTGGAGGTGCTGGCGCAGGCGCGGGTCGGCGGCGAGCGCGTGGAGGTCCTCGGGCCAGCCGTGCTGGCGCGCGAGGGCGCGGGCGCGCTCGGCATCCAGGGTGAGGACGGCCACGAGGAACTTGCGCCGCTCGCCGATGACGAGCGCGTGGCCCACGGGCGGCACGGCCTTGAGGAGCTGCTCGATGGGAGCCGGGGCGGTCTTCTTGCCGCCGGAGGTGACGATGAGCTCCTTCTTGCGGCCGGTGATGTGGAGGTAGCCCTCCGAGTCCAGGTGCCCCACGTCCCCCGAGTGCAACCAGCCGTCCTGAAGCAGCTCGGCGGTGGCGGCGGGGTCCTTGTAGTAGCCCAGGCAGACGCCGCCGCCGCGCACGAGGATCTCCCCGTCCTCGGCGATGCGCACCTCCAGGCCCAGCAAGGGCCGGCCGAGCGAGCCCAGGCACGTGGCCTCGCGCGTGTTGAGGGAGGTGGGCCCACAGGACTCGGACTGGCCGTAGACCTCGCGCAGGACGACGTCGATGGAGGCGAAGAACTCGAGCACGTCGCGGCCGATGGGGGCGGCGCCGGTGGAGAAGAAGTGGGTGCGATCCAGGCCGATCTTCGCCAGCAGGGACTGGAAGACGGTGCGCCGCGCGAGCTGGTACTGCCCCTCCAGGTGCAGGGGGACGCGCTGGTGGCCCAGCGCGCGGGCATGACGCTCGGAGGCCACCGCGCGAGCCCAGCCCAGCACCTTCTGGCGCGACTCGGGCTGCTCACGGAGGCCCTGCTCGATGCGGCCCTTGAACTTCTCCCAGACGCGCGGCACGCCGAAGAAGATCGTGGGCCGGGCCTCGCGCAAGTCCTCGGGCACCGACTCCAGCGAGCGCGCGAAGTAGACCTCCCCGCCGATGAGCAGGGGCCCGTGGAGGCTGAGCATCTGCTCGGCGATGTGGGCCAGCGGCAGGTACGAGAGCAGCACCTCGCCGTCGTCCGAGCTCTCCGTGGCGCGCATCAGGCGCTGGGCCGTCCACACGAGGTTGCGGTGGCTGAGCATGACGCCCTTGGGGGTGCCAGTGGTGCCAGAGGTGTAGATGAGGGTGGCGAGCCCCTCGGGCTGGAGCGTGTTGACGGCGTTCCAGTAGGGCCCCTCGTCGACGCTGGTGCCTCGCGCGAGCACGTCCCCGTAGCGCAGCACACCCTCGGGGAGCGGGTCCACGGAGGCCTCCATCACGATGAGGTGCCGCAGCCGGGGCACGCGCGCCCGCACGGCGAGTGCGGTGGCCAGGGACTTCTCGTTCTCCACCACGAGCAGCTCCGCCTCGCAGTGTTCGACGATGTACTGGACCTGCTCCAGGCTGCTGGTGGTGTAGACGCCCACGGGCACACCGCCCAGGGCCATGGCGGCCAGGTCCGCCACCAACCACTCCTCGCGGTTGAAGGCCAGGATGGGAAGCGCGCTTCCACTCCGGAAGCCCAGCGCATGCAGCCCGAGGGCGAAGCGCTTCACCCGGAGGGCATACTCCTGCCACGAGGTGGGCACGTACGTCCGCCCCCTGCGCGTCCACAGGGCCGGACGGTGTTGCCTCCGGGTGGCTTGATCATGGAGCGCATGCACCATCGTCCTGGGGGTGTCCATAAGGCTCCCAGGGTACTGAAACGAGGTAGGCGCCCGCCACGGACGTTGACAGGCAACCGGAGGCCTATGTATTCCGCGCGACGCACATGACCATCGACCTGACTTGCCAGAAGTGCGAGGGCACCTTCGAGCTGGATGCTGGAGATCTCATCGAGGGGACGGAGAAGCTCGTCTGCCCTCATTGCGGTCAGAAGGTCGCCACCAACATCCAGGAGGACTTCGTCTCGGCCCTCACCGAGATGCGGACGCAGGTGGCCGTGCTGGGCAAGAAGTTCGCCGTCTCCATGTCGCTGGAGACGGAGGAGCTCGAGGACGAGATCGTCGACGAGGATGACGAGGCCGACGAGGACGAGGAGTCCGACGACGAGGAGCTGGACTTCGACGAGGACGAGGAGTCCGACGACGAAGAGGACTACGACGAGGACGAAGACGAGCGCTGAAGCTCGCCCGTCTACTGTCGCCGTCCGTCGTGAAGTGGGCGCAATCGAAGGGAGGCTGGGGAGCAGGCGAGCACGAGCCGGTGCCCTCCCCTCACCCGCGCACATGCACACGTTTGCAGGGTGAAAACGCCCATCGCAGCCACTTTCC